>CAYWSH010000181.1:0-4084 GCA_964460655.1 uncultured Terriglobales bacterium | reverse complement strand
TCGAGCGCCCCGCGGATAGCAACGGCGGCGAGGTCGTCGGGACGCGTAGCGCGCAGCGCGCCCTTGAAGGCGCGGCCAACGGGCGTGCGCACGGAGCTGACGATCACGGCTTCACGCATATGAGTCATTTCGTAACAGGGGCACCCATTTCTTTCAAACCCTTGATATTCAGCGGCGACACCCAACCTAGCCGCCCATCGTGATCGAACGTCAAGAACAGGCCTTGGTCGCTGGCATTGATTGGATTGGAATCCCGTTTTGCGAGGTAGTAAACCCACTGATACCAGCACGTCGTTCGAGCATCCGGATTGTTCGCGGGAAGAACTCGCGGCGTCTTGCCAAGACTCTCGAAGTCGGGCTTTCCGAGCAACCGCTCGACCTCATCGCGTGTCGCTTGCAGCTGAAGTTTGCGAGCAAGCCGCACAATCCGTTCTCGCTTCGCTGGTGTTGCACGAAACGCCTGTCCGTGCGCAAGGGGCGTTGCTTGCAACCACTCCCCGTATGTCCGCAGCCGCGAGTCATGTGTGCACGGTAATTCTTGAGCGACCAGCAGTCTCGCCGTCACGCACAGGGTGATCGCTATCAGACTCTTCTGAGAACCAACGGTCATCAATTCCTCAGTGTCTTCCCGGTCTTCAATGTGAACTGGATGCGCTCCTGCGTCTTGCGTTCGCCGCAGAGCGATTTGAAACCTTCGCGCTCCAAGTCGAGCAGATATTGCTCGCTCACCGGCGTGCCGGGCGAGACGGCGCCGCCCGCAAGCACTTCCGCGACTTTGTTGCCGATCTTGACCTCGTGGTCGCTGATGTATTCGCCCTGGCGCATTAGATGTACGCCGAGCTTCAACGTTGCGAGCACGGATTCGCCGGGCGCAGGAACATCGGTGCGCGGCGTGGGCGCGCGATAGCCGGAGCGTGCAAGGTCCAGCGCGCGTGCTTTCGCGTCGGAGAGCACGCGGTCGCGGTTCATCGTGACCTGGTCGCCGGGCGAGAGGAAACCGTAGCCGCGCGCTTCGACGGCGGACGTCGAGACCTTGCCCATCGCGATGGTTTCGAATGTCTTCTTCAAAGCATCGAGTTCCGCGACCGCACCGCCACTGGCAGACTGGAGCGCGCGCAGCAGCATCTCTTTGCAGCCGCCGCCGGCGGGCAACAGGCCGACGCCGACCTCGACGAGCCCCATGTAAAGCTCGGCGTGCGGCTGGCGCGCGGCGCCGTGCAGCGAAATCTCGCAGCCGCCGCCCAGCGCCATGTTGAACGGCGCGACGACGACGGGCTTCGGCGAGAACTTCACCGCCTGCATCATGCCCTGGAAGCTGCGGATGGCGAGGTCGACCTCGTCCCAATCGTCTTCCTGGATGGCCATGAGCAGCAGCATGATGTTGGCGCCCACGCTGAAGTGCTGGCCGTCGTTGGCGATGACGAAGGCGTCGAAGGGTGCGCCCAGCGCGCTGTCGGGCTTGAGCGTCTGGGTGATGAGCTGCACGATGTCGCCACCGAGCGAGTTCATCTTGGAATGGAACTCGAGGCAGCCGACGCCATCGCCCAGATCGACGAGCGAGCCACCGGCGTTGCGTTTGACGACTTTCGTGCCGCCTTTTTTCGCGACAGTGACCGACCACAAGCCGTCGGCGGCCGGTTCGGGCTTGTAGCCGACCTTGTCGAAATCGAAGTACGAGCGGCCAGATGGAACCGCCGGCGCGGCTTCGTACCAGCCTTTGCCCGTCGTCATCATGCGCTCGACGTTCGGCGAGATGGTGCGGCCTTCGGCGCGCATGCGCCACACCGTCGGCCCGATGCCCGCGGCGTGCCACAGCTCGAACGGGCCCAGCTCCCAGTTGAAGCCGAGCCGCATAGCGCGGTCGATCTCGACGATGGTGTCGGAGATCTCGGGGATGCGCTCGGCGGCGTAGGTCCAGACGTCGGCGAGGACGTTCCAAAGGAACTGACCTTCTCTCGTCTTGACCGGCTTTACGACGGAGTCCGTGCCATCAAGCACCAGCAGGTTGCGCAGGCGTTCTGGCGTCGACTCGATGTTCTTCGCCATCTCGAGCGCTGCGAACTTCGGCTTCTTGCGCGGATGGTATTCGAGCGTCTTCCAGTCGAGCGCGAGGCGTTCGGGTTCGGCACCTTCGCGTTTCTCCTTTTTGTAGAAGCCGCCACCGGTCTTGTCGCCGAGCCATTTGTTCTCCAGCATCTTCTGAAAGAACGCCGGCAGCTGAGTTTGCTCGGACGCCAACGCGGGCGAGTCGCCCGCGTCCACACGAGCTGATTGAGCACCGGCGGCAACAGCGCGGCCCATGTTGCGGACGACGTGGGCGAGCACGTCGAGCCCTACCATGTCGATGGTGCGGAAGGTCGCCGAACGCGGCCAGCCGACGGCGCTGCCGGTGAGCGCGTCGACTTCTTCGATGCTGAGGTCCATCTGCTGCATCAGGCGCATGACGTTCAGCACGCTGAACGTGCCGATGCGGTTGGCGATGAAGTTCGGCGTGTCTTTGGCGCGCACGATGCCTTTGCCCAGCCGCACATCGCAGAAGCGCTCGATGGCGGCGATGGCGTCCGCCGACGTCTCTGGCGTGGGAATAAGCTCGAGCAGCCGCATGTAGCGCGGTGGATTGAAGAAGTGCGTGCCCAGCCAATGGCGGCGGAAGTCGTCGCTCAGCCCTTCGGCGATAGAGTGCACCGGCAGGCCGCTGGTGTTGGTGCTGACGATCGTGCCCGGCTTCCGCATCTGCTCCACGCGCCGCAACAAGCTGCGCTTGCTGTCGAGGTCTTCGACGACGGCTTCGATGATCCAATCGCAGCCGGCGAGCAGCTTCAGGTCGTCATCAAAATTGCCGACGCGGATGAGCTTGGCGAGGTCGCGATCGAAGAATGCAGCCGGCTTGGACTTGAGCGCGGCATCGAGCCCCGCTGCAGCCAGTCGGTTGCGCGCCGCGCCCTCAGCGCCGGCGGGGACCATGTCGAGGAGCAACGTCGGCACACCGGCGTTCGCCAGGTGCGCAGCAATGCGTGAACCCATCACGCCTGCTCCCAGGACCGCGACGTTGCCGATACGCTTCATGCGTGCACCGCGCCAGGATCTTGCAGCCTAAGGATAGACGCTGAGGCTTGCGCCGAACCAGAACGTCAGGCGCTAGCCACACGCAACGCCTTGATTAAACACTGCGCCAGGAGAAGCGGAGCGCGCCGTTGAATCGTGGGGTGAGGATAGCCAACGACGCGCGCCGGTATTAATTGCCCCCATTTTACTGAATGGTCATTCATTCAGTCAAGTAACCTACTTACTTTCAATATCTTGGTGTTCGCCTACGTATTTTTCCGCGCGGCGCGCCATGTCCTTTTCCCCGGAATACGAGAGTCGCCTGGGCCCATCGCGGAGCGGGACCCATTCCGCCGCTTCCACCTCGTGCCGCATGTTGTCGGCGATGTCGCCGAGCTGGCCGTTCTCGTAAATGAAAAGATAGAAGCTGACGATCTTGAACACGCGCTCGCCGTCACCCCAGGTGCGGCGATAAACATACTTCACGTCGCCGAGCTTGCTGACGAGGCGGGCCTCCAGGCCGGTCTCCTCCCGAACCTCGCGCTGGGCGGTGGTTTCCGGGCGCTCGCCGGGATCGATGATCCCTTTCGGCAAGGCCAGCACGGCTGCCTTACGCGGTTTGCCGGAGGGTGTGGGCTGCGTCTCGCGCCGTGGGCGGATGGCGGCCAGGTGCCATTCTCCCGCGATGCGCCGCAGTACGATACCGCCCGCGGAGAACTCGCGTGCCATGGGCAAGGATAACCGGCCCGGAGCCGCGCGTCCTAATCGTGCAACCCGGCGCGGGGAGCGGCTTTCCGGGAGGCGCCGATTACGAAAGTGCCCTCCAAAGTGTGGGTCAATCTGCATCGCCGGGCAACAAAGCAGCATCGAAAGGTGTAGAAGTGGTCGTAGTCGGGGTTGCCGCCATGAAGAAGTTCGGCAGGCTGGTCCGGTCGGTACGAGCCATCACCGAGAACCTGGCGCGACCGTACGTCATCAAACAGACCGAGCGCCCGCCACGCATCGGCCTCGCACTAGGCGGTGGTTTTGCGCGCGGCCT
>CAYWSH010000180.1:0-7426 GCA_964460655.1 uncultured Terriglobales bacterium | reverse complement strand
GGTCTCTTGCCGGGAAGGCAGCGGCTCGGCTCCTCCTTCGCGAACGTACATTCCCGGGGCGCGCGATGGGTCATGCTCTATCAGCTCTACGACCTTTCATGAATTGACGAGAGATGGTAACCCTTCGCCGCCTAACGATCTGCATCACCCGCGGGCGAAGCCCGTCGGGTGCATGCTGATGTTAGATGGAACGCCGCCTGGCTCAAACTTCATCCCCTGGAATCTCCACGAACTTCTCGGTGTGATAGCCGGCGTAGATCCTACCGGTCCTCGCGTCAGCCACCACGCAGTGTCCGCCCATATTGGCAATCTCGCCCAGGAACACCTACGTTGCGCCCCGCCTGAAGGGATATCGCCGTTCATGGCTCCGCGACAGGCTATCAAAATCGAAGCGAACGAAGCTCATGGCTCTTGGCTTTCTACGTCTTGCACGCCTCTTCGTTGCCATCTAACGTCCGCGCTGAGCAGCCGCGGCGAGCGCATGCGAGCTACTAGCGGCGGCCTGCTCCAGCGCGCTGTTATGCCGGCGGAACGTCATCCCAGCCTCGGCGATCCCAGACCGCCATGACTCTTGCCCAGATATCGTCGGGGATTGTGAGCTGCCAGACGCCGCCAAGGAGACTCGCGAAAGCTGGGTTCCGACTCGCTTCTCGTTCGACGCGCTCAATCACGTATCGACCGTGCCGCGCCAAGAGATCTTCCAGCGGTCCGGCGGCTAACATTCCGATTTCCTCATCCGACGGACCCCGCGCGAGGATTCCGAGAATAATCTCCCAGGTATCTTCCGGCGAGTCCGTACAAAGATCGTCCAGCTCCTCGAAAGCCCAGAAGGCATCTTCATACTCACGGCTACCCATAGCAGTGCGTTGCAGGGCCAGCCAGCCGGCGATGAGTCGTTCCTTGGACGAAGCGTCAAGACGCATAACGCTCACGCTCAGCCGCCGGCGAAGCCGGTCGGCTGCAGCGGATTGTTAGGCGGTGCGCTGCCTGCAGGTCCTCGGACGTTTCGCAAGATCATGAAGAGAGTTCCATCGTCACCTGGAGCGCGGTACGCTCCTTCGGCTCGAAGGATGAACGCTGTAGCAGCTGTCATCTCCCACCCGTCGCGTTCGTCGCCGGGCCATTTCGCAGTGGTGAGCTTTTCGAGCCCGTGAGCCTCGCCGTAGGCGCGGACATCTGCCAGGCAATCCTTCACGCTCTCCAGAATCGAAGGATTCTCCCAGGCCCAGAGCCACGTGCCGCCACTCTTGGAGGTCGACCCCACGATATTGATGTCGGCGAGGACGCCGACCTTTCCGTTCGATGAGAGGGTGAGGGTGCCAGCTTGCTGGTCGTAGTCGTAGCGCGGCCAACTTCCAAACTGGAACTCCACCTTCAGTCGATCCTGTTGGCGCCTCAAGTAGTCGACGGCCATCTCGAGAAAGGATCCCCACATTGCCGTCCGCCTAACGCTCGCGCTCAGCGGCCGAGGCGAGCATCGCGAGCCTCGGTCCGCTGCAGCGTGAAGTTAGGCCTACGAACAGCTTCGCAGGCCCCAGGATTCAACTCGAAGCCCCGTCAACCAAAGGACGGGAGCGCCTGTCAGTACAAACGCTACGACGAGAGCGACGCGGTAGCGCAGCGCAATCGCTCGAAGCGACGCAATGAGGATGATGATCCCGGCAACCGCGACAACAAAGAACGGAAGCGCCGCGTCCTCCAACTGAAGAGCGACGAGGGGATCACCATAGCCTCCGCCCTTTGTGTCTCCGGCACATCCGGCTCTGAAGAGTAACCACAGAGCGAATGTGAAGAACACAGCCGACGCGGCCCCGAGGAGGGTCAACAAGCCGAGTCGTTTCATGTTCGTCGGCATACGGCCTAACGCGCAGCTTCAGCGGCGGCACCGAGCAGCGCGAGGTGCCGACCGCTGAAAGCTGAAGTTAGACACCTTCATCAAGCGCCTTGTTCATGTCCACCGCCAGGCCGGCCGCCTTCAACTCTTTCGCCAGCTGAAGCCGCCAGCCACCCTCGGAGTCAAGCTTCACGTAGAGCACGCCCGAGTAGTCTGATGGAATTTCGACTCCCTGTCGATAGAGTGCACATACGCGGCTTCGGCCCAATCTGCCGAGGAAGTAGCCGAGTTCCAGTATCACGTTCTGGCGCGCACGAGGTTGCTGCGCTTCGGAGGAACTCGTAGCCGGTCCCCCGTGGTCGTCGGGAGTCAGTAAGATAACCGCAAAGCCGACGTCGCTGTAATCTTCGAACTTTTCGATGATTGTGCGGCCACGGTTCGGCTGTTCGCGCAAGATAATGACGTCCTGGTCTAGTCGCTCGAGGAAGCGGGCCACTTCCTGTAACACCGCTTGGTCGTGTCCGTGAACCAGGAAGATTCGATGCCCGGTGGCGGCCGGCCCGGGACTAGAGATCGAAGCGCCGCCACGGAGCTGGAGTTCCGTCTGGAGCAATTCGACCAACCCCTCAAGCCGCGTCAGCTGGGTAGTGAGGCTTTCGGCGCGATGATTTTCCCACCATTGCTCGCCGGCGTTCCCGGGGAATCCACCGTACTTGCCAACATCCATTACGCTGCCAACGTTGGGAGAGCCGCGACCAAAGGCCTTTTCGAGATAGTTACGCGTCAGTAGTTCCCACTGGCCATAAGCGTCTCTGCTGAGCGGTCGCGACGCCAGCAGTTCACGCCCCTTGTCTATCTGCCCTTTGAGCAAACGAATGCCGTCCTCGGGCTCAACTTCGGGCTCCTCGGGTGGCTCAGCCTGCCGCTTTCTCGGCATATGCAGTCATCGCGATGTGTGTCTTGTATCTTCCAACTAGACGAGCATTGGTAGAGTGAGCCAGCGACGGCCGGTGGCGGGCGACAGCTCGATCTGTCTACGGTCGGTGAGACCGAGCGTTAGCGTGGGCGTCGCCCGTCCTAAACTCAGAGCCCGAACAGTTGCGCGGGTTTCATCCCGCATCACGCAAGACCGGGCCTGCTTCAGTCCCCCGTCGCCGGGAGGCTCGCCTATGTCATCGGCGGCGACGTTCGTCGGCATCGACGTCGCGAAGGCAGAGTTGGTCATGGCTATCCGCCCCTCAGGGGAGCACTGGACGCTGGCCAATGATGGGCCCGGCATCCAGGCGCTTGTCCAGCGCGTACGCGGCCACGCGCCCACGCTCATCGTTCTCGAGGCCACTGGCGGTTACGAGCGCGCGGTGGTGGCCGCGCTCGCGGCGGCCCAGCTGCCGCTCGTGGTCGCCAATCCCCGCCAGGTCCGCGACTTCGCCCGGGCCACCGGCCAGCTCGCCAAGACCGATCGGATCGACGCCGACATCTTGGCGCTCTTCGCTGACCGCGTACGCCCGGTCCCGCGCGCACTGCCGGATGCCGCCGCCCGGGCGCTCGACGCGCTCCTCACCCGTCGGCGCCAGGTGCTGGAGATGCTGATCGCCGAGCGCAATCGTCTCGAGCACGCGGTGCCCGCGGTACGCCGTGGCCTCACCCAGCATATTCGGTGGCTCGAACGTCAGCTGCACGATGTCGACCGGGACTTGGACGCCACGATCCAGACCAGTCCGGTCTGGCGTGCCAAGGACGATCTGCTGCGCTCTGCGCCGGGCGTCGGCCCAATTCTCAGTCGTACCCTCATCGGCGAACGGCCGGAGCTCGGCACGCTGCCACGCAAGCAGATCGCGGCCCTGGTGGGGGTCGCACCTCTCGCCCGCGACAGTGGCACGCTGAAGCATAAGCGGCTGGTCTGGGGTGGTCGTGCGCCGGTCCGCGCCGCGCTGTTCATGGCGGCGCTCGTGGGCACTCGCTGCAACCCGGTGCTCCGCGAGTTCTACCGTCGGCTCCTCGCGGCCGGCAAGCCGAAGAAGGTCGCGCTGACCGCATGCATGCGCAAGCTCCTCACTATTCTGAACGCCATGCTGCGCACAAACACCACGTGGCGCCATATCGATCACGCACAAACCACTTGACACGGGAGACAGTTGCTAACGCCTGCGGTCAGCCGCCGGGGCGAGCATTGCGAGCCCCGGTCGGCTGCACTGCGAAGTTAGACAGCGCCTTGAACCGATGGCGACGGGTCATCGATTGTTGATCACAAAAAGCACCGCGAACCCGAGTAGCAAAAGGACGACCGCCGCTGCGCTCGCGGCAACCACAAGCCCGTCCCCCTCCTTCCGAAACACGTTTCTGAGGGGCTGCCGGCGCTTGATGGCGAGGACTATTCCCAACGCGAGGGCCACCGCCAGCACCAGGGCCTCGATCAGCAGTCTGGTCATCGGCGCCTCACAGACAACGGCACTGGCTAACTCCCGCGCTCACCGGCCGTAAGCGAGCAGCGCGAGCGAGCGGTCCGGTGCAGCGCTGAGTTAGGCATAAGCGTCGAGCCCACAGTGCACACACCTCCGCCCACGTGTGTTCGTACTGAACCAATTCCGGATCGTGAAGTAGTTTCGGCAGCGGGGGCACCGAAACGTTCGGATGCGGATGTAGCCGAATAGCCAGATGGCCGCGCACATCCCGAATCCGGCAATCGGAACGGCAGGGGCAAGCACTGTCCCTTCCGTGCCAAGTGCCAGGACCCCACCTACGGGTAGTGCTCCGAGGAACGCGAGTATGGCGGCACGATTCCAGAACCGAAGAGGTGTCAGCTGATCTCGGAACTCGCTCATGCCTAACTTCTAATTCCACAGAACTGCATAACACCGCCTCGCAGCATATCTCGCAGCATATCGCGACACGCGGGAGTCGGAGCCAATGCAAATTGCGTCGCGCAACCACGGACTTGCCCACAACGCGACCGCCGAGGTGCCGGGATATGCAGATCTGGATATTCACCCATCGGTGCCACAGCCTGATGTGGGGATCAGGGGGCGAGCACGCGGTCGGCGGGGCTTGTCACGCCGGATGGTCCGCGGTTGAGCACGTGCGTATAGATCATCGTCGTGCTGACGTCGTTGTGTCCGAGCAGCTCCTGGACCGTGCGAATGTCGCGCCCGTCCTCGAGCAAATGTGTGGCGAACGAGTGCCGGAAGGTATGCGGTGTCGCGCGCTTGCCGAGGTGGGCGTGGCGAGCCGCCGGCGCCCTGCGCCAGGTCGGCTTCGTGCTGACGCTTCACCCGTCGCAGGTGCTGCGTCAGAGGCTCCTTGGCCACAGCCGGCAGGACGGTGACCCGATCCTTCGCACCCTTGCCGTCACGGACGACGATCTGATTCATGGCGAAATCGACGTCCTGCACGCGCAGCCGGGCGCACTCGAGCAGGCGTAGCCCGGAGCCGTAGAGAAGTGTCGCCATGAGGCGCGGCGCGCCGTCCCGCTTGCTGATAACGGCACGCACTTCATCGCGCGTCAGCACGACCGCCAGATGCTTCGACTGCCGCGCCCGGACAACGTCGTGGAGCCACGGCAAGTCCTGATGCAAGACGTGACGGTAGAGGAACAGCAGCGCGCTCCGCGCCTGATTCTGAGTCGACGCCGCGACCCTTCCTTCGACGGCGAGCGAGCTGAGAAAGTGCGCGACCTCCGGCGCGCCCATCTCGGCGGGATGCCGCTTGCCATGAAACACGATGTAGCGGCGGATCCAGCCGAGGTAGGACTTCTCCGTGCTCCGACTGCCATGGCGCAGCCGATTGGCCTCGCGGACGCGATCCAAAAGTTTGGGTGGACGCACGCGCACCGTGCGTGGCGCGCCGGTCACGACAAACATCGCCTTCGGCGGCGACGACCGGAAGATGCTCTGCGGCACGAGCTGCAACCACCTGGGCTCGGTCAACGTGAAGGGGCCCCGCATGCCCGTGGCGGTCCCGAAACGGTAGCGAGAAGTGGCCGGCTAGCTTTCGCGCACGTACTTGTCGACGCGCATCCGCGAGCCGAGCGCCAGATAAATGTCCCCGCGCGCGTCGATCCAGCTACCGTGCGCCGACAGCGAATCCCATCGCGCGACGACCTGGCCCTGCGGGTCCATGATGCTGATCCGTGGCGAGAGCCCGTTCACGCCGCCCTCACTGATGCAGAACATGCCGGCGCGGTCGATCGAGATATCGAGCGGGCGGCGTAGCTCGGGCCAGATCGCGAGGAACTTGCCGTCGGCCGCGAACACCTGGATGCGATTGTTCTCGCGGTCGCACACGTAGACCAGACCGCGGTGGTCGACCACGAGGCTGTGCGGCAAATGGAAGTGATCCGGCTCGGTCTTGCCCGGGTGGCCCCAGGAGCCGAGCAGCCGGCCGTCGGCGTCGAAGCGATGCACACGGGCGTTGCGATAGCCGTCCGTCACGTAGAGGTTACCGGACGGCGACGGCACCATCTCGGTCGGATAGTTGAACGGGCCCGCTGCGCGGGGGACGAGCGTGCCTGGCTTCTCGCACCCGGTGTCCGAGTGCACGCCGCGCTTGCCCAGCACTTGAAGCGGCTTTCCGTCCAGCGTGTACATGAGGCACACCGAATCGTCTCGGTCGGTCAGATAGACGATATCGTTTGCGATGTAGATGCCGTGCGGGTTCGCGAACGCGCCGATGCCCCACGAGCCGAGATGCCGGCCGTCGCGGTCGAAGACGACTACCGGCGGGTCCTTGCGCTGGAAGACGTAGACGCGATCCTGCGAATCGGTGGCGACGGCGCTGGCGTTGCCGAACGTCTCGTCCGCCGGCAGCTGCCCGAAGTTCTCGACGAGCCGATATCTGTACTTGCCCGAGCCGACCGTCGCCATGGCTACGACCTCCTGAACGCCGGGATCACCTCGTGCGTGAAGAGCCTGAGACTCTCGCGCTCTCTTTCGGGCGGAATCAGCCCGCCGGAGTTCGGCTCGAGCAGGATGCCGTCGATGCCGAGCTCCTCGCGCAGCTTCCTGAGGCGCGCGATCAGCTGGGGCGGCGTCCCGAATGCCACCTTCTTCTCGAGCACGTCCTCGTACGACAGATTCGCCATGCGCTCGGCCTGAAAGCTGCGCTGCTCGGCGGGCCCGGCGCCGGCGCGGCCGACCGCCGAGCGCGCGAGCGCGGATTGCCGCTCGAAGAACGCCGCGATGCTCTCGCGCGGCTCGTCGAGCGCGGCGCGCTCGGTCGCGGCGACGTACACGGGGATGCGCACGTAGGCACTCGGCGCGCCCGGGTGTCCCGCTTCGCTCCACGCCTTGCGATACGACGCGAGCGACACCTTCAGATCGTTCATGTCCGTCGCGCGCAGGCCGACGAAGATAGGCAGGCCCAGGCGGCCGGCCACGCCGAACGTCTCGTGAGACGTGGTCGCCATACGAATCGGCGGATGCGGCGCCTGATAGGGGCGCGGCGACACCGTGGCGTTCTGGAATCGATAGAACTCGCCGGCATGGCTGAACGGGTCGCCCTTCCACGCCTCGCGCAGAATCGTCAGCGTCTCGTGGAACCGAGCCTGGCTCTCGCCGTACGGCACGCCGTAGACGTCGTAGCTGCGCACGACGCCGC
>CAYWSH010000179.1:0-7531 GCA_964460655.1 uncultured Terriglobales bacterium | reverse complement strand
CAGTTCGACCTGCCGCGCGCGCCGCTCAGCGCGATCACCGGCGGCGATGCGCAGCAGAATGCGCAGATCATCCAGTGGGTGCTGCGCGGCGACAAGGGAGCGACGCGCGACGTTGTTCTGCTGAACGCCGCGGCGGCGCTGTTCGTCGCCGGCAAGGCTGCAGCGATCGCCGAAGCGCTGCCGCTGGCGGCGCAATCGATCGATTCCGGCGCAGCGAAGCAGAAGCTGGAAGCGTTGGTGAAGTTCACGAACTCATAACGAAGGACACGACATGCCGCACGTTGAGATCACACTGGTCAAGGGCCGCTCGGCTGAACAGAAGCGCAAGGCTGCGGAGCGGATAACGCAGGTCATCGTGGAAGACATCGGCGCGCGGCGCGAAGACACGACCGTCGCGTTCATCGAGGTCGAGAAAGACAGCTTCGCGCACGGCGGCGTGCTGGTGGTGGACAGGAAATAACGTCGAATCAGCGTAATCAGCGGTTTAAGACTTTGAAAGCGTTTAACCGCAGATTACGCTGATAAGGCCGCGGATTACGCAGATGCAACTACTCCTCCAGCGGCGTGTAGAGCGCGCCTTCCTTGCGCTCGGCGCATGCGAGCAGTGAGCCGCGGGCTATCTCTTTGAAGTGCGACGTGGCGCGATGCGCGTCGAGGCCCGCCTGGTCGCGGTATTGCTCGTAAATAAAGAAGAGGCGCGGGTCTTCGTTGTGACGATGAACGACATACATTAGGCAACCGGGCTCCTGTCGCGATTTTGCCGTAAGCTCACGGAAGAGTTCCGTGGCGCGTGCTTCGCGGCCAGGCTTGGCGATCCAGGTAACGGCGAGGACGATCATCTTTCCTACTTCCGCCGCTTCGCGGAGGAGCGTCCCGCTTTCCGGGACTTGGCGGACGAGGGCGTCCGCCCCACGTGTCTTGCGGCGGTGCGGGGCGTTCGCGCCACGTGAGCTTGCTTAGCCTCAGTCGGCAGAGACGCGACGAATTCGGGCAGCAGCATGGTCTGGTCGCGGTCGGGGCCGGTGGAGATCATGCCGATCTTTGCCCCGCTCTCGCGGGCGATGAATCCCAGGTAGTCGCGGGTGGCGCGCGGCAACTTGTAGCTCGCCGCGTTCGAGGTATCGGTGCTCCAGCCTTTCAGCGTCGTGTAGACCGGTTCGATGCGGTCGTAACCGCTGGCGTGCGCGGGGATCTCGTCCGTCTTCTTGCCGTTCACTCTGTAACCGGTGCAGACCTGTATTGCGGCAAGCTCGTCGAGTACGTCGAGCTTGGTCACCACGAGCCACTCGATGCCGTTCAGCATCGTCGCGTAGCGCAGGAGCGGCAGGTCGAGCCAGCCGCAGCGCCGCGGGCGCCCAGTGACAGCGCCGAACTCCGCGCCACGCTTCCGCAGTTCATCGCCGAGTGGGCCGTCGATCTCGGTGGGAAACGGCCCTTCCCCTACGCGCGTGGTGTAGGCCTTGGTGACGCCGATGACGGTGGAGATGCGCGTGGGCGCAACGCCGGTGCCGATGACCGCGCCGCCGCTCGTGGCGCTCGATGACGTGACGAACGGATACGTCCCGTGATCGATGTCGAGCATCGTCCCCTGCGCGCCTTCGAACATCACGCTCTCGCCCTTGTCGATGGCGCCATTGAGCAACGCAGCCGTATCGGCGACAAAGGGCGCCACCTGCTTGGCGATCTCGCTGTACTCGCGATACATCACGTCGGCGTCAAGCGGATCGGTGTTGAAGAGCGCGTGCGCGATCATGTTCTTTTCGCGGCAAGCGTTCTCGATGTGGGTGCGCAGCAGTTCCGCGTCGAGCAGGTCGGCGACGCGCAAGCCGCGGCGGCCCATCTTGTCTTCGTAGGCGGGGCCGATGCCGCGCGACGTGGTGCCGATCTTCACGCGCCCGGGCGCATTCTCGGCGGCGAGCTCGATCATGCGGTGATACGGCAGGATGACGTGCGCGCGATTGGAGACGAAGAGGCGACCGGTGACGTCGATGCCGGCCTCGCGCAGGGTGCCGACTTCTTTCATCAGCGCGACCGGATCGAGCACCACGCCATTGCCGATGACGCTGCGGCGGCCGGGCCGCAGCACGCCGCACGGGATCAGCTGCAGCACATACTTCTTGCCGTTGATGATGACGGTGTGGCCGGCGTTGTGGCCGCCGGCGTAGCGCGCCACGATGGCGAAGTGCCCGGAGAGCACGTCGACGATCTTGCCCTTGCCCTCGTCGCCCCACTGCGCGCCGATCACCACCGCGGTTTTGCCGAATGCCACACGCGCTCCAACGAGTCAGGTTCGCACACGCTGACCCCGGTCCACTGCGAGCTGACTTCCAGGGAGAGAGGAGGTGTACGGACAATGATAAAAGGCAAAAGGAAAAAGGTAAAAGGCAAAAGAATCGTGTGGAGTGTCATCCTGAGGCCTCCTTTCGGCCGAAGGATGCAGGTGCCATCTGCAGTGCCGCACGGCTCGGAGCTTTTCGGCCGAAAAGGCGCGACCGGCGCTGGTTGTGCCAGCACATGAGGGATCCTTCGCGCGAAAGGCACGCGCTCAGGATGACCTTCTTTTCTTCTTGCATGCTTCGTGTCTTCGTGCCTTCGTGGTGAAATAGCCCTGTGCCGGAATTGCCCGAAGTCGAGACCGTAGCCCGCGGTGTGGCGCGCCTCATCCGCGGTGAGCGGATCGAGTCGGTATGGCTTTCGGGCAAGCCGCAGTCGCTGAAGTCGCCGGCTCGGTTGATCGTCAGGACGCTAGAGGGCGCGGCGATCAAGGATGTGCGGAGAGTGGGGAAGCACATCGTGTTTGACCTGGAACGCGACACGGGCGAGCCCTCACCCCATCGAGCCAAAGGCGGGCTCGCTGGGGACCCCAAGTCGCCCGTGTCCACACAAGCCAGGTTCCCTAGAGCAAAGATGCATCCGCAGTGGATCGTGCACCTGGGAATGACCGGATCGCTGGTTGTCGTCGAGGCGCAGCGCGAAGTCGAGAAGCACACGCACGCGGTGCTTCGGCTCGGGTCGGGGCGCGAGCTGCGGTTCGTCGATCCACGGCGCTTCGGCAAGCTGGCAATCGCGCGCGAAGAGTTCCGCGCGAAAGGACACGAGCCGCTCGACGTCGACGCCGATGTCTTCGCCGAGGTCTTTCATCGCAGCAAAGCGCCGATCAAGAGCGCGCTGCTGAACCAGAAGCTGCTGAGCGGTGTCGGCAACATCTATGCCGACGAAGCGCTGTTCCGCGCCGAGGTGCGGCCAAGGCGGCGCGCCCATACGCTGACGCGCGACGAACTAAAACGGCTTTACGGAGCGGTGCAGCAGGTGCTGAACGAAGGCATCGCCGCCGGTGGCACCACGGTGAACGATTACATGAACGCGCTCGGTGAGGCAGGCATGTTCCAGTTCGACCTGCGCGTCTACGGCCGCGACGGCGAGGCGTGCCTGGTGTGCAGGACGCCGATCAAGCGGATCGTGATCTCGGGACGGAGTGCGCATTACTGCGCGAAGTGCCAGAAGTGATTCACCGCCGAGACGCAGAGGACGCAGAGTGCGGGCGCGGCGGGACATAGGCCGGCTTATCCGACGGGAAGTTCTGCGCGAAGTAATCGATCATACCCTGGTAGTCGTCTTTGTCGACGACGGCGCCCCAGCGCATCATCTTGTCGACCTCGCGCTGCCACGCGGCCTTATCGAGGCGCTGCTGCACGATGATGCCGGCGTCGTGGCACTCGAGACACGCGGTCTCGAGCTTCTTTTGGAGCGGCGTCACTGGCAAGGCAGGGCCCTGCATCGTTGGCGCCTTCGGCTGGGCGAGCGCGAGTAACGCCAGCGTGCACAGCAGCGTGATGGCAAGCGCAGCTCTCATAGCACCGTCACCTTCACGCGGTCCCAGCCGTTCCAGAGATAGCCGCTGGGGTTCCACTTGGGTGTTTCAGGCTGCGTGCGGCCGGCGCTGTCGGTAGCGCGCACGATGATCTCGTGCTCGCCCTTCGGCAGCGGCACCGCGAGCTTCCACGTGCGCCATGCATACTTCACGTCTTCGCCGAGGGAAGCCGCGGTCCAGCTCATACCGTTGTTGATCGAAACCTCGACACTCCTCACTGAGTTCTCGCCTGCCCACGCCGCACCCGTGATCAACGCCGTGCCGACGCTGCGGAAGCGCGCACCGCTCTCCGGCAGCGCAATGACGGATTTCACATTGAGCGCGGTGAGCGACGTGGTCTCAGTCGGATTGTCCGGATTCGGCATGCGGTAACCCGGGCGCATGAAGTTCCCGTCGAACTCCTTCGCGAGCACCTGGATCTCGGCAAGCCATTTGCACGATGCCGCGCCGATCCAGCCGGGGACGAGCGCGCGCGCGGGAAAGCCGTGATGCTTGAGCAGACGCGCGCCGTTCATCTGCAGCGCAACCAGCGTATCGGGATGCGTGGCTTTCTCGATGGGGATACTGCGGACGAACTGCGGGACCTTCGACGGCGGCTCATCGAGACCTTTGAAAGCGACGTGCTTTGCCGTCGGCTTCAGACCCGCGCGTTGCAACAGGTCGGCGAGCCGTGGGCCGGCGAAACGTGCGTTGCCAACCGCGCCGCGATGCCACTGGATGCCCGGCACATGCGGCGAGTAGAGCGCGCGGCCATTGCCGGCGCATTCCAGCGTGTTCGTGATCGCGTGTGTTTCCAGCTTCAGCAGGTCGGAGTAGGTGAGCGTCAGCGGCCGGTCGACCTCCCCGGTGATCTGCAAGCGCCACGAGTCGAGGTCAAGCGCGAACGGCTCCGCCATGTGGTTGCGCACGAAGAACAGATCCGTCGGCGTGAGGAACGACGAGATCGCTTCGACCGGCATCTCGAGGTCGAAGAAGCGATACGAGTTGACGATGAGCTTCTCTTTGCCGGCGACGGTCTGCGCCGGCGCGAACGTGGGCAGAGCGCTGGCGGCCGCGACTGCGGCAGCCGAGCAGAGAAACTCGCGGCGCGACGCCATAAGCGAGCGATTGTAGCGCACGCTTCAGCCGGCGTTGACCACCTCTTCGGCCGTTGCACCGACCAAGGCAGTGAACGCTCGCACGAACGCGAGATCGGCATGGCCGTAATGGCGTCCACTGCTGCTGGCGAAGAGGCTGACGGCACCGAGCGCGCGCCCGCCCGTGACGATGGGCGCCACCAGCGAGGAGCAAAGGTTCAGCGTACGAAGCATGCGATAGTGGGCGTCGTCGCGGGCGGCGCGACGCAGGAGCTTGTCGGTGACGTGGGTGTACAAGACGGCTTCACCCGTGCGCAGCGCCCGCGCCGTACCCTCGGCAGCCTCAGGCTTGAAGACGTAGCGGCGCGAGAGTTCGAAGATGAGGCGCGCCGTGTCGGGATCGGCGGCCGCGACGGCAACGCGCCGCAGCTCGTCCGCGACCAGAAGGTCAATGATGCAGCAATCGGAAACGGACGGCACCATGAGCTGCACCGCACCTTGCAAACGAGTGAGGGCCGGATCGGCAGACGCGAGGGCGGCGCGCGCGGCCGCGAGAACCTCATGGTGGAGCGCGGCCGGCTCGCCAGACGAAGGCAGCTTGGCACCGGCGGAGGACATCGACGAAGGAGCCGAGATTACCACGCTCTCGCCTTCGTTGTCCTCGCGGTAGAAAGTCGTACTACTGACGCACCAGCATCGCCAGGCGCGGGAAGGCGAAGGCGCCGGCCGCGTCGTCGATCACGTTCACCTGGCAGGTGTAGAGGCCGGGCTTCAGCTTGTCGAGCGGTACCTCGAACTGGAACACGCTGGCTTTGCGCTGCGGTGTGTTCAATTCTTTCGCTTCGACGAGCGGGGTCTCGTAGGCCTTCACTTTGCCGTTGAAGAACGAGATGCTGGTGAGCAAGTGCACGGGGTTCTTGCTGGCCGCGGGTGCCGCGCCGCCGACCGGCGCCCCATTCGCCGGCACGGGTGCGGGCTTGGCCTTCGCCGGCTCGTACACCTCGTAATAGAAATACAGTTTCTGGTTCTGCGTGAAGACGTGGCTCAGGCTGGGCACGAGTTCCTGGCCATCGCGCGAGATGGGGTCGTTCTTCGACTTCGACGGCATCCACTGGTTGCCGATCAGCACCGAGCTGAGCCGCAGCGGCGTCTTGCGCATGTCGGGGATGGTGATGTCGGTCTCGAACGAGCCCATGCGCCCGGTCTGGTTCTCGCGCACCACGAACTTCATGTGATAGGAGCCCGGCGCGAGCGTGAAGCCCGTGCGGTACTGCACGTTCTTCTGCTTCACCTGCTGGTTGCCCTCGACGTTCAGCTTGATGGTCTCGTGCGCGCCACCCACGGGGAACTTGATCTCGTTGCGCACGACGCCAATGATGTCGAGGGTGGCCTTGTCCTTGTCGGAATCGCGGGTGAACGGGATCTCGGAGCCGGGGATGACGATCTGCACCGGCACGAAGAAGTGGGCGTCGTCCACCCGGAAATACGCGGCGGCGAGATAGACGCGCAGGTCGGTGGCGCTCATCTCGTTCATCAGCTCGGCCTCGAGCTGCTGCTCGCGATCGTCGGTGGTGGAGTGCTTGAAGTCGCGGCCGGCGTAATAACCGGAGCGCGATTCCAGCTTGTAGTTGGCGGCGTTCTTCGCCAGCTTGACGGTGATGCGGCGATAGTGGCCGTCACGCAATCCATTGGTGCTGCGGTAGCCGAGCACGTAATACGTGGCGGTGTCGTGCTGCACGCGGTCGAAAACGAGGCCAAAGTTGTTGGAATCGGTGAACGCCTTGCCGCCGGTGTCGGCCGCGAGGGTGACGAGCGTCTCCTGCGACGAGAAGTTCGCGTCGACCAGGCCACGCTGGAAGCCGCCGCTGTAGACCGCATTGCCGCGCTGGCTGGCTTGGCGGGCTTCGCCGCCAGGAACGAAGGCTTCGAGGCCGCGGATGTCCACGGGATAAATGGCGACGTTGGCGCGCACGGCGCGATTGATGGCGCTGCGCAACTCGGCTTCGTTATCGAGCCCGCTCTTGGAGACGCCGTTGGAGAAATAAATGATGGATTTCTTCTGCTGGATGCGCGCCATCGAGTCGGCGAGCGAACCGAGCGCTTCGATCTTGCGGTCGGTGTTGAAGACGTTGTAATCGCTCTCGTCGGCGGTGAACGCCTGCTGGTTCTCGGCGCCGTTCTGGTCATCGCCCGTCGTGCCGGTCCCGCTGCCCTGACCGCCGGCAGGATTGATGTCGTCGAGGACTTTCTTCAGACGCGTCTTGTCGCTGGTGAAGTCCTGGTCGACCTTGAGGCCGGTGGAGAACGTCGCGATGGCGACGAGGTCGGCGGGTTGCATCTGCGCGTCGACAAACTTCTCAGCGGTCTTTACCGAGCGCTCGATCTCGTCAGTCTCCATGCCGCTCTCGTCGAAGAACAGCACGATGAGGCGCCGGTCGCGCAGGAGCGTGTCATCAACGTTGGGCTTTTGCGCACCGGGACGACGCACGTCAAGCACCGTCTGGTTCGGGCCGCCGATGGCGGGAGGCGTCACCGAGGCGTTGTCGATGTTCTCGAAGTCGAAGCTGGCGATGGTCTGCGGCTT
>CAYWSH010000178.1:0-7549 GCA_964460655.1 uncultured Terriglobales bacterium | reverse complement strand
GGCAACAAGGACGAGCGCTTCGTGCTGATCCGCGACGGCTCGAAGATCGTTGCGCTCGCCGTGCTGGAGTCGCCCAAGCTCTCCGACGCCGAGGTGGAGACCTTCGCCGCCATGAAGAACGTGCAGCAGGACGTGCTGCGCGGCATCGCGCGCAAGCGCAAGTTCATGAAGACCTATGCGGTGGTGCGCAACCTGGTGAACAATCCACGGGCACCGCTCGACATGGCACTTGGCCTTGTCCCCCACCTGCTCGTCAACGACCTCAAAGGCCTCTCGATGAACAAGAACGTCGCCGAGACCATCCGCAAGGTCGCGCTCAAGATGTTCCGCGAGAAGACCAGCGGGAAAAAGGGCGAGTAGCTCGCGTCGCTGCGGTGGATGTTCCGCTTCCTCTACAATCCCTCGACACTTTCTGGAGGAAAACCATGGAGCCATTCAGCAGCTACAAAGGCGGTCGAGTCGTTGACGTGGGCGGTGGCGGGTTCTTTCGCGGCGTTGGGTTGGGCATTCTCGCGCTCGGCATCCTCATCCTTGTCCTGATGTCGGTCACACGCGTGCCGTCTGGCCACGTGGCCGTCGTCTCGCTGTTCGGACGCGTGACGGGTGACGTGCTCGACGCCGGCATCCACCTCATCAATCCGTTGAAGGCCACACACGAGATGTCGGTCCGCACGCAGGAGATCAAGGAATCGGCCAGCGTGCCATCGAGCGAAGGGCTGGTGATGAATCTCGACACCTCGCTGCTCTTCCACCTCGACCAGCGGCGCGCGGCCGAGGTCTACCAGAGTATCGGTCCCGAGTACGTGGCCGTGATCGTGGAGCCGACAGTGCGTGCGGCCATCCGCGAAGCGACGGCGTCGCACACGGCGAATGCGCTGTACTCCGGTGAGCGCGAGCAGGTAGCCCAGCAGATCAAAGAACAACTGGTCAAGGAACTGGGCAAGCGCGGCGTGGAGATCGAAGGCGTACTGCTGCGCGACATCCAGCTGCCGGCCGCGCTGAAGGCGTCGATCGAGCAGAAGCAGCAGGCCGAGCAGGAAGCCCTGGCGATGAACTTCCGCCTCCAGCGCGAGCGGCAGGAAGCCGAGCGCAAGCGCATTGAGGCGGCCGGCATCCGCGACTTCCAGCAGATCGTCGCGCAGGGCATCAGCTCGCAACTGCTCGAGTGGAAGGGCATCGAAGCGACCGAGAATCTGGCCAAGAGCGCGAACGCGAAGGTCGTCGTCATCGGCAACCAGAAGAATGGCTTGCCCCTGATACTCGGGCAATGACGCCATGACGCCCGACCTGATACCCTGCACTTCGTGAACGACGAAGCGGCCAAGATCACTGAGTTGTTCCAGACGGCGAAGACCATCGCGGTCGTCGGGCTGTCGAGCAGCCCTCTGCGCCCGAGCTACGGCGTGGCGGCGTATTTACAAACGCACGGCTATCGCATCATCCCAGTGAACCCGCAGATCAAGGGCGCGCTCGGCGAGAAGGCCTATCCTTCGCTCCAGGCGGTGCCGGAGAAGATCGATGTGGTCGACATCTTTCGGCGGTCGGAGAACGTTCCGCCGGTGGTGGATGAGGCGATCGCACTCGGCGTGCCCGCCATCTGGATGCAGGAGTCCGTGGTCCACGAAGACGCGGCCGCGAAGGCGCGCCGGGCAGGCATTTTCGTGGTGATGGACCGCTGCATCCTGAAGGAACACCGGCAGCGCCGGTAACGCGTGCCGACCACCGCTGCCTTCATCACGTTCCTCGTTGCGGCCCTCACCCTCAACCTCACCCCGGGCGTGGACATGATGTACGTCCTCGCGCGCAGCCTCGGCCAGGGACGGCGGGCGGGCGTCGTCTCCGCGGCCGGCATCTTCGTCGGTTGCGCGGTGCACACCATCGCTGCTGCCGCGGGACTGGCCGCCGTGCTGCGTTCATCCGCCGTAGCATTCGACGTGGTGCGCTACGCCGGCGCCGCATATCTCGTCTATCTCGGGGTGCAAGCCCTCGCGCGACCGCAAACGCTCGAAGTTGCCGACGTGCCGCAAGACAGCCTGCGCACCATCTTCTACCAAGGCGTCGTCACCAACGTCCTGAACCCCAAGGTCGCGCTCTTCTTCCTTGCCTTCCTGCCGCAGTTCGCCGACCCGCACGCGAACATCGCGCTCCAGATCCTGTTCCTGGGGACGATCTTCAACGTCGGCGGGACACTGGTGAACATCGCGGTCGCTTACGGAGCCGCGGGCGTAGCGGGGCTGGTGCGCAACCATCCGCGCCTCACGGCCGGACGCCGCTGGATCACCGGCGGAACATTCCTGGGTCTGGGGTTGTGGCTGGCGCTGAAACGGCGCTGAACTACGCGGCGCGCTTGCGCCGAGCCAGGGCGCCGCTGAGTCCGATCGCGAGCAACGCCAGCGTTCCCGGCTCCGGTACGGCTTGCAGCGTCACGTTGTCCAGGCCGGCGTAGTTATTGCCCACCGGCGTGTCGTTCAGGAAGGCGATGGTGGTCGCGTTGCCGCCCGCGGTGAAGCTGTAGCTGAACTCCTGCCACGTGACATCGTTCACCGTGTTGTTGCCGGTACCGACGTCGATGATGTGCACGCCATCGATGTAAAGCGCGATCTCCGCCGGACCGTTCAAGTATCCGGGAGCCTGGTTGTACTGATGGCCGACCCACCACGTAAGGAAGTATTCCTGCCCGGCGAACGTCGCGACTGTCTGCTTCACGCCGTTGCCTGTGCCCTGGTTCCCTTCGCCCGTCAGGTCCAGTGCCTGCAAGCCTTCTTCGGGATGGAAGAATAGCGTTGCGCCCGTTGCGCCATTCGGCTCGACGTAGTTGGCATTGGTCAGCAGTAGCGACGCCGGCGAATTCGGGATGGGATTGCCGAAGATGTCGATCCCGGCAGTGCCGATCACCAGCCACGGTCCCACGTGGTCGCCCACACCGTTCAGATAGCCGATGCAGTTGAAGTAGGGACCGCACTGCGACGACGACGGCACTACCGGCGACTCAAAGCCGCCGTTCCCGAGCAAGTTGGCCGCGTAGAGAGGGCAGGTGATCGCAAAGAACGCCAGCAGGATCAAGCCACGTCGTGCAGAGGTCGCAATCATACGAAGTGTGGATGATTTCACATCGGGCAGTCACGCTGCCATAGCACAGTGGTTCGCGACGGACACTCAATGGTAATCAAAGCTGGTTACCGTACCCGTCAGAACGCCCGCGTCAGGCTGAAGGCGACGCTGGTACGGCTGAATCCGGTCGAGCTCACGACGTTGGAGGACGACCGCGACGCCGAGAGCGACAGTCCCCACCCGTGCCGCAGATCGCGCGCCACGCTGCCCCAGAAGGCGGCGAGCGGCTTCCACTCGGCGGACGCCTCTTTCTGTCCTCCGGCGCGGGTCCCGAGGTCGAAATCCCACACTGTTGCCTTGCGGAAGTGGACACGCACGAGCGGCGTGAGCTCGATGTAACTCGAGGGCGAGAAGAGACCGAAGCTGAAGCCGCGATCATAGGTCTGATACAGCAGCGGCAGCGATACGGTGAGGCGCGGCGTCCCCGGGAAGGCGTGCGACGGCGTCACGCGGAAGATCAGGCGGCGATTCCCGTCAGACCAACTGGTGGCGCTGAACGCCAACGCCAGACGGTCGCTCGTGGTGAGCCGCTGGTCAAGCCCGGCACTGCCGAAGACGCCGGTCAGGTGGTGCTGCAACGCGGCTTGGTTGTCCCAGATGGTGAGCCGCGCCAGCGAGAGGTCGATGCGCGATCCATCGCGCGGCGTCAGGATGGCGTCCAGCTCGCCGGTGAACGGCGTGAAGTCGGCATCGCGATAGTGGCTCACGCGCGCCTCGCCGCGCACCGCAAAGTCTTCGTTGAAGCGATAGTCGAGGCTCCCGCCACCGTATTGCCCCGCGATGCTGGTAGCGCCGTGTTCGAGTGACGACGCTCCACCGTAGGCCTCCAGACGGCTGCGCGGATGGAGCGCTACTGCACCGCGGAATTCGCCGGCGTAGAAGTTGGTGCCGTCGGCGTCGTGGAAGACAGCGAAGTCGGGCGTGATGGCGGGTCGCGCGCGCTCGGTGAGCTCCTCGCTCAGCCGCGTCAGCGCCGGAGCATGCACGCCGCTTGCCTCCGCTCGCTGCAGTTCTCCGCGTGCCTTGTCCGGCAAGCCCAGGTGTACCTGCGATACCGCCAGGCCTTCGACCAGCGCCGCATCCTTTGGCGAAGTTGCGAGCGCGGCCTGCAGGTCGGCGCGTGCTTGCCGGTTCTGGTCTTCTGCCAGCTCCGTCAGCGCCAGCCCGATCTTGGCATCGCGCCGCTGCGCCTCGTCACCGCTGCGCAGGACCTCCTCGTACGTCTGGGTGGCGGCCTGCGGACGGTCGCGCCAACGCAGCACGCGCGCCTTGCCGAGGAGGGCGTCGGTCTTGCGATCGGGACAATCACGTTGCAATGCGTCGTAGGCGCGCTCGGCGGCGCCCAACTGGCTGGACCAGGAGAGCGCGAGGGCGTAGGTGGCGCGTGGCCCGCACTCCTGCGGATGCGCCGCGGTGTACTCGCCCAGAAGCTTCGCTGCCGGCGCCGGCTGGTCGGCCCAGAGATACTGCTGCCCGAGCTTCAGCAGCAGCTCGGTGCGCAGCGCGGGCGCCAGCCGGATCGCCGCCTCGTATTGCTGGATGGCCGCCTTATGGTCGTCATGCGACGCGGCGGCATTGCCGCGGGCGATCAAGTCCTCGGCCGACTCCTGCGCGAAGCAGCCCGCGGCCAGCAACAGCACGCACGCGAGCCTCACTGGTCTTTGCTCCGTTTGATGTTCCAGCGCTGCATCTTCGGCGGCTTTCGTACGATCGCGTCGAAGGTATAGATGGTGGTGATGGTGGACATCAGCGCCCAGTAGATCAGCGGGTAGTAGATGGCTTCGCCCAGCGAGACCAGGATGGTGGGATCGTATCGCCGGTCCTCGTAGGCGCCCACGAGCAACTGGATGATACAAGCGGTGGCGATGAGCATTCCCCAGAAGTTGGGGATGGGTGAGGCGCCGCGCGGCGTGTAGCCGGCCCAGAGGCTCACCGCCCAATAGAGGGTCAGGGCGACGAAGGTGTAGGCCCAGAACACCGAGACGGTGGACTCGAAGAAGACGGGCCAGATGCGGCGCCACACCCAGCGCGTAGGCACGCGCCGATAGCGCACGAGCACCTGCGCCAGTCCGCGCGCCCAGCGCCGGCGTTGCTTCCACAATTCGCGCAGGTTGGGCGGTACCTGCATCCAGACGACGGCGCGCGGTTCGTAGCGGACGTCCCAGAAGCGCATCTGCAGACGCCAGGTCATGTCGATGTCCTCGGTCGCCATGAACGGCAGGAAGAGGCCGACGTCGATGAGCGCCGAGCGGCGGAAGGCGACGACCGCGCCGGGCACGGTCATGACGCGGCCCCAGATGCGCTGCGCTCGCCGCTGCATCGAAATGATGGAAGCGA
The DNA here is from genome assembly GCA_964460655.1 of uncultured Terriglobales bacterium. GTDB lineage: Bacteria > Acidobacteriota > Terriglobia > Terriglobales > Acidobacteriaceae > CAVUAF01. The sequence continues at coordinate 2,101 of CAYWSH010000178.1, read as the reverse complement.
ACTCGACCGCCTGCAGTCGCTTCAGCAGGCCGCGACGATTGGCGACGCGCGGATTGCCTGCCACCGCCGCTACACGCCCCGAGCGGAAGTGCGGGACCATGTGCTGCAGCAGGTCGGGCGTCACCACGATGTCGGCATCGATGAGCAGGAGCAGCTCACCGCGGCAGACCGGGATGGCGTCATTCAACGCCATCGCCTTGCCTTCGTTGGCTTCCTTGATCACCAGCCGGATAGGACCGCGCTCCAGGTAAGGACGGACGACGGCGATGGTGTCGTCGGTCGAGCCGTCATCGACCACCACGATCTCGTAGGCGGGATAGGTCATCTGGAGCAGGGCTTCCAGCGTGGCGGCGATGGACACTCCTTCGTTGTGCGCCGGGATGACCACCGAGACCAGCGGGGCCGGATGTTCGAGCTCACCGACCGATTCACGCTCGCGGCGCCGGAAGAAGAAGATGCTGAGGATGATCCACATGGAAGCCATCACCACGGGATACATCCCGTAGAAGTAGAGCAGGGCGGTGTAGAGGGCGGTGTGGTCGAACCAGCGCAGCGCGGAGTAGAGCGTGCTCATCGCGAGGCCCCCCGCGCCTCATCCTCGGAGAGGAAGTGCTTCACCTCATGGTCCGAGCGCACGACGATGACCGCGTGGTCGTGGTCGAAGGGGAGCAGCTTCAGCTGCCGGCCGAGCAAGTCCTTCTCATAACGCGGCGGGGTGTACGCGGAGACCAGCCCGCGCCGGCCGCGCTTCGCCAGGCGCTTGTTATGCAGGATCCACAGGGCGGAGAGGACCGCCACCAGGAACCAGGCGATGCCCACCGACAGCAGCGAGAAGAAGATGATCCGTTGGGTGAGCGCCGCGGTATCGAGGACGCGCCGCCACCAATAGATGAAAAGGACCCAGGCGAGCAGGGCCATGACGATGCGCACGAGTAGGAAGACCCTGTTCATGCCGGCGAAGTCAGGTCTGGGGGAGGTGCTGGTGGATTATAGTCGCTGCCCTGCAAATGAGGCGGTGCCGGGCGCGCGGGTTGCTGTCAGGGCTCCTGTTTTGGGGCGGCCTGGCCCCGCCGCTTCCTGATCTCTTCCAGGCGCTCGCGGATGCGCTTTTCCAGGCCCTCGCCGGTCGGCTCGTAATAACGTCGCGCGCGCAACCGCGGCGGCAGGCAATCCATGTCCGCTACCTTCTCTTCGAGATTGTGCGCGTACTGGTAGCCCTTGCCGTAGCCGAGGCCCTTCATCAGCCCCGTGGGTGCGTTGCGCAGATGCAGCGGAACGGGCTCGGCCAGCGTCTGCTCCACGTCCTGCTGCACGGCGCCATACGCCGTGAGCAGCGCATTCGATTTCGGCGCCAGCGCCAGGTAAACGACGGCCTGCGCCAGCGCGAGCCCGCCCTCCGGCATGCCGAGAAAGTCGATGGCATCGCGCGCGGCGATGGTGACACCCAGCGCGTGCGGATCGGCCATTCCGATGTCTTCGACCGCCATCCGCACCACCCGGCGCGCGATGTACAGCGGATCTTCGCCCGCTTCAAGCATGCGGCCGAGCCAGTAGAGCGATGCGTCAGCGTCGCTGTTGCGCACCGATTTGTGCAGCGCCGAGATGAGGTTGTAGTGCTCTTCGCCGGCCTTGTCGTAGAGCAGGACGCGCTTCTGCAGCGCTTCCTTGACGATATCGGTCTTCAGCTCGCCGTCCTGCCCGACCATGCTCGCGGCGACCTCAAGAGCGTTGTACGCGGAGCGCGCGTCGCCGGATGAGTAAGTCGCCATCAGGCCGAGCGCGTCGTCATTCGCCCCCAGATTCTTGTCACCCAGTCCGCGCTCTTTGTCAGCCAGCGCACGTTGCAGTAATCCGACGATCTGCTCCTCTGTCAGCGGATTCAGCACGTACACCCGCGTGCGCGAGAGCAGCGCGCCGATGATCTCGAACGACGGATTCTCCGTGGTCGCGCCGATCAGCCGGATGTTGCCCTTCTCGACGTGCGGCAGGAACGCATCTTGCTGTGCCTTGTTGAAGCGATGGATCTCGTCGATGAAGACGATCGTGCGCGTGCCGTATTGCCGCGCCTTCTCGGCTTCGGCCATTACCTGCTTGATCTCCT
>CAYWSH010000177.1:0-7617 GCA_964460655.1 uncultured Terriglobales bacterium | reverse complement strand
TGGTACGGGAAGAAATCGGGCAAAGGGTTCTACGACTGGTCAGGCGCGGAGCCGAAGCCGCAGGATGCGGCGCTTAAGTCAAAAGGGTGAGTCGGTGCGAGTTATGTGGGCCCTTTTTCTCATAGTCTTGATGTCTGGATCGTTGCTGGATGCAACAAGCCACTCATGCGAAGCCAATGTTTTTGTAACGGAGGACTTGACACGTCGACCGTCGATTCCATCGCCTGACGGCAGATATAGGGCCGTGCTCGCAGGTATGCAAGACAGCGAAGTTGGCGCGCTGGATGTTTATGACCGAAGAACTCGGCTGAAGCATTACCGTTTGAAGGATCTGAGTGGCGGGCTATTTCTTAAATGGGCGCCAGATTCGCGCGCCTTTTACCTGATGTGGAGTAACGGTGGCATGCTTGGCGGCTATGAACTCCGCGTTTTTCAGGTCAGTGAAGATGAAGTAAGGGAGATGCCGACGAGCCGCACGGCGGAGAAAAGATTCCAGCAACATCATCCTTGTCCACGGGGACACAACGTCTTCCCAGTGCGCTGGGTAGACGGCTCGACTCACTTGCTGTTGGCGCTGCAGGTCTTTCCAACCAGCGATTGCGGGCGTGATATGGGCCGGTATAAGGGCTTCTTGGTGCGAACCGGCGATGGCTCAGTGCTGCGGCAATATGGCCAGAAAGAATTGATGGGCATTTGGCCCAGTGGGTGTCCGAGCGCGATTTATCCGACTGCCTTCTGGGGAACGGAGCAGCTTGCGGAGGCAAAGAAGAAGGAAAAGAAGGGCCGATGAGCGACGTCGGTGCCAAGCCGAAGCGCTCGCGCTGGGTGACGGCAGCGATCGTGCTGGCGACACTGTGTGCCGCGTTCTGGTTGGGCAGCGCGGGATATGTTCTCTGGCTGGCGCGTACGCCTGATTTCACCAAGACGCCGGGCGCGGCCACCGGGCTGTACATCGGCGCGGTTTCGGCCCTGGGTTTTGGCCTTGTGACGGCAGTCGGCTTACGGGCACTGTGGCGCGGATATGTTTGGGGCGCGTGGCTCATCTTTATTCTGCACGCGGCGCTCGCCGTTCTAATGGTGTGGGACCCGCTGTTTGGCGGCGAAGCATGGGACATGGAAGATGTGACGTTTGCCGTGATCGCGCTCGCCTGCGCATTGTTTTTCGTCTTGCCGCCAGTACGACGCGGGTTGCGGGCCGTGTCGCTTGCTAAAGCGGTTACACAATGAAGGATTCTTGCCGCAGATTCTCACGGATGAACACGGATGGAAGCAGAGCCGATTGACGCGGAAGAACAGGGCTCGAAATTGAGCGCGGATGAACGGCATGCGCTTGAGCGATTCCGCGACGTCTCCATTTCGCTTGAAGAGTTGCGGCGAGTGCTGACTCGGCGAATGCAATTCAATTTCGAGGGCGACGAAATCTACACGCGCGGTTTTTGGAAAACATCAGCACCGGCTCAGCCGGGAGTGCAAGTCGCTATGAAGCACGTTCGCAATGCATATCACCGGTGGAGGGGCGGCTCGATCAAGGATCGTGAATTGCGCGACTGGGCAGCGATGCTCACCATGTGCGACGACTACGACCTTGATGAAGCGGATCCCGAACACGAGTCCATCGTTGCATGGTTGAATGTGGTTGCGATACCAAGCGAACCCATCCCGAACATCGATCCGTGCTGATCCGTGCAAATCCGTGGCGAATTGATCTCTTATGGACTATCAAAACCTCAAACTCGAAATACGCAACAGCATCGCTTACCTCACCATCAGCCGTCCGGAAAAGCTGAACGCGCTGAACACGCAGACGATGAACGAACTGCGCGCGGCGTTCACCGCCCTGCGTGATGATGCGACGGTGCGCGTCGTCATCCTGACGGGCGCAGGCGAGAAGGCGTTCGTCGCCGGCGCCGATATCGGCGAGCTGAACAAGAACAATCCCGTCGAAGCGAAGGAGTACACGCACCGCGGGCAGGCGACCATCAACCTGATCGAGAACCTGGGCAAGCCGGTCATCTGCGCGATCAATGGGTTCGCGCTCGGCGGCGGCTGCGAGATGTCGCTGGCATGCACGATGCGCATCGCGAGCGAGAACGCGAAGCTCGGCCAGCCCGAGGTAAAGCTCGGCATCATCGCCGGCTACGGCGGCTCGCAGCGGCTGCCGCGGCTTGTCGGCAAGGGCTGGGCGAACCAGCTGCTGCTGACCGGAGAGATGATCTCGGCGCAGGAGGCGCTGCGCATCGGCTTGGTGAACGAGGTCGTGCCGGCGGCGGAGCTCATCCCGCGCTGCGAAGCCATCGCGCAAAAGATCATCGCCAACGCGCCGCTGGCAGTGCAGTACACGCTGGAAGCCGTGAATCACGGTATGGAGATGCCGCTCAGCGAAGGCCTGTTCCTCGAAGCGACGCTGTTCAGCGTGTCGTGCGCCACGGAAGACAAGAGCGAAGGCACGAAGGCGTTCCTGGAGAAGCGGCCGGCGAAGTTCAGTGGAAAATAACCGCCTGCCGCAGATGAACGCGGATCAACGCGGATACGGAGTTTTTCATCTGCGTCCATCTGCGTTAATCTGCGGCGAGCCTTCATGATCAAGTCCCTGCACAAGCTCTACGTCGCGAAGAACGAGGCGCAGTTCCGTGCGCTGGTGGATTTCTTCGACGCGCTCGGTCTCGCGCATGGCGAAGCATGGAAAGGAAAGCGGTCGCAGGGCATCAAGCTGGAGGCGCCAAGCGCGGGCGTGGAGATCGGCGCGGGTCAGGGCTTTCCGCAAGCCGACATCGTGATCGAAGCCGATAGTGCTGACGCGGTCTTTGAAGTGGCGCGCAAGCTGAAATACAAGATCAAGGACAAGATCGCGACCACCGACTGGGGCGCGCGCATGTTCACGCTGGAGTTGCCGGCAGGCGGCGGGCGAGCCGCTGTCTTTTCTTATGAAGACCGCTCCGACAATGACGCCGCTCGCGAAGGACATCTAAGCGCTTCTGGCCGCCGTTTCGCGATCGTGGTTGCGCGCTTCAATGCCTTCATCACCGAGCGCTTGCTGCAAGCCGCGCTCGACGGACTGCGTCGCTCGGGCGCCAATAAGAAGGATGTAGAGGTCGTGCGTGTTCCCGGCAGCTTTGAGTTGCCGGTAGCAGCGCGGCGGCTCGCGGCGACCAAGAAGTTTGATGCGATCATCTGTCTCGGGTGCCTGCTACGCGGCGAGACGCAGCACTACGAAGCGATCGCCAACGAGGTGGCGCGCGGCATCGGGCAGTCGGCACAGGAGACCGGTGTGCCGCACGCTTTCGGGGTGCTTACCTGCGATACGCTCGAGCAGGCGATCGATCGTGCCGGGCTCAAAGGCGGGAACAAAGGGTTCGAAGCGGCGATGAGTGCGGTGGAGATGGCGAATGCGCTGCCGGCACAGGGAACCATTCGCCGCGCCAGGCGCAAACGAAACCCGTAGATCCTTCGGCGGCTAACATCGCCGCCTCAGGATGACATTTGTTTTTTGGTTTTCCTGACTACTGACTACCGACTCCTAACTACTGGTCTTATGGGAACCCGACGCAAATCACGCGAGATGGCGTTGCAGATGCTCTTCCAGTCGGACCTGGCGCAGCAGACTGCCGCCGAGGTGCAGAAGACTTTCTGGGCGACGCGCGGCGAAGCCGACGCCGAGACGCGCGGCTTCGCCAACGACATCTTTCAAGTCGCTTTTGACCGACGCGCTGAGATCGACGCCGTGGTGGAAAAGCACGCACAGCATTGGCGTATGGACCGCATGTCGGCAGTGGACCGCAACATCCTGCGCGCCGCGGTCGCCGAGCTGCTGGGTTTCGCGGGGACACCGGCGCCTGTGGTGATCAATGAGTCGCTGGAAGTGGCGCGCAAATTCTCCACGCCCGAGTCCGTGCAGTTCATCAATGGTGTGCTGGATAGTGTGGCGAAAGAAATAAGGAAGTAGACCCTATTTCGGCCGCACGAGCACCAGGTCCGGCCGGAATGAAACACTCACCTGCGCCGTGTCCGTAAGGCTGGCGACATCGAGTTTGTGCACTTTGTTGTCGCTGCCGCCGATCCATACCTGCGTGCCGTCCAAGGTCAGGCCGCCCGAGAGCGCGGTGGCGCCGCCGGCGATCGGGATGGAGCTCGCGGTGCCGGCCACGGTGTCGTACACGATCACCACCGGCAGATCGCTGAGGATGAAGGCGCGCTTGCTGTCGGAGCTGATGAGGAGCTGGCGCGCGGTGAATGAACCGACACCGAGCGACACGCGGCGCAACGACTCGTTGCGCGCCGGGATGCAGCCGCTGCCGCTGATCGTCACGCTGATGACGTCGAGTCCCGGCGAATCCACCGCGAGCACGGCTGACCCGTTAGGCAGTGCCTGGATGAGCGTGGGCGTGCCGGGCGTTGGGATGACGCCTTGCTGCGAGTTGTCGCAGGTGGAGCGCACGGTGACGGCGTTGGGTGCGCCGCCGGCTACATAGGCGTACGAACTCTGCGGCAGGAAAGCGACGGCATTCGCCGGCGAGATGAGGGCAGCCGTGCGGAACGACGAACCCGGCGTGTAAATGCCGAGCGTGTTGCCGGAGACGACGAAGCCCTTGCTGGCGTCGATGGTGAAATCGCCACCCGTGATGCTGCCGAGGGGTACCCCCTGCAGCGTGTTCGCGGTCGCGTCAAAGACGAGAGCGCTCCCCGTATCGGTCACCAGGACGCGGGCGCCGTTGATCGAGACCGCGCGCACCGTGCCGGTAGCCTGCGTCGCGATCACGCTGGAGGTATTCGCCGTCGTATCGAACTGCATCAGGCCGCCCGCGCTGCCGAAGTAGGCACGCGTCCCGATCGGCGGCATCACCACCGAGTTCGGCGTCTGCGGCAGGGTGAGCGCCGTTCCCGCGGTGTTGTTGCTGGTGTCGATGGGGATGAGCGACGTCCCGGTGGTGCTGGCCGCGAACACCGTGGTGGTGTTCGCCGTGCCGTTCACCTGCACGCTCACCGGATTGCTGTAGATGGGCTGCGTCATGCCGATATTGCAGTCGGGCGCAACGCACGATGCGACTACGCCGCTGCCGCCGACCACCAGTCCGGTGACGTTGCCTGTGAGCGCGGCGTTGCCGGTGACCGAGATCACCACGGGCTGCGTTTGGGTGAAGCCGATCGTCGCCGCCGGTAGCGCGAAGCCGTTGGAGTCGAATACGTCGGCCGCGATCCCCTGGTTGTCGGCGACGTTCATGGTGAACGACGTGGCGGTCGCATTCTGCGTATGCAGGCTGATGCTCGCCACTGGGCAGGTCGTGAACGGCACCGAGGCGCTGTTGACACCGCCGTCATTGGTGCCCGAGAACGCCCCTACGGTGGCGAAGACCAGCGCCTGGCCGGGCGCGGCCGCGGTCGCCAGCCCGGTGCTGTCGAAGGTGACGACGCGCGTCTCGGTGGAACTCCAGGCGACGGGGCCGACCTGCGAGGTCACGTCCACTCCATTACTGAAGGCACGCGCCGAGAATTGGCGCGTCTGCGATTGCGACACGCAGGTCGAGGGTGGCGGCACGACTTGCACGAGATCGACATGCGGACGCACAAAGACCGTGACCGGCGAACTGGTGATGCTGCCGCTCGTAGCCGTGACGGTGACGGTGCCGAACGAAGTCGCCGGCGTGCAGACGACGGGATTCGTAACGCTGTCCCAGGTTCCCGGGCAGGCACAGACCGAAGCGCTGTTACCAGATGTGCAGGAAGGAACGAGACCGCGGTTTCCCAACGAGAGCAGACTCGTATTGCTCGACGTAAAGGTGAACGTCTGGCCGCCGACGACGTTGTTGTTCGAGTCGGTCATCACGGCGGTCATCGCAAATGGCCGACCCGGTTGAACGGACGCGTTGGTCGGCGTCACCGTGATGGTGTTCGGCGTTGTGGTGGTGGTCGTCGTCGTCGAGGACGAACTCTTGCCACCACAAGCGGTGAAGGCGAGCAGGGAAGCCAATGCGCCAACAAGGCCCAGACTGCGGATCACAGAACGCAACGAATCCTCCCCGCCCCTGCCTTTCTGGCGGGCGGAACGCTTGCTTCACCCCAACCTTCGCTGGGAAACATCCAGTGTAGAGGCTGACGCGCTTTCTCGGCAACCGGCGAAAGCCCTAAAGGGAATGAAGGAATCCGCCGTTCTTGCGGGCACTCGGGGCGCACCGGTCGGCAACCTGCGAGATGGTCGTCAAAGACCCTGCCGGCGCGGATGAATTCGCCGGTCTGCATTGACGTAACTCGGCGTTACTTGGTATATTCGACAGGTTCGCGAGTCAACTTAGCCGTACCTGTGTAGCACCGCGTTAAGTTGTAGTTCGATACGCCCGCAGGGGTAGTAGCAGAAAGGCGGGCGCCTCGCAGTAACGCACCTGCGCTACCGGAAGCGTCCAGCAGCCGGGTATGCAGGTGGTGACCGACGAAACGGAATGCCTCCCCGAAATGTTTAGGGGCTAGGCGTCACCGTCGGCGGTCCATCACAGGGAAACCCGATCTCTCACCGGCATGCCGGGGAGAACCATGGCCGTAAGCGCGCTCTTTTGAGCCGGCCAGCCCCGCGCAGCGGGGTCCAAGCGTAGACGACCACGTTCGCGCGGTCGTGTGTTGGTTGCTTAGGCAAGACGCGGCGAGGCCCGGGTGGCGCCGAGCCGCGCGGCAGAGCGCCTTGATGATGTTGACCGGAGCGATGCTCTCCGGCGGTTTTGAAAGGAACAAAGACTTGCCGACATTCAATCAGTTGGTCCGGGCCGGCCGCGAGCGGACGCATTACAAAACGGCGTCACCCGCGCTCGAAGGTTCACCGCAGAAGCGCGGCGTTTGCACCCGCGTCTACACCCAGACGCCCAAGAAGCCGAACTCGGCGCTGCGCAAAGTGGCGCGCGTCCGGTTGACGAACGGCATCGAGGTGACGACGTACATTCCCGGTGTCGGCCACAACCTGCAGGAGCACTCGATCGTGCTCATCCGCGGGGGCCGCGTGAAAGACCTGCCGGGCGTGCGTTACCACGTGGTACGCGGAACGCTCGACGCCACCGGCGTCGCGAACCGCAAGCAGGGACGATCGAAATACGGCGCCAAGCGCCCGAAGTAAGCGATGAGCGACGCGGCCCATCAGGCCGCCGCGTCGCGCGGTCGGGAGGCCTGACGGATTTCAGCTCGAGCATGACCGTCGAGCGGTTTGAGAAAAGAAGACATGCCAAGAAAAGGTCACATCGCGAAGAAGGAGCCGGCGGCCGATCCGGTCTACGGCTCGTCGCTGGTCAACAAGTTCGTCAGCTGCATGATGTGGGACGGCAAGAAGTCCACCGCGCAGGGCATCTTCTACGACGCCATGAAGAAGCTGGAAGAGCGCGGCGGCGACGAAGCGCTCAAGCTCTTCAAGAAGGCCGTGGAGAACTGCAAGCCGGTGCTGGAAGTGAAGAGCCGGCGCGTCGGCGGCGCGAACTACCAGGTGCCGATCGAGGTGAATGCCGACCGGCGTACCTCGCTGGCTATCCGCTGGCTCATCAGCTACAGCCGCGGCCGCACCGAGAAGGGCATGACCGACAAGCTGGCGAACGAACTCCTCGACGCCGCGAACAACCGCGGCTCGGCGATCAAGAAGAAGGAAGACGT
>CAYWSH010000176.1:0-7721 GCA_964460655.1 uncultured Terriglobales bacterium | reverse complement strand
CGCTCGGCGTGCTGGTGGCTTTCATTCAGTATGCGCAGCGCTTCTTCCGCCCCATCCAGGACCTGAGCGAGAAATACAACATCCTGCAATCGGCAATGGCGGCGAGCGAGCGCGTGTTCAAGCTTCTCGAAACGCCGGCCGAGGTAACCGAGCCGGTGTCCCCAAAGCGAGCGACAGGGCGCGGGCGCATCGAGTTCGATCAGGTATGGTTCGCGTATCGTACCGACGGCGCTGAGCCGGATTGGGTGCTGCGCGACGTCACCCTGGCGATCGAGCCGGGCGAGACGATCGCGGTCGTCGGCCACACCGGCGCGGGCAAGACCACGCTCATCTCGCTCCTGCTGCGCTTCTATGATGTGCAGCGTGGCGCCATCCGGATCGACGGCATTGACCTACGCGACTTCTCCCTCGCCGACCTGCGGCGCCGATTCGGCGTCGTGTTGCAGGACCCGTTCCTGTTCAGTGGGACAGTGGCGGAGAACATCAAGCTCGGGTCGGAGCACGTGACGCGCGAGGCGGTGGAGCGCGCCGCGGAAGATGTCAACGTCGCCGATTTCATCCGCTCGCTGCCGCAGGGCTTCGACGAGCCGGTGCGCGAGCGCGGCTCAACGCTCTCCACCGGGCAGAAGCAGCTCATCTCGTTCGCGCGGGCGCTGGCACACGATCCCCAGATCCTGATCCTCGACGAAGCGACGTCAAGCGTGGACACGGACACTGAGCTGCGCGTGCGCGCGGCGCTGAGCAGCATGGTGCGCGACCGGACGTCGTTCATCATCGCGCACCGGCTCTCTACGATCCAGCGCGCCGACCGCATCGTTGTCATGCACAAGGGCACGGTTCGCGAGGTCGGCTCGCACCAGGAGCTGCTGGCGCAACGCGGCATCTACTGGAAGCTCTACCAACTGCAGTACAAGGACCAGGAGCTCGGAGAGCCGGCACAGCCGGTCAGCGCTGACGACTAAGGCTTGCCTCTACGCGCTGACGGCGCTAGCATCCGCAACGCAAAGCGGCGTCGGGAGCGGGTTTGCGCTTCCGCCTCTGCACGGAGGTCACATGAAGCGCTTCGTCCTCGCAGCTTCCCTGCTGTTCTCTTCCCTTTCGCCTGCCCAGGTGACGCAGCTGTTCCTCGCTGCCGGAACGCCCGAAGACCAGGCGATCCAGGCCGCGCTCAGCGAGCAGGACGCGGCCAAGCGCATGGCGCTGCTGAACGACTTTGTGCAGAAGTTCGCAGCGAATCCCATGGCTGCGGCTTATGGGAACCTGCAACTCGCGCAGCAGTATCAGGGGAGCGGCGACCTGAAGAGCGCGATGGCTGCGGCGGAGAAAGCGCACGCCGCCGTGCCCAACAATCTCGACATCCTCGTGACCATCGCTTCCGTGGCGCAGACGGCCAAGGACAACGCGAAGGCTGTGGAGTACGCGGTGAAGGGCGCGGCGCTGGTAGACGGCATTGCGAAGCAGCCGAAGCCGGAGGGCACGGACGACACGTCGTGGGCGTCGCAATTGAAGACGCAGCGCGAGCAGGCGCAGCAGTCGTACGAGTTCCTGGAAGCGGCGGGTTATAACGCGATCGCGTCGGAGACGGATACTAAAAAGCGCATCGCGCTGATCGATCAGTTCAGCGCCGGCTTCCCCAAATCGCGCTTCAACGATCAGGTATCGCAATACGCCATGATGTCGTACCAACAGGCGAACGATCTGACTCGCCTGGCGGCGTACGGCGAGAAGGCGCTCGCCGCCGATCCCAATAACATCAGCACGCTGATCCAGCTGGCGAATGCGTTCGCGGAGGAACAAGGCACGGCGCATGCGGCGAAGGCCGTGGAGTACGCGAAGCGCGCCATCGAGCTGGCGAAGGGCGACGAACCGGGCGCCGACCACAAGAATGTGATGTTCTCCGGCGTGGCGCACGGCGCGATCGGCTGGGTGCTGGAAAAGCAGGAGAAATACGCGCTTGCCCTTCCTGAACTGCAGAAGGCGTCGTCGCAGTTGAAGTCAGATCCGAATGCCCATGCGTCGAGCCTCTATCGCCTGGCGTTCGCGTATGCCAAGCTGAACCGGATGCCCGAAGCCAAGACAACGCTCACGGAGCTGCTGGCGATGAATTCGCCCTTCCAGGCGGCCGGACGCGATCTGATGAATAAGGTGAGCGGGGCAGCCGCGCGTCCCGCAGCCGCCAAGGCAAAGTAGCTCTAGCGGCGTACCAGATCGTCGGAGAGCAAGTGTGCCTTGAGCGCGAGCGTGTGGGCGCGCGTGATGTCGCCATCACCGCTGGCGGCACGCGATTGCTGCACGTACACGCGGATCTGCTGGATGATCTCCTGCTCGTCCCCCGAGAGGGAGCGCTTGATGCCGGCGAGGTTCTGATCGGTGGATTGCAGCAGTTGCTCGGTCGTAAGGCGACGATGCAGTTCCTCGTCGTGCGTCATGCCGGGCGCGATCTGTACGACGGGCGGCGCGGGCACTAACGTCGGCCGGGAAGGCACGGGACTCGGCGGAGGCGTGGCCGTTGCTTGCTGTACAGGCGCGGGCTTTTGCGTAGTCGTGGTGGCGGTCGTCGGCCGGTGGGTCGTGTTTCGCGCGGGCGAGGGTTTAGATGGCGCCGGCTTCGTCGTGGTCGTCGCTGTAGTTGTTGCCGGCGTTGCCGGTGGTGTCGTCGTCTCGGCGGGAGGCGCGGCCGGCGTTGTCGATGGCGTCGGCTGCGGCGCAGTCGTGGTCGGCGCGGCCGCGGGAGCCACTGCGGTGGGCACGTTCGGCTTGTGCTTGTGGCACCCAGCGAGCAACGCGAGCGCACACACGGCGGATACGGTGATGAAGCGGCGCGTCATCCTTCTCTTTCTAGCATAGCTCACGAGCGAGCGGCGATCTCCTGCGCCTGCGGCGTTTCCTTCTGCAACAGCGGGAACCTTAGATGGAACGTCGTTCCCGCGCCGGTTTGCGATTCGAACTCCACCGCGCCGTTGTGCAATTGCATGACGCGGAAGGTCATGGCCAAGCCGATGCCGCTGCCCTTCTGCTTGGTGGTGAAGTAAAGATTGAAGATGCGGTCACGGAGCTCGGGCGGGATGCCCGGCCCGGTGTCGCGCACCATGATCTCCAGGCCGCGAGCGTCGCGCTCGGCCGCGACGGTAAGCGTTCCGCCCTCCGGCATCGCTTGAATGCCGTTCAAGATCACGTTGAGCACAGCCTGCTTCACCAGATCGACATCGATGCGAACATCGAGCGCATCTGCTCCTATCTGTTTGATGAGCGTGACGCCGTGGCGCTCAGCGTCAGGTTGCGCCAGCAGCACGACGTCATCCACCAGCCGGCGTAGGTCGATATCGCTGAGCCGCAACTCCACCGGGCGCGTGAAGTCCACCAGCATCTGTACCACGCGGTCGAGCCGTTGGATCTCGCTGCCGATCACGTCCATGTGCCGGCGCGCGTCGGGCTCGATCTGCGGCAGCTTCTGCCGCAGGATCTCCAGGTGCACGACGATGGCATTGATCGGGTTCTTCACCTCGTGCGCCACACCCGACGTCAGGCGGCCGATGGCGGCAAGACGGCGGGAGAACTCGATCTCGCTCTCCAGTTTGCGGACGGACTCGGCATCGCGCAGTGTGAGCAACGCTCCCATGCGCTCGCCGTGTTCTTCGATAAAGTCGAGCGAGACCTGGATGCGACGGCCGTTCTCGGCCTGCACCTCCTGCAGCGCCAGCGGCTCACGGCCATCGAGAGCAGAGAGCACCACGCTGCCCAGCCGGCTGCCGTCGGCGAAGATCTCCTGCGCGCTGCGGCCCAGCATCTCGCCGCGCGGCTTGGCGACGAACTGCTCGGCTGACGCGCTCACGAGCACGGCGCGCCAGTCGCGCGTGAACAGCATCAGGCCATCCTGTAGCGTGGCCATGATCTGGTCGAGGTTCTCCTTCAAGGCAGAGAACACTTCCTTCACGTCCTGCATCTGGCGGCCGATGCGTTCGATCTTGTGCTGGACGGCGCCAACCTCGTCGCGCGCCTGCGGGGCCTCGCCTTCCGCCTGCCCGCCGGTCATCAGGTCGAGGCGGCGAGAGATGATCGCCAACGGACGCAGCGCGATGTTCGACAGGCCCGCGGCTAGAACGAGCGAGGCGAACACGGCAATGGCGGAGAACAACAGCGCGCGGTTGAGCAAGGGACGCAGCTCGGCGCGCAGCAGCGTGGTCGAGATGCCGACGCGGATGGCGCCGAACGGCTTACCCGCCCGCGCGAGCGGCACCCGTACGTCGTACACCTTCGGCGGCCCATAGATGATCTGCAACTGCCGCCACAGGCCGCCGTCGCGCAGGGTCTCAAAATCGGCGCGCCGCACCAGCGGCTTGCCGATGTCCGCCGGGTTCGTATCGAGCAGCGCGATGTCCTGCTGGTCGGTGATGGCGGCGTCGAAGACGACAAAGGCGTTACCCAGGATGCCCTCGAAGGTCGAGTTCACCCCGGCGTCGCGTTGCAGGCTCTCGGCGATGGCGTCGCGGACCTCCTGCGGGTTATCGAGATCGATGCGCGAGCTGCTGAAGTCCACATCGAGGGCGTCCTGCGCGGCGTGCAGGATAAGGTTGGCGAAGACCACGCCGTTCTGGTAGTCGGCGTTCACCCGCTGCTGCACGATCTGCGACACGTAGATGGTCGAGAGCGCCGCGACCAGCGCCATTACCATGGCGCTGATGGCGAGCACGAGTTTGGTCTTCAGGCGCACGCGACAGTCTTTACCAGCTCGATTCTACGCAAGCCTGCGGTCCGGAACCGTTCTCTCAGACGCAACGTAACATTGGATGCCATGACGCACCCGTCGGCAAATCTGGCTTCGACGCAAAAGGGTGTGTACCGGAACCTGGCCGCGCTGTGCCTCCTGCTGCCCCTGCTGGTTGCGCAGGAACCGACCATCAAAGTGGACGTTGATCTCGTGCGGCTCGCGTGTTCCGCCAGCGACCATGGCGTCCCCGTGAAAGGCCTTACGCAGAACGATTTCACCGTGACGGAGGACGGCCAACCGCAGACCATCCGGTATTTCTGGCAGGAATCGGACCTGCCTCTGACGGTCGGACTCATCGTCGACGCGAGTTACAGCCAGGCGACACTGATCAAGAAACATAAGGAGACGCTCACGCGCTTCCTGCGTCAGGTACTGCGACCGCAGGACCACGCAATGCTGGTGACGGTGGGACCACAGGTGCGGCTGCTTGCCGATTTCACCAGCTCGGCCGACGACCTGGGACGCGCGATCGACCACATCAGCGTCGGCGGCCGCGAGGGTGCGCTGCTGGGCGGACCTTGTGGCGGCAAGCACGTTGTGACCGAAGACGACATCGCGAAGGCGAAGGGGCGTAGCGGCCGCGCGCGCCGTGCGCGGCGCCACATCAATGCACCGTGCGGCGGGACGGCGTTGTGGCAAGGCGTTTACGCCGCCGCGCACTTTAAGATGCGCGCTATCGAGGGCCGCAAGGCGCTCATCATGCTCTCCGACGGATGGGACACGGGCAGCCGCCACGGACTCGAAGAAGCCATCGCGGAGGCGCAAGCCGCCGAGACGCCGGTGTACACGGTGAAGTTCGTCAGCGGATTGGCGGCGACGTTGTTCCCGGTGATCGCGTTCAAACATCCGATGGAGAAGTTGAGCGAGGAGACGGGCGGCGTCGGCTACGGCATGCTGCACGGCGACCTGGCCACGGTCTTCCAGCAGATCGAGAGTGAGCTGCGCAGCCAGTATGTGCTCGCTTATACGTCGTCGAACCACGCGCGCGATGGAGCCTTCCGCCGCGTCGTGGTGACGAGTTCACGCAAAGACGTGAAGGTCAGGACCAAGACCGGATACCACGCACCGAGCGCCAACGAAGCCGGCGCCGCCCCAAAGCCGAGCTAGCCACCACGTCAGCCCGAGGCGTCGACCGCGATGCTGTTCTGCGCGGCGGCGTACTCCTTCAATTTGTTGTGCAGCGTCTTCAAGCTGATGCCGAGGATCTCGGCGGCGCGCGTCTTGTTGTTGTTGGTCGCTTCGAGCGTCTTCAGGATGAGCAACCGCTCGGCCTCGCCCACCGTGGTGCCGACACCGAGACGAACGGCGTTCGCCTCCTGCACCGGCGCGCGCGGCGCAACCTGGCCGAAGCCCGGCGGCAGATGACGCGCCTCGATGGAGCCTCCTTCGCAGACGATGACGGCGCGCTCCAGCGTATTGCGCAGCTCGCGCACATTGCCGGGCCAGGCGTAGTTGCGGAATAACTGCATCACGGGCTCGCTCACCAGGCTTACGCTGCGATTGTGACGCGTGTTGAGCTCGCGTAACAGAGCGGCGACCAGGTCGTCGAGGTCTTCTTTGTGTTCGCGCAGCGCCGGCATGTGGATGTTGAACACGTTGAGCCGGTAATACAGATCGTTCCGCAGTTCGCCCTTGGCCACCGCTTCGTCGGGAACCTTGTTGGTAGCGGCGAGCACGCGGACGTCGACCGGACTCTCCACCTTGCTGCCCAAGCGGCGGACCTTGTGGTCCTCGAGGACGCGGAGCAGCTTAGCCTGCGTGCCGGAGGGCATCTCGCCGATCTCGTCGAGCAGCAACGTGCCGCCTTCAGCCAGCTCGAAGCAACCGGAGCGCCGTTCCAGAGCGCCGGTGAACGCGCCCTTCTCGTGGCCGAAGATCTCGCTCTCGATCAGCGTCTCGGGGATGGCCGCGCAATTGATGGCGACGAACGGCTTGCCCTTGCGCGCACTCAAGTCGTGGATGGTGCGCGCCACCAATTCTTTGCCGGTGCCGCTTTCGCCGGTGATGAGCACGCTGGCCACGCTGGGAGCGACCATCTCGACCAGCCGGAAGACCTCCTGCATCTTGCGCGACGCGCCCACCAGCGTGCCGAGCATTCCGGTGTCGCGCAGCTTGCGTCGCGTCACCTCGAGTTCCACCTCGGTGTCGCGCTGCTGGGTGGCGTTCTGCAGGATGGCGCGCAGGCGCGCGGTATCCACCGGCTTCTGGATGTAGGAATAGGCGCCCATGCGGCTCAGGTCGAAGGCCAGCTGCGGATCGTTGCTGGCCGTGACCATGACCACTTTGAACTCGTGCGGATCGTCGCCCAGGCGCTCGAGCAGCTCGGGTCCGGTCATGCGCGGCATGTTGACGTCGAGCAGGATGACGGCAGGCAGCCACGCGGTAGCCTTCTCCAGCGCTTCCACGCCGTCGCCTGCGGTCTCGGCACGATAGCCCCAGGAACTGACGAGCTCGGCCAAACCGGTCCGTTCGTTCTCTTCGTCCTCAACGATCAGAACTTTCTCTTGTGCCATAGGCGTCTTATTGAATGCGCTGCTCACCCCGTCACATAGATGCAGGAACCGGGCCCTACGTAACTTTTCCCGTGCGCGAGGTCTAGCCTATTAGTAATAGGGGACTAGGGCCAAGTTTACTGAACTGATACTAAACGACTGTCTCTCGCCACGCATCCTATTTACAAAGGCCGGGCTGTCCCTTCCAGCGTAAATCCTCAGCCCGCCATCGGTTCAAAAGGAGACCAACGAGCTATGAAGAGGATCCTGGCAGTCATGCTGGGCATGCTGCTCTTGACCGCGTGGGTAGCGGCCCAGACCAGCGGCAGTGCGGGCACGCAGGCATCGAGTTCCACGAACGCGAACGCCTCGGTGGACAAGAGCGGCGCGCAAGCGAACGCCAACACGAATACACAAGCCGGCGCGGCCACAGCGGCCGAGTCGCGCAAGGGCAATAAGAA
>CAYWSH010000175.1:0-7839 GCA_964460655.1 uncultured Terriglobales bacterium | reverse complement strand
TTCGGGGCAGTAGCTGCGACACACATTGGGCAAACGGTCCTCCCCGGACCGGGCCGCCGTAAGGCGGTTGCAAACGGACTTCGATCCGGTTGCTGCCCCGAAAGAGTTTGGTGAGGTGACCATGTTGCAGGGAACGCTGATCGAGGACCTGATCCATACGGTGGAGCGCGTGCAGGAAGCGGCGACGGAGCCGGAGTTCCACCTGGTGGATACGCACGGGCCGATGGTGGTTTACGAGACCCAGCCGGCGCAAGCCGCGCTGCTTGGGGTGGCATAGATGGCCGCAGGCACACTGCAGTGGTCATTGCCGCTGACGCAGGCGGCGCGCGTGCTTGGCCTCGCCAAGCCGGAGCGGCCAGCGCCGCGTGCGCAGCAGCCGGCGCCGATGCGGGGCACGCCGGAGATCTACTTCGTCAAGGCTATCGACAACTCACGGCTGGTCCGCGTGCACGATCCACGGCGCGCGCGCGAACTGCGCATGCTCGGCGTGATGTGCGGCGTGCTGACGATGCTGCTGTTCGTCTACGCGTGGCAGCACTTCAGGGCCATCGAGTACGGGTATCAGATCGAGGCGCAGAAGGCGCAACGCGAATCGCTGGTGGAATTGAATCGCGAACTGCGGCTGGAAGAAGCGGCGCTACGCGACCCGGAGCGCATTGACTTGCTGGCGCGACGCATGGGCATGCAGCCACCGCAAGTCGGCCAGGTTGCGCAGATCGACAAGCCCGCTGCGGAGCCGGCGACGCCGATGCTGGCGCAGGCTGCACCAGCGGAGGTGGTGGGTCACTAGCTCTTTAGTTCTTTGGCGCGCAGAGCGCCGGATAGGTTTGGATTCGGTGAGGACTTCAACCAGAGTTGATCACCGATTCGCGGCGGCGAGGCTTCGGCCTGCCGCCGTTCGTTTTGAGCTGTGAGTTCTAAGCTACGAGTTGCGAGCAACCGCAGTTCGTGCTCGCAGCTCATAGCTCGCGTCTCCTAGCTCGTCATGGCTGAAGCGAAGACATCTCGCTCCGTCCTGCGCCTCTACGTCCTGGGAGGCGTCTTGCTGTTGTGGGTGGTAGCGATCGTGCTGCGGCTGGCGCAGCTGCAGGTGGTCCGCTACGGCGAATTCGAGCAACAGGCGCAGCGGCAGCAGCAGCGCAGCATCGCGGTGGCGCCGCGGCGGGGCGTCATCTTCGATCGCAGCGGGCATGAGCTGGCGCTCTCCGTGATGGTGGATTCCGTCTTTGCGGTGCCAAGCGAGATCACCGACCCGGAGATGACGTCGAACGTGCTCGGCAAGGTCTTGGGCGCGGACGCGGCCGACATCCGAGTGCGCTTCAAGTCGTCGCATGCGTTCGCGTGGGTAGCGCGCAAAGTGGACCCGCAGGCGGCGGCGCGCGTGAAGGCGCTGAACCTGCGCGGCGTTTACTTCCTCAAAGAACCGAAGCGGTTTTATCCGAAGCGTGACCTGGCAGCGCAGGTGCTGGGCTACGTCGGGCTGGATGACGAAGGCCTGGCAGGCATCGAGCGCGCGCTGGACGGGCAGTTGCGCGGCGAGTCAGGCAAGATGCTGATCCAGCGCGATGCGCGCGGCAAATCGTTCGGGCGCGTGGAACAGCAGCCGGCGCCGGGCGCCGACCTGGTGCTCACGCTCGACGAAAAGATCCAGTACATCGCGGAACGCGAGCTTGAGCAGGCGATGCACGACACGCACGCTGAAGCCGGCACGGTGATCATCGAGAATCCGAAGACGGGCGAGATCCTGGCGCTGGCGAACCGGCCGACGTTCAATCCGAACCAGGCGCGCGGCGTCACGCCGGCGCAGATGAAGAACCGCGCGGTGAGCGACATCTATGAGCCGGGGTCGACGTTCAAGATCGTCACGGTAGCGGGCGCGCTGGAAGAGAAGCTGACGAAGCCGGAAGAGATCATCGATTGCCAGATGGGCGCGATCATCGTCGGCGGGATGCGCATCCGCGACCACAAGCCCTACGGGTTACTGAGCGTCGAGCAGATCATCGCGAACTCCAGCGACGTCGGCGCCATCAAGCTCGGCTTGCGCCTGGGTGAGCAGAAGTTCGACCAGTACATCCGTGCGTTCGGATTCGGATCGCAGACGGGCATCGAGCTGCCGGGCGAGACGCGCGGGCTGACGAAGCCGGTGAGCCGCTGGTCGAAGGTCTCGATCGGCGCGATCTCGATGGGGCAGGAGATCGGTATCTCAGCGGTGCAACTGGCGGGATTGATATCCACGATCGCGAACGATGGTGTGTGGGTAGCGCCGCGCATCGTGATGGATGGCGCAGCCGAAGCTACGAAGTCTGCCAAGGCAGCCACGCCGGGTCAGTTTGTGCCGGCGACGTTTCATGTGGCGGAGACGAAGCGCGTCATCTCGCCGGACACGGCCGTGAAGATGAAACACATGCTGCAGGCCGTCGTGATCCACGGAACAGGGCCAACGGCACAGCTCGACGGTTACACCTCGGCGGGCAAGACGGGCACGGCGCAGAAGGTCGACCCGGCGACGGGAGCGTATTCGAAGACGAAGTACGTGGCGTCGTTCGCCGGCTTTGCGCCGATGCGCGACCCGGCGGTGACGATCGTCGTGATCCTGGATTCGGCCGTCGGGCTGCACCAGGGCGGGCAGATCGCGGCACCGGTGTTCCATCGCATCGCACAGCAGGTGTTGCCGTATCTGAACGTGCCGCACGATCTCGACCTGCGTCCCGGTAAGGCGCGGGTGATGCGCGCGGCGTGGCGGCCGGAAGACTTGGAAGAAGGCGCGCCTGACCGGCTCGAAGGCGCGGCCATGGCCGACGATGACTCGGTACAGGCGCAACTGAGCGCGCCGGCAGCCGTGGCCGCACCGCAAGTCGTGCCGGCGGTGATCCACAGTGCGGCGCTGCGTAATGATCCGCTGGCGCGCACGCTGACGCCGCCGATCCAACCGGTAGCGAGGGCTCCCGAACGGCCGCTGCAAGCGCCGTCCAGCGCGGCCTTGCCGCCGATGTCGGGCACGGTGGTGCTCGACCTGAATGGCGGGACGCTGGTGCCGTCGTTCCTGGGCAAGCCCCTGCGTTCGGCGGTGGAGCAAGCGCAAGAGTTAGGGCTGGAGATCGATGCCACGGGAAGCGGCGTAGCGCGGGAACAAGCGCCGGCGCCGGGGTCACGCGTGCCGGCGGGCGCGCACATCGCGGTGCGGTTCGGAAGATAAAGCGTCGTTGGTCTTTGGTCTTTGGTCGTTGGCGAGGCCAGCGACGGCTTTCTGGCCCTATAATCCCACGCACAGATGAAGTTCCTGCAGCTCATCGGCGGCGAGACGCACGTGGCCGTGCTTCCGGCGGGTGATCCGGAGATCACCGGCATCGAGCACGATTCGCGCCGCATCCGGCCAGGCAACGTATTTGTGGCGTTCCACGGCGGCACGACCGACGGCAACCAGCACATTGACGCCGCGATCGCCAGCGGTGCGGTGGCGGTGGTGACGGATTCGCGGGACGCGACGCCGCGCGAAGGCATCGGCTGGATGCGTGTGCCCAGCGGACGGCGCGCACTCGCCGAGATGAGCTCGAACTTCTTCGGTTATCCCGCGCAAAAGCTGCGACTGACGGGCATCACCGGCACCAACGGAAAATCGACGACCGCGTTCCTGGTAGAAGCGATGCTGAATGCCGCCGGACGCAAGACGGTGCTGATCGGCACGATCGAGTATCACGTCGGTGGCGATGTGCTGCCGGCACCGCACACGACGCCGGAGTCGCTCGACCTGAACCGGATGTTCGCTACGGGGGCGGCGCACGGCGCGCGCGAAGTGGTGATGGAGGTCTCATCGCACGCGCTGGCGCAGGAGCGCATCTGGGGTTTCCTGTTCGATGTGGCGGTGTTCTCCAACCTGACGCGCGACCATCTGGATTTTCACGGCGACTTCGAGGGCTACTTCGCCTCGAAGCGCGTGCTGTTCGAAGGCTGCGGCACGCAGCCGCCGTCGAACGCGGTGATCAATACGGACGATCCCTGGGGCGCGCGGCTGGAGCCGATCAGCCGCAAGCGGGGGACGCGCGTGCTGACGTACGGGCTGTTCAGCGGCGAGCTGCGCGCGACAGGTGTGCAGCTCACGCCTGACGGAACACGCTTCGAGATGACGGTGCCCGGCGACAGCGTGAAGATCCATTCGCCGTTGATCGGCCGGATCAATGTCTACAACATCCTGGCGGCCGCCGGCGCCGCGCTGGCGCGCGGTTGCACGTTGCCGCAGATCGCCGAGGGCGTACGCGCGCTGCGCCGCGTCCCGGGGCGCTTCGAGCGCGTGGACTGCGGCCAGCCGTTCACCGTAGTGGTGGATTATGCGCACACCGACGACGCGCTGAAGAACCTGATCGCGGTCTCGCGTGATTTCGTGGGGCGCGCGACCAATGCGGGGCGAGTGATCACGGTGTTCGGTTGCGGTGGCGACCGCGACAAGAAGAAGCGCCCGCTGATGGGTCATGCCGCGGGTAGTGGCAGCGACCTGGCGATCGTGACCAGTGACAATCCGCGCAGCGAAGACCCGCTGGCGATCATCGAGCAGGCGATGGAAGGTGTGAAGCGCTCCGGCGGACGTCACGTCATCGAGCCGGACCGGAGAGCCGCCATCGCGAAAGGCATCGCGGCGGCGAAGCCCGGCGACATCGTTCTGATCGCCGGCAAAGGACACGAAAAGGTACAGATCCTGCGCGACGGCACCATCCCCTTCGACGACGTCGAGGTCGCTGCCACGGTGTTGCGCGAGCACGGCTACGGTGCCTCGCCGGCGGCGCACACGGAAGCTCGCGGAGGCCGCTGATGAAGCTGCCGCTGGGGCGGGTGGCAGAGCTGACGTCTGCCGCAGGCACGGCCGACCAGGGCGCCGTTGCCGAAGGCTACTCGATCGATTCGCGGACCATCGCTCCTGGACAGCTTTTCTTTGCCGTGAAGGGCGAGCGGCTCGACGGGCATGATTACGTCGAGGCTGCGCTGGCTGCCGGCGCGGTCGCAGCCGTCGTTCGCAAAGACCAAGCCGCCCGATATCCCGACGCTGCGCGCTTGCTGCTCGTCGACGAGACGCTGGTGGCCCTGCAAACGCTCGGCGCGGGCGCACGCCGTATATGGGGTAAGACGCTCGTCGGCGTGACCGGCTCGGCCGGCAAGACGACCACGAAGGAGGCGATCGCGGTCGTGCTGGGTGCGCGCTTCCGCGTGCTCAAGTCAGAAGGGAACCTGAACAATCATTTTGGATTGCCGCTGCAACTGCTGCGGTTGGAGCCGGAGCATGAGCTCGCGGTGATCGAGATGGGAATGTCGCACGCGGGCGAGATTGCCGCGCTAGCAAAGCTGGCGCAGCCGAACATCGGCGTGGTGACGAACGTTGCGCCGGTCCACCTGGAGTTCTTCAACTCGGTGGCCGATATCGCGCGCGCGAAGTACGAACTGATCCAGGCGCTGCCGGCAAACGGTACCGCGGTGCTGAATGTCGACGATGAATATGTGTCGCAGTTCGGGCGCGATTTCCACGGACACGTGGTCACGTACGGCGTGCATCACCCCGCGGATGTGTGCGCCGATAAGGTGCGCGCGGTCGCGGAGGGGATCGAGTTCGACCTGGTGGTGACGGGTTGCCGGGAACCCGTGCGCATGAATCTGCTGGGCGAACACAACGTCTATAACGCGCTCGCCGCGGCAGCGATCGGTTTGGAGCGCGGGTTGACGCCGTCGGAAGTAGTAGCGGCGCTGGGGCGTCTTGTGCCCGGAGACAAGCGCGGGGAGACGCTGCGCATCGGCGGCGCCACCGTGCTGAACGACTGTTACAACTCCAATCCCGAGGCCCTGGACGCGATGGTGCGGGCGCTGGTCGAGTTGCCGGCAGAGCGGCATATCGTGGTGGCGGGCGAGATGCTGGAGCTCGGGACGCAGGCTGCGGAACTGCATCGGCAATGTGGGCGTCACATGGCGGAGCAGGGCATCGACGTGGTGCTCGGCGTGCGCGGTCATGCGCAGGAGTTGGTAGCAGCAGCGAAGGAAGCCGGCGCGCTGGCCGAATTCGTTGCCACCCCGGAAGCAGCGGGTGAATGGCTGGCGCGCGAAGTGCGGCCGGGGGACGCTGTCCTGCTCAAGGCTTCGCGCGGGGTGCGATTAGAGCGCGCGTTGGAAGCGTGGCAGGAGGGCGGAGCAGTGAAGCATCGCTGATCTCCCACCCTCCGCTAGAGTGGAAGGGTGGGGCGCCCGGCGGGATTCACGCGTCGCGTGAATCCTGCTGCGCTCAGGATGAGCGGTTAGTGTTCAGGCTCACGGGTGCGCCTCATTAGCCAATATCCAGTTCTGCAGTATTCTGCGTAAATCTGTTTCAGCGGCGGAGAATCCCTAGAAGGCGGACCTTTGCTCTACTGGCTGCTCTACCTCAAGCTGTTCCATTATTTTCCGCCGTTCCGCATCTTCCGCTACCTGACGTTCCGTACCGCGTTCGCCAGCCTGACAGCGTTGTTCATGGCGCTCGTCGTCGGGCCGGCAGTGATCCGGCGCCTGCGCGAATTCCAGATCGGACAATACATCCGCGAAGAGGGACCGAAGGCGCACCAGAAGAAGGCCGGGACGCCGACGATGGGCGGCATCCTCATCTGTATCTCCATCCTGGTGCCGACGCTGCTCTGGGTGGACCTGAGCAATCGCTGGGTGTGGATCGCCGTGCTGGCGACGGTCGCGTTCGGCAGCATCGGCTTCGCGGATGATTACCTGAAGATCGTGCACCGCCGCAACCTCGGGCTGACCGGGCGCACGAAACTCGCGTTGCAGATCCTGAGCAGCGTGGTGATCGCCGTGGTGCTGGTGTTGTTGCAGGCGCACGGCGAGTACTCGACGCACCTGATCGTGCCGTTCTTTAAGAACGTGCGGCCTGACCTGGTAGTGACCAGCCTGCAGCATGGCTATTGGTGGGTGCTGGCGTTCCTGCCGTTCATGGCATTCGTTGCGCTGGTGATCGTGGGGTCGAGCAACGCGGTGAACCTGACCGACGGACTCGATGGACTGGCGATCGGCTGCACCATCATCGCCACCGGCGCGTTGACGGTGTTGACGTACGTGAGCGGACACGCATCGTTCGCCGACTATCTCGAGCTGCAGCGCATGCCGCAGGTGGGCGAGCTGACGATCTTCTGCGGCGCGATGGTCGGAGCGAGTATCGGGTTCCTCTGGTACAACGCGCACCCGGCGGAGATCTTCATGGGCGACGTCGGTTCGCTGGCGCTGGGGGGCGCGATCGGCACGGTAGCGGTCATCATCAAGCAGGAGCTGCTGCTGCCGTTCATCGGCGGGATCTTCGTGATCGAAGCGCTCTCGGTGATCATCCAGGTCGGGTCGTATAAGCTGCGCAAGAAACGCGTGTTCAAGATGGCGCCGATCCATCATCACTTCGAACTCGTCGGCTGGTCGGAGACGAAGGTGATCGTGCGGTTCTGGATCGCGTCGCTGGTGTTCGCGCTGTTCGCGCTGACCACGCTGAAGCTCCGTTAGCAGTTCGATTCCTCCACGGATATCCACAAGCGGCGGCGCTCGCGCCGTGACAGAATTACGGCGGAGGCCGCCTCGTCTTTGATATTGCAGGGGAAGCGCGTGCTCGTCGTAGGCCTGGCAAAGTCAGGCCTCGCCGCAGCGCAGTTCCTGCAGGAGCGCGGAGCGAGGGTCACAGCGGCGGACGCGAAGCCGGCTCCACTACTCGGCGGTGCCACGGAACAGCTTGCTGGACGCGGCATTCGCGTGGTTGCCGGCGATGATTACGTGAGCGCGTTCGCCGATCAGGAGCTGATCGTCATCAGCCCCGGTGTTCCTGTCGATGAGCCGAACCTCGAA
>CAYWSH010000174.1:0-7852 GCA_964460655.1 uncultured Terriglobales bacterium | reverse complement strand
ACGAAAATCATCGGGAACGTCGGCCAGCCGGTCCACATCTTCAGCGCGTTGCGGCGCCGCCAGGTGTTGAAGTAGCTGCCGTACTCCAGGTACTGGTACGGAAGGCCCGCCGCGTCGAGCAGCTTGCGCGCCTTCTTCGGCGACGGATTCTGCTTCATGCCCACCACGACGATGTCGTTCCTGGCGACGGCGGCCGCCACTTCTTCCACGATGTCGCGCTGGTTCTGGGCGATTGCGTCGCGGATTGCGGGATGGATGCGCTGCTCGTCGAAGATCATGCGGGGCATGGAAACTTGCGTCCTATGGGCTGGTAGGGAGCGCAGTATAGGCGCGGTTCAGGATGGCTTAAGGGATGCCATGTTCTCCTGACACCGCCGTTCCCCCAGACCAGGAGGCTTCCATGAAGAAGATTGCACTCATCGGCGCGCTGCTCGCCCTCGGCGCCACCGCCCCGATCGCGTTCGCGGACGACGTCGCGCAGGACAAGCAGGATCTCAAGCAAGACCATCAGGACCTGCGCAAGGATCGCCGCGACGTCCGCCAGGACAACCGGGACATCCGCCACGACCGGCGCGACCTGCACGCCGACGAGCGCGAGCGTCGCGAAGACCGCCGCGAGCTGAATGAAGAGCGTCGCGAAGGCGATGCCGCGGGCGTCGCGCGCGAGAAGTCCGAGCTCAAGCACGACAACGCCGACATCCGCAGCGACCGCAAGGATCTGCGCGGCGATCGCCAGGAGCGTCGCGAGGACAAGCGCGACGTGCGCCATGACCGTCGTCACGTCCGGAAGGATCGACGCGACCTCCGCGAGGACAAGCGCGAGCAGAAGTAACCGTCACCCCCGGAGGCGGCGCATGGGAACTCTGGAAGGCCCCCGTCTTCCAAGGGGGACATGCGCCGCTTCCCTTTTTGTGCACTCGGCATGGCCGCGCTCGTGGGCGCGCCCGCCCACGCGCTGAACCTCGAGTCCTCCTACGAATCCCAGCGCGAGCGCGACACGCACGTGCCCGCGCATGGCTACAGCCTGACGCTCTCGGAGGATTTCAGCGACCAGTATTTCGCCAGCGTGAGCTACTCGCACCTGCGCACGGATCCTTTCGACGACAGCGGCACGAAGGGACGGGAGCAATACACCGCGCTGGGCGCCGACGGGGGCGTGGAGCTCGCGCTGAATGACCTGACGGACGCGAGCCTCACCCTCGGCTTCACGCAATCGAACACGCGCGGCCTCGACGGGTTCGCCAACGATCCCAGGACCAGCAGCCGGGGGCCATCCGGCTCGGTGATGCTGAGTTTCCACCCGCATCCCTGGACCGAATTGTTCATCGGCCCGGCCTATTCGTACGTCGGCGCAGAACCTGCGTGGCAGGGCAACGTAGGCCTGAGCCTGAAGCTGCTGCGCAGCCTGTGGTTCACCGCGAGTTACTGGAGTGGCGCGGCCAAGGACGGCTGGAGCGCTGGCCTGCGCTTTGGCGGCAATTAGCGACACGCGGAAAAAAATTCCCGGGAACAAACACCCCCGATGGAGGCTCGCAGATACACCACTTATTCCCACCGGGAGATTTGCGATGTTCCGCCGCTTTTCCACAGTCATCTTCGCGCTTTCGCTCACCTCGCTGATGAGCGTTGCGCACGCCCAAGTCGGCAACAAAGATCGCCTCGGTGATCAATCCATTCCGGATCAACAGCCGCAAAATGGCCCGCCGCCCCCGTCAACCGCGAAGAGCGGTGACGAGGTTCTCAACGGCAATAGCGCGCTCTCTGGCGACACCGCGCTGAGCGGGAATGCCGGCGGCCAGAACGCGACCGCGAGCGGCGACAACTCCGGTCAGAAAACCGAGGCCACAGGAGGCAGCATCGCCGACTCGCATACGCAGCCGAAAGGCTCGGGCAAGTCGAGCGATTCAACGGCCGAGAGCGGCAACAGCGTGCTGAGCGGCAATGCGATCGCCAATGGCAACAGTGTCGGCAACGGCAACAGCGTCGCGGTCGGCGGCAATTCCATTTCCACCGGCAACAACAATGGCGGTGACACCAAGGCTACCGGAGGCAGCCGCGCCGACAGCAAGAACGCCAATGGCGACTCGTCGGCCAGCGCGAAGAGCCAGAACAGTCTGATTTCGGGCAACGCCGTCGCCGACGGCAACTCGATCGCGAGCGGCAACAGCATCTCGATTGGTGGCAACTCGGACTCGAAGAGCAGCAACCAAGGCGGCAACACCGAAGCGACCGGCGGTAGCCGCGCGTGGAGCCGTGGCGCCAATGGCGGCAAGGCTGATGCGCAGAGCGGCCAGAGCGTGCTGTCCGGCAACAGCGTCGTCGATGGCTCGAGCGTAGGCAGCGGTAACGCCATCGCAGTCGGTGGCGACGCGACGTCGACGAGCAAGGACATGGGCGGCAAGACGACATCGGTCGGCGGCAGCCGCGCCGACTCGCGCCTGGACACGACGCCAGGTTCCGAGACCAGTGGCGGCCACACGACCGCGAGCAGCACCGGCACCGACGCCACCGCAGGCAACTCGCACGCGGCGAGCCCCAACGGCATTATCAGTGGTCAGAACGTCGTGACGGGCGCCACGCCGGCCAGCGGTCAGGCCATCGGCACGGGCGTAACGTCGTCGAGCAGCAACACCCAAAGCGGCAACTCGACATCTACGTCCGCGAGCCGGGCGAGCCAGTCGACGCAGAACCCCGGCTCGACATCCGCGTCGCCGTCGTCCTCGACAAAGTCGTCCTCTACCAAGACGTCCTCGAGCAATCATTCGACGCACTCGAACTCGACGCGCGGCAGCTCTTCGCATACCCATGCGCACAGCCACTCGCATCACAGCGGTCATCATTGACGTAGTGAGCTGAACCAAAAAAAGCCCGGCGCAAGCCGGGCTTTTTTTCGGGTGCCTGCCGTGATCGGCAAATTCGACGGATGGGGGAACACACGGCCCGTGCGGACTTCCAACAGGTGGGGTTTGTTCTCGATACTTTTCTTGGAGGCCAGTCATGCAAAGCCGAATGTTCCATCTCCCAACCATCGCCGCGATGTTGCTCGCAGGACCCGCGCTCGCGCAGATGACGCCACCGCCTTCATCCCCGGACAACCCGCCGCCGCCACCGGCGACGGACGCGAACGGCAATCCGATCGCGAGCCCGGCGCCGCCGAATCGCGCCGTGCCGACACCGATCAATCCGATGACGCCGGCTGCGAGTCCGGCCGGTACGCCGCCGCCGACCCAGGGCCCGTCCGCGGCAGGCACACCGCCGCCATCGCAAGGACCGGGATTTGCGGGCAACAATTCAACGACGAACAACAACAGCAGCACGTCGAGCAGCAGCCCGAGCACGACGCCGAGCACGACGTCGTTCCCGGCGCAGCCAGCACCTGCCAGCAACGCCTCGGGCTCGAACGCTGCCAATTCGAAGCCAGCCGCGGCCTCGCCGTCGAATCAGAACGCGGCTGCTGGCAGCAACAACGGCGGCACGTCGAATGCGAGCAGCTCGACTTCTTCGTCCGATCGCACCGCAAGACTCAAGGCGGATGATCGCCAGACGCGCAAGGACGAGAAGGACCTGCACGCCGACGAGCGCAATCCCTCGGAGAACAAGGCCGACATCAAGGCCGACCGTGCCGAGGTGAAGCGGGACCAGGCGCAGCATCGCCACGACATGGCGAGCGGCAGCAACAAGTCCTCGCAACACGCGCCGCCGAAGCATCACGGCTGAGGCAAGGCAATAACGAAAAAGCCCGGCGAAGGCCGGGCTTTTTTTCACGTCCATGGGCCGCTCCCATTACGTGCGCTGATCGATCGGCACGAACTTCTGGTCTTCCGGCCCGACGTAGTTCGCGCTGGGACGAATGATCTTGTTGTCCGTGCGCTGCTCGATGATGTGCGCGCTCCAGCCCGAGGTGCGTGCGATCACGAACAGCGGCGTGAACATCGCGGTCGGCACGCCCATCATGTGGTAGCTGACGGCGCTGAACCAGTCGAGGTTGGGGAACATCTTCTTCTCGCGCCACATCACCGACTCCAGCCGCTCGGCGATGTCGAACATCTTGGTGTTGCCGGCTTCCGCCGACAGCTTGCGCGACACTTCTTTGATTACTTTGTTGCGCGGATCGGAGATGGTGTAGACCGGATGGCCGAAGCCGATCACCACCTCCTTGGCTGCCACGCGCTTGACGATGTCGGCCTCGGCCTCGTCCGGGCTGTCGTAGCGCTTCTGGATCTCGAACGCGACCTCGTTGGCGCCGCCGTGCTTGGGGCCGCGCAGCGCGCCGATCGCGCCGCTGATCGACGAATACATGTCCGAACCCGTGCCGGCGATCACGCGCGCGGTGAAGGTCGAGGCGTTGAACTCGTGCTCGGCGTACAGGTTGAGCGAGGTGTTCATGGCGCGCTCCCACAGTGCCGACGGCTTCTCGCCGTGCAGCAGGTGCAGGAAGTGGCCGCCGATGGAGTCATCGTCGGTTTCGACTTCGATGCGCTTGCCGTTGTGGCTGTAGTGATACCAGTACAGCAGCATCGAGCCGAGGCTGGCCATCAGGCGGTCGGCAATGTCGCGCGCGCCCGGGGTGTTGTGGTCTTCCTTCTCCGGCAGCACGGTGCCCAGCACCGACACGCCGGTGCGCATCACGTCCATCGGGTGGGCGCTGGCGGGCACCCATTCAAGCGCGGCCTTCACATTGGCGGGCAGGCCGCGCAGGCTCTTGAGCTTGGCCTTGTAGGCGGCCAGTTCGGATCTGGTCGGCAGCTTGCCGTGCACCAGCAGGTGGGCGATTTCCTCGAACTCGCAGGTCTCGGCGATGTCGAGGATGTCGTAGCCGCGGTAATGCAGGTCGTTGCCGGTGCGGCCGACGGTGCACAGCGCGGTGTTGCCGGCGACGACGCCGGACAGCGCGACCGACTTCTTCGGCTTGCCGACGGTGGGGACGTTGCCCGGTGCAGCAGTGGTCTCGCTCATTTCTTGTCCTTGTTGCTCGCAAACAAAGCGTCGAGCTTCTGCTCGTACGCGTGATATCCGAGGTAATCGTAGAGGTCGGCGCGCGACTGCATGGTCGGCACCACGCTCTTCTGCGTGCCTTCCTTGCGCAGCGTCGTGTAGAAGTTCAGCGCCGCTGCGTTCATCGCCCGATACGCGCCGCAGCAGTAGAGCGCGATGTCACAGTCCACGCTTGCCAATTCCTGCGTCGTGAAGAATGGCGTGCTGCCGAACTCCGTGAGATTGGCAAGGATCGGCACCTTCACCGCTTTCTTGAATTTCCTGTAATCCTCGAGGGTCTTCATCGCCTCGGGGAAGATCATGTCCGCGCCGGCCTCGACGTACGCGCAGGCGCGCTCGATGGCCTTGTCGATGCCCTCGACCGCCGCCGCATCGGTGCGCGCCATGATCACGATGTCGTCGGTGCGCGCGTCGACCGCGGCCTTCACGCGATCGACCATCTCGTCCTGCGTTACCACTTCCTTGCCAGGACGATGGCCGCAGCGCTTCTGCCCGACCTGGTCCTCCATGTGCACGGCCCCGACGCCGGCCTTCGCCATGCTGCGGATCGTGCGCGCGATGTTGAACGCCCCGCCCCAGCCCGTGTCGATGTCGACCAGCAGCGGCAGCGTCGTGACGTCGGTGATGCGCCGCGCATCGATCAGCACGTCTTCCATCGTGCTGATGCCGAGATCGGGAATGCCCAGCGAATTGGCGGCGACACCGCCGCCCGAGAGATACAGCGCCTTGAAGCCGACGCGCTCGGCCATGCGCGCCGCGTACGCCGTGATTGCGCCCACGACCTGGAGCGGTTTTTCCTGCGCGACTGCGGCCCGAAAACGGGCACCGGCCGACTGAGCCATCTCGAGTGATTTCCCGTGGAGAAAACGCCCGCGATGATAGCGGATGGTCCGGGGGCCCGCCTACGCGGCGAGAAGCTGCATGACCTCCGTCGCGACGGCCTTGGCCCCGCGCTCCGACATCAGGATCGTGAAGTGGTTGACGTCCTGCACGGTGGCGAACGTAAACCGCTTCATGCGCGCTCCGGCGCGAGCGAGCTTTTTCTCACCATAGAGCGGCTTGTCGTTCATCACGCCGCGCGTTGCCCGCAGGAATCGCACGGGGCACCGGATCTCGCCCAGCGAGCGATACACCAGATCCTCGATCAGCTGCGTGCGCACGTCCTTGAGCAGCGCGAACTTGCTGGTGCTCGGCCGAAGCTTCGGCGGCGCACCGTCGAGATCGTAGTCGACGTACTCATCCACGTAAGGCGACCAATCCTTCGCGAGCGCGGGATGGTGGCGCCAGAACGCGCGGTAGTCGTCGCGCGTGGCAAAGGCCATGTCGAGCCGCGTGAGCGACGGCCCGATGATCTTCTCGACGATTTTCTCGATGATGAAATTAGAGAACGGCAGGTACTGGATGAAGCCGGCATTCATGAGCGGCACGCCACCATCGACCATCAGCACATGCCCCACGCGCGCCGGTGAGCGCGCCGCAGCGACCGCGGCGACGAAGCCACCCATCGACTGGCCGAGCAGCAAGTCCGCGCGCGCGTGGCCGCAATGGTCCAGCACCGCCATGAGGTCCGCGGCGTGCGCCGCCATGCCCCACGGCCCGACGATGCCATTGCTGCGGCCGCGGCCACGCAGGTCTGGCGCGATCAGCGTGCAGCAGCCGGCCAGCGTGTCCGCGAGCTGATGGAAGGTCGTGTGATTCGCGGTGATGCCGTGCGCGCACAGGACCACCGGGCCGGACGTGCCCCACTGGCCGACGCGCAGGGCGCCGCCTTCGACGGGCACGTCAAACGTCCGGTACGGTGGAACTAACGATCGTTCGCCTTTCGGCACGCTTCCCCTTCCCGCTGTCTTGCTAGGGCTTCGCATCTTAGGCTATCGTTCGTTAGGATGAAATCCCCTCAGAGCGCATCGACCCGCCGCCTCGCCGCCACCGGCACCGCGCCGCTGCCGGAGAGCATCCCTTCAGGCGCGCGGCGCCTCGTGCTCGAGACCGCGCTGCGCCTGTTCGCGGAACGCGGCTTCTCGGGCACCTCGATCCGCGACATCGCGAAGGCTTGCGGCCTGCAGGGGCCGACGATCTATTCGCACTTCCCGTCCAAAGAACACGTGCTCGCCGAGTTGCTGCGCATCGCGCACGAGGAGCACGTGCGACGCCTGGGCGCCGCCCTGCTCGACTCGCAGCCCGATCCGCGCGAGCAGGTGCGCGCGTGGGTGCGCGCGCACGTCGGCTTCCACACCGATTTCCCGATGCTGGCCGTCGTCGGCAACAGCGAGCTGCACATGCTGTCGCCGAACCTGGGCGCGCCGATCATCCAGGTCCGCAAGCAGGCCGAGCAGATCCTCATGGACATCCTGCAGCGCGGCATCGATCGCAAGCTGTTCAAGGTGCCGCACGAATGGCTCGCCATCGCCGCGATCGGCGGCATGGGCCTGCGCGTGGCGTTCTGGTTCGCGCCAGACTGCGGCATCGCGCCGAAGCTCACCGCCGATGCGTACGCGGAATTCGCGTTGCGGATTCTCGGCGCGGCGCCGGCGAAGGGCTGAAAAGAATTCGAAGGAGGCCCGGCCCGACGAGGCCGTGCCCATGGAGGAGTGGTCATGAAGATCGGAGTGACTCGCGCGCTGCTCGCGCTTTCGACGCTCGCGTTCGCGGCAGCGGCGTGGGCGCAACAGAACAATGCCGAGCCGGCGCCACCGCCGGCGAACGACGCAGCCGCGCCGGCGCCGGAGGCTGCGGCTCCGGCCGCAGCCGAGCCCTCACCGGCCACCGTGTCGACGATTCCGGTGAAGACCGACGAAACGAAGGCGCCGCCGCCGAAAGAGCACGGCACGGAGCTCGAGCCCGTGATGGTGTATTC
>CAYWSH010000173.1:0-7869 GCA_964460655.1 uncultured Terriglobales bacterium | reverse complement strand
GCGCAGGCGCAGGCGCAGCCGCTGCGGCTGCGTGGTGCGCCGGCGGATGCGGCGCATGGGCCGCGGCCGGGCGCGCCTTGACCTTGCCGGCCACCGCTTTCTTGTACGACGCGACGCGCCGGAAGTGCTCGCGCGCGCGACCGTATTCCTGCTTCAGGATCTCGTGCTCCTCGACGTCGGCCAAGTGCTTCACCGTCACGTCGCCTTCCACGCGGCTGGAGATGCTGCCGCCCTGCTGCGTGATCGAAGCGGCGTAGGTCTTGATCTGCTCGGTCGCGCTGCGGAAGAGATCGTCGAAACGCCCGCCGAACCACACGTTGAAGGCCGCCAGCCGCGAGATCACGTTCGGGTGATAGAACGATCCGCGCAGCGACGCCTTCAGGTCGCGCAGGCGCTGTTGCATGTTCGAATCGGTGAGCTGGTCGAATTCATGGAAGTCATCGACCTCGAGCCGCATCGCGTCCAACTCGCGCATGAGCTGCTGGTGCTCTTGCGGAACGTCGGGCAGTTCGCCGCCGATGATGTTCCACAGTTCCTTCTCGAAATCCTCCTGGCGCGCGCTCTCGCTCGGCCGTACCGTGCGATGGCTGCGCCAGTGTGACGGATTGCGATACAGATGCGTGACGATGAAGTCGGCCTTGTCACGATCATGGTCACGGGTGGATGCGCGCAGGACATACATGCGGAACAGGGCTTCCAGGGCCTCACGGGGCGGCATGAGCTTCAAGCCGTCGCGGATCATGCCCGGCGTGATGGAGAGGTCGAGGACGTCGAGCCAGTGCCGCATGGTCATGGCGAGCGCGGCATGGTCCTCGGGCTTGATCTCGTGCTGTGGCACGGGATGGCCGAGGTGCTCCTCGATGATCCGCACATAGAACGCGTGGATGGCGGAGAGGTCGAGCAGCTCGCGCAGTTGGTCCTGGGGCACAGCGTCTCCTGACGAAACGCGGCGGGCGCCTGGTCGCGGCGCGCGCCCTGGGGGGAAGCGAGAGTCTATGCGAGGTTGCGCCTCGAAACAAGCCTCAGTCGCAGGGTTTACGCGGTTTTGGGCCGGGCGGTGAAGTTACCGCAGCGGCGCGGGACTGCTTCGCATCTAATCCAGTAACATCAGGCCCTGCTTGACGTGCCGACCAGGGGTGGTACGGGCCACCAAGTACGCGGGTGGCAGGCAAGTCGCCCGAAGGAGATAGGCATGGACCGCAAGACGAACCGCATGCGCAGCGTGAGCGCACAGATCGCCGCCGCTTCGCTCGCCCTCATTTTTACCGCCAGCCAGATGATCGCCGCGGTCTCCGGCGTCACTTTCCCGCAGCCGCACTCGACCATCTTCATGTCGCGCGACCAGGACGTGGAGATCGGCAAGCAGACCGCGCAGCAGGCGCGGCAGCAGTTTCCGGTGATGAGCGACAGCGACCCGATCGCGCAATACATCCGGATGCTGGGGCAGAAGATGGTGCCCTACGTCCCCGATTCGCAGGACGCGCCGCGCTTCCCGTATGAATTCCACGTGGTGAATCAGAAGGAGATCAACGCCTTCGCGCTGCCCGGCGGGCCGGTCTTCGTGAACGTCGGCACGCTGCAGGCGGCCGACAACGAAGCGCAGCTGGCGGGCGTGATCGCGCACGAGATGGGCCACGTCTACATGCGGCACGGCGCCCAGATGGTGAGCAGCCAGGCGAAGGCACAGCTCGGCCTGGGCGTGCTCGGCGCCATCGTGGGCCGCGGCATGGGAGGACAATTAGCGCAACTGGGCGCCAACATCTTCGCCAGCGGCATGCTGCTGAAGAATTCGCGCGGCGCCGAGTCGGAAGCTGACGCCGTCGGCGCACGCATCATGTACCTGGCAGGCTACAACCCCAAGGCGATGTCCGACTTCTTCCATAAGCTCGAGCAGGAAGGCGGGGCGCGCGGCCCGCAGATGCTGAGCGACCACCCGAACCCGGGCAATCGCGCCGCCGCCGTTGATGCGCTCATCAAGACGCTGCCGAGTCGTTCGTTCACTGCCAACACCGGTCAGTTCGCCCAAGCCAAGCAGCGCGCCTCGGGCAGCAAGGCCTATACGGCGGAAGAGATCGCGCAGATGCAGAAGAACGGCAGCATTCCCGGCGGATCGTCGACGCCCACCGGTACCGGTCCCGACATCGAGCCGAGTTCGCAGTTCAAGCAGATGAACCACCAGGCGTTCACCGTCGGATATCCATCGAACTGGCAGGTGTTCGGGGATGCGTCGTCGGCCGTGACGATCGCACCCCAGGGGGGCGTGGGCGACAACGCTATCGCGTATGGCGCCATCATCAGCGGCATGCAGCCGGAGTCCAGCAACCTTGACGGTGCATTCCACGAGCTCGAGAACTCGCTGCGGCAGTCGAATCCTGACCTGCGGGTCATCGGCAACGACCAGAACATCCGCGTCAACGGCATCGCCGGCAAGAGCGTGGAACTGACCGGGCCGTCGCCCCTGCAGTCGAATGGACAGGCGCTGCGCGAGCGCGATTGGCTGGTCGCGCTGCCGAACAATCGCGGAGAGCTGCTCTACCTGGTCTTCATCTCGCCGGAGAAGGACTTCGGGCACCTGCGCCCGGCGTTCGAGAACATGCTGAAGTCCTTCCGGCCGAAATGAGTCGGCCGTCACGCT
Source organism: uncultured Terriglobales bacterium (assembly GCA_964460655.1). Lineage (GTDB taxonomy): Bacteria > Acidobacteriota > Terriglobia > Terriglobales > Acidobacteriaceae > CAVUAF01. The sequence goes on along the minus strand of CAYWSH010000173.1, from coordinate 5,234 downwards.
GAGCGAAGTGGGCCCGTCCTTTGAGACGGGCCGGCGGAGTGGAAGGATCCCTATTGCATCCGAGGTCATCGCGACCATAGGGATCCTTCGACTTCGTTCGTCCCGGCACGCCGGGACTCGCGGCGCTCAGGATGACAGCAAATACTCTGTAACTTTCTTGCTCACGGGCGGTACTCCCATACGTCGATTCCGGAGAATCGCTCCGTCTTGGAGGCCTGCCTTATGCGCCGTCTGCTGACTTCGGTCGCTCTGCTGCTCGTCCTGTTCACCACGGGTTTCGCTTTCGACGATGATTACATCCCGTCGCGCGGCCAGTGGCTCATCGACGCCATTCATGGCGAAGACAAGGTCCAATTGACCATGCGCTACCGCCCGCGCGAAGGCAACTTCGACGGCTGGGACGGCTACAGCAACTGGGGCCGCAGCATCGCCCTGGCCTCGTTGCAGGGCCTCACCCAGGATCAAATGTTCGGTACCGGCGGGAACGTGAAGTTCCGCATCGCACGCGATGCCGGCAGCTTCGACGCGCAAGGCTGGTTCGTCGGCGGGCAAGGCTCCGGCCAATGGACCTACGCGCCGAACCCGAACTACGTCACGGAGCTGAAAAAGCGTGGCTTCGAAGCCCCGACCGCGGCGCAGCAGTTCCGCCTGACGATCTCTGATTCGTCGCTGGCGTTCATCGACGAGCTGAAGTCCGACGGTTACTCGTCCTACAGCATCGACGAACTGGTGCGGCTCGCCAACCACGGCGTATCGCTCGATTACGTCCGCGAGATGAAGCAGGCGGGCTACACGTTCAAGGACGTCACCGACCTGCGCAAGATGCGCGACCACGGCGTCACGCCGCAGTACATCAAAGCGCTGAACGACGCCGGCTTCAAGAACGTCGCCGCCGCTGAGGTGCTGCGCGCCCGCGACCACGGCGTGAACTCCGACTTCATCACCTTCATCAAGCAGGCCGGTTATCCGAACGCGACGCTCGATGATCTGGTCCGCATGCGTGACCACGGCGTCACCGCCGAATTCGCCAAAGAAATGGTGTCGCTGGGCTACGGCAACCTGCCCCCGATGGAACTGGCGCGGCTGCGCGATCACGGCATCACGGCGGAATACGTCCGCGCGCTGGCGGAAGCGGGCTACAAGAACCTGACGCTCGACGTGCTCGTGCGCCTGCGCGACCACGGCGTGACCGCCGACTTCGTCAAGCAATTGCGCGACCAGGGTTACAAAGACCTGACGCTCGACGACATCACGCGCCTGCGCGATCGCGGACTGACGGCGCAGTATATGAAGGACTTCTCCGATCTGGGCTACAAGAACCTCTCGGTCGAGGAGCTGGCGCGTTTGCGCGACCGCGGCGTCTCGGCGACATACATCCGCGACGTCCGCGACGCCGGTTTTAAGGACACGCCGCTCGAGGAGATCGCACGGCTTCGCGACCGCGGCGTCAGCGCCAGCTACATCGCCGATGTCCGCCGCGCCTACCCCAAGGCAGAGCTCGGCGAGATCGCGCGCTTGCGGGATAGCGGTGTGAGCTCCAGCTACCTCGCGGACGTGAAGGCGGCATTCCCCAACGCTCAGCTCAGCGACATCATCCGCCTGCGCGACCACGGCGTCACCGCGAGCTTCATCAGCAAGTACAAAGACGGCCGCTCGATCGACGAGATCATCCGCATCAAGGACCGCGGTATCGAGCTGTACTGAACCCTCCTCCTCACGGCCCGGTCCTGCGGGGCCGGGCTTTTTTGTGCGCGCAATCGGTGCTAACCTCTGCTCCTATCGGAGGTCTATACGAGCGTCGTACAGACACTCGATAGGATCGGCAACCCATGTTCCGCCGCCTGCGCAGCCTGCTCCGCAATCTGTTCCTGCGTTCCCGCGTGGAGCGCGACCTCGCCGACGAGGTCGCCGCCTACCATCAGCAACTCAGCGACGAAGCCGCGGCACGCGGTGCATCTCCGCAGTCGGCGCGACGCGCGGCGCGGCTGGAGACCGGGGGCGCCGAGCTGTTGAAAGATCAGGTCCGCGACGTCCGCAGCGGCATCTTCCTCGAGACGCTGGTGCGCGACCTTCGCTACGGCCTGCGCATGCTGGCGCGCACACCGGGCTTCACCGTCGTCGCCGTCCTGACACTGGCGCTCGGCATCGGCGCGAACACCGCGCTGTTCACGGTGGTGAACGGTGTGCTGCTGAAGCCGCTGCCTTATCCGCACTCCGAGCAGCTCTTTGCCCTGCACGCCAGCAAGCCGAATTTTCCCCTGGGCTCGATCTCGTACCTGAACTTTCTCGACTGGCAGAAGCGCAATCGCAGCTTTGCGGCGATGGCGATCTATCGCGGCACCGGCTTCAACCTGACGAGCGGCGGCGAACCGGAGCGCATCCGCGGTGAATGGATCACCGCCGACCTGTTTCCCTTGCTCGGCGTACAGCCCGTACTGGGCCGGCATTTTCGTGGCGGCGAAGATCTGCCCGGCGCACCGCTGGTGGCTCAGATCAGCGAAGGGTTGTGGAAACGGCGCTTCGGTGCGGCAGCGGACATCCTGGGAAAAGATATCGCGCTCGACGGGCGAAGCTTTACGGTCGTCGGCGTCATTCCCGCGAGCTTCGATCTGCTGCAGGTGAACCTCGCAGCGCCCGATGTCTACGTGCCGCTCGGTGCGCTGCGGGCGAATGGCCTGAAGCTACGTGGCGCGGGCATGGGCTTGCACGGCTTCGGCCGGCTGAAAGACGGTGTCACGCTGACGCAAGCCCGCGAGGACATGGATCGCGTCACCCGCGAACTCGCCGCCGAGTATCCGCAGATCGATCGCGGCACCGGCGCGTCGCTGGTCCCGCTGGAAGAATCCATCGTCGGCAACGTGCGTTCCACCCTCTTGTTCCTCCTCGTCGCCGTAGCGTTCGTCCTGCTGATCGCGTGCGTGAACGTCGCCAACCTGCTGCTGGCGCTCTCGGCCAGCCGCGCGCGCGAGTTTGCCGTGCGCGCCGCGCTCGGCGCACGGCGCGGCCGGCTCGTGCGGCAGCTGCTGACCGAAGGCGTGCTGCTTGGTCTGGCGGGCGGCGCCGTGGGCCTGGTGTTCGCGGTGTGGGGAACGCGCGCCGCGCTCGCCCTGCTGCCGCAGGCGCTGCCGCGCATGCAGGAAGTGCACACGGACGTGCGCGTGCTCGCGTTCACGCTCGGCATCTCTACCTTCGCTGCGCTGCTGTTCGCGCTGGCCCCCGCGGTGCGCTTTGCCAAGCCGGCACTCGGGACGCTCAACATGGGGCGCAATGCAGGCGCCTTGCGACTGCGCCCGCAGCGGGCGCTGATCGTCGCCGAGGTGGCGACGGCGATGCTGCTGCTCGTCGGCGCCGGCCTGATGCTGCGTAGCTTGCAGGGCTTGTGGAACAGCGATCCCGGTTTCGATCCGCACAACATCCTGATGTTCACCGTCGACCTGCCGCCCACGATGCGGGGCGCGACCCCAGCCAGCTTGCGCGCCACCTGGCGGCAGATCTACGAGACCGTGCGCGCCACGCCCGGTGTTACCGCTGCTTCCATGCGGGACGGCGCGACCCTCATGCAGGGCGATGACGAGTTCATGTTCTGGCTTGCCGGCGAGCCCGAACCGCCCACCGGCAGCGAGAAGAACATGGCGCTGCGCTACGACGTGACGCCCGATTACTTGCGGGCGGTCCATATTCCTTTGTTGCGCGGCCGCTTCTTCAGCGCGCAGGAGAGCGACACGACGCCGCCCACGGTCGTCGTGGATGATGTCTTCGCCGCGACCTACTTTCCCGGGCAGGACCCGATCGGCAAACGCATCCGGTGGAATGGCTACTCACCCATCCTCCCGGATGGCTCCCAGCGCAAGAACGTCGTCGAGGGCGAGATCGTCGGCCTCGTAGGCCACGTGAAGCAATGGGGCCTGGAAGCTGACGACAAGCAATCGTTGCGCGCACAGGGATACCTCAACATGATGCAGGCGGGCGATCCCGAATGGGAGGGATACAGCCTCGGATTCACGGCGCGCTTCGCCGGCGATGCAACTTCCGCCACCAGTGCCGTGCACGACAGCCTGCGCCGCCTTAACGGCGAACTGGTCATCTACAGCTTCCGCACTATCGACGACGTCATTGCGCAATCGCTGCGCGGCCGCCGCTTCACCATGGTCCTGCTGACCGCCTTCGCCGGTGCGGCCTTGCTGCTGGCGGCGATCGGCATCTTCGGCGTCATCTCGTACCTGGTACGCGAGCGGACGCAGGAGATCGGCGTGCGCATGGCGTTGGGAGCGACGCGCGTGAGCGTGCTGCGCATGGTGATCGGCGAGGGTGCACGACTTGCCGCATTGGGACTCGCGATCGGCCTAGTGCTCGCGGTGCCGGGCGCGCGCGCCATCCGCGAGCTGCTCTACGGCGTGGGCGCCGGCGATCCCGTGACCTTCATCGGGGTATCGGCAGTGCTGTTGTCAGTCGCGCTGGCGGCGAGTCTCATTCCAGCGTGGAGGGCCACGCGGATCGACCCGATGGAGGCGCTGCGGTACGAGTAGTGTGTTACAATGTAATACATGAAAGAGGCGACCGTTACGATCCGGCTGGACGCCAAGGCACATCGCGAGCTGGACCGGTTGAGCCGCAGGCTCGGCCGTAGCCGCAGCGACCTCGTGCGCGATGCCGTGCGCCGGCAAATCGCTCTGCTGCGCTTCGAGGAATCGCGCCGCAGCCTGCTCCCGTTGGCCGAAGCGCAAGGCATTCTCACGGACGAGGATGTGTTCCGCATCGTGTCTTGAAGGTTTTCTTCGACACGAACGTCCTGGTCAGCGCCTATACCGCACGCGGCATCAGCAGCGACCTGTTGCAGCTCGTTCTTGCCGAACACGAGTTACTGACGGGCGAAGTCAACCTCAACGAGTTGCGGCGTGTATTGCGCGATCGCTTCCGCGCAGGCGCGGGACAAGTCGATGCGATCATCAGCGCACTGCGCGATGAAACCATCATCCCCAAACCGAACAAGCGGCTCGCCATCGAGATCCGCGATCCTGACGACGCATGGGTGCTCGCGTCAGCGGTCGCGGGAGGAGCAGACATGCTGGTCACAGGAGACGAAGATCTGCTGAGCGTGGCCACGCAGTCGCCGGTCACTATCGTGACACCCAGAGGTTGTTGGGAACGCTTGCGAAGACGGCCTTAACCCTTCTTCAATTCGACCAGCACCTGGCGGGCGACTTCCTTCAGCGTCTCGAAGACGCCGGTGCCCT
>CAYWSH010000172.1:0-7874 GCA_964460655.1 uncultured Terriglobales bacterium | reverse complement strand
GCGCGGCTCTCCACCTGGAACATGCCGACGGTGTCGGCTTTTTGCAGCGCGCCATAGACGGCGGGGTCACCCGGAGGAAGATGGGCCAAGTCGACTTTTCCGTTCTGGTCGCGTTCGATGATGTTGATGCAGTCTTCGAGCACCGCCATCATGCCGAGCCCGAGCAGATCGACCTTGATGATGCCCATGTCGGTGCAATCATCTTTGTCCCACTGCACGACGACGCGCCCGGGCATCGACGCCGGCTCGAGCGGCACCACCGCATCGAGCTGTCCCTGGCACACCACCATGCCGCCGGAGTGTTGCCCGAGGTGCCGCGGCAGGTCCTGTACGTTCAGGCAGAGCTCGAAGAATCTCCGCATGCGCGGATGCCGCAGGTCGAAACCGGCAAGCCGGAATTGCGACTCCAGTGTGTCGCGCGGGTCGCGGTACTCCCAGGTGCCGACCAGCGCGGAAAGACGTCCAGTCGTTTCCTGGTCGAACCCCAGCACCTTGCCCATCTCGCGCGCCGCCAGCCGGCCGCGATAGGTGATGACGTTCGCCGTCATGGCCGCGCCGCGCTGTCCGTACTGTTCGTACACGTGCTGGATGACGCGCTCGCGCTGGTCGCCGGAGGGCAGGTCGAGATCGATGTCGGGCCACTCGCCGCGTTCTTCGGACAAAAATCGCTCGAACAGCAGGTCCATCCCGACGGCGTCGACGGCGGTGATGCCGAGCGAGTAGCACACCGCGCTGTTCGCCGCCGAACCGCGGCCCTGGACCAAAATGCCTTCCTTGCAGCAGAACCGCACGATGTCCCACACGATGAGGAAATAGCCCGCGAGCCCGAGCTTTTCGATGAGCGCGAGTTCGCGCTCCACCTGGCGGCGCGCGCGCTGCCGCAGCTCCGGCGGTTTGCGTCCGTAACGTTCACGTACGCCTTCGTCTGTACGTGCGCGCAGGAAGCTCATCTGCGTCTCACCCTCGGGCACGGGATATTTCGGGAACGCGTAGCCGAGGTCGGCGAGCGTGAACTGGAGTCGCGAGGAAACGACTTCCGTGTTAGCGATCGCTTCCGGCAGGTCGGCGAACAAGCGCTGCATCTCGCGCGCGGTCTTCAGGTGGCGCTCGGAGTTTTTTGTGAGCAGGCGGCCGGCGGCGTCGAGCGTCAGGTGATGGCGGATAGCAGTGAGCACGTCGAGCAGCTCGCGCTCCGGTGGTGTGGCATGCTGCACGCCGTTCGTCGCCACGAGCGGAAGTTTGAGCGAGCGTGCCAACGCGATGATCGCCTGGTTGCGTGCTTCCTGCTCACGGCTGTAGTGCCGTTGCAGCTCGACGTAGATATTCTCCCGACCAAAGACCGCGACGAGTCGTTCGAGCCGCGCGCGCGCCTCTTCCATGTTGCCGCGGCACAACGCATCGTGCAGCGGACCTTCTTTGCCGCCGGTCAGGCAGATGAGTCCGGCGGAAAATTCCGCCAGCTCATCCCACTGCGCGGCCGCGAACGTCTCGGGACGCGACTCCAGCGGGACCTTGGGCGCGCGCAGCTTGGCTCGCGTGATCAGGCGGCAGAGATTCTGGTAGCCGGTGCGGTCGGCGCAGAGGAGCGGAATGCGGAAGAACTCACCACGAAGACGCAAAGGCACGAAGTCTTCTTTTTTCTGCTTCGTGTCTTCGTGCCTTCGTGGTGGGGTCACGGTCACTTCGCTGCCGATGTGCGCCTTTACGCCGCATTTTTGCGCACGCTGATGGAAGCGTGGCGCGCCGTACACGCCGTCGCGATCGACGAGCGCCGCGGCCGGCAGGCCGATCTCCGCGCAGACTTCCGCCATCGCTTCGGGAGTGGAAGCACCCTCCAGGAAGCTGAAGGCAGAACGGGCATGGAGCTCGACGTAAGACATCCTCAGTGCGAAACTGCGAAAGTGCGGAAGTGCGAAATTTGTGAAAACACGAATCCGCTCTTTTGTTCTTCAATTCCGCACTTTCGCAATTCCACACTTTCGCACTTCAGTCATAGGCTCCTTCCGCCCACCATTCTTTCGTGTGCGTCTGCACCAGCCGCCACAGCACCAACTCGGGTTGCGGAGGCTCGTTGGCCAGCGAGCGCCCCGCAAGCGTCACTGGTTTTCTGCGGTCGGGACGCACCGCCACATCCCATTCTTCGCGTGCAAAGCCGCTCGCGTAAGCGACGTCGGTGTCCCGTGGATTTGCAACGCTGACTCCTGACTCCTGATTCCTGACTACTGGGTTTGGGTACTGATATCCGCCGATATTCACTTCCATCGCCGGCGGCGGGGTCAACCGCGCGGCTTCACGCTGGCTGTGTTTTGTCGGACGCGACTCCGCACAGCGCGGCGTCAACTGCATCTCGGGGAAACGGGAATCTACCGGTGACGAAGACAGCGCCGCATGTTTTTGACCGGCAACTTGCGATTCGTCACGCACAACTTCCATCCACCACTCACCGCTCGACCGCCATGGTCCCGCTGCCCAGACAACGTCACCGGAATGACCGCGCTCGTCGTGACAGACGACGCGCACCGGACGACCCGCGTGAACCTCCACGGTCACGGGCAGCGGAGGGCGGAAGATGCGCGTGGCCAGCGCGCAATCTTCTTTTTTGTCATCTCGAGCGGAGCGAGGGATCTGTTTTTGCCTTTTACTTCCGCAATCACGCAATTCCCCGATTCCGCAATCTTTGCGTGCTTCCGTGAATGGTGCGAGGACGTACCTTTCTCGCCGGTGGCTGTCCTCGAGCTCCGCCGCGCCTACGTTCACCGCGCCGACGATCTCCGCCAACCGCGCGAGCAGCAATTGCAGTTTTTCGGGCGCGGGCGCCGTCGGCTCGAACAGACCGTGCTGTGCCACCTGCGGGCGCGCCGGCTCAGCCGCGAGCCGCAGTTTCAATACCGGCGCAGGTGGCGGACTGCTTTGCAGGTCAAGCTGGAGCAGTTTCAGGAAAACGCGCGCATCGCACAGCGGGACAGGGAAGCGAAGAGCAGTGCGAAAGTGCGAAACTGCGAAAGTGCGAAATTGCGGGCTATCACTATCGGTTTGTAAATTTCGCACTTCTGCACTTTCGCAGTTCCGCACTTCCTTTCGTGCCGCGATCTTCTCCGCGTCTCCGCGCCTCCGCGGTTCGACTTCCTCATCGCGCACCGCGGCATCGAGCGTGAGCTCCAGCCGCAGCTCGTTCGCTGCCAGCGCACGTGCCGCGAGCCGCGCACAGAGCGGCTCGAGCATGCGCGCCAGCAGGAACGCGAGCGGCTCCAGCAGCTCTACCGGATGCTCCAGCTCGAGCGTTTCCTCGAAGTGCAGTGGCGGTTCGGCCGCCACCAACACGTTCGAGCCTGCGCCGCACGCCAGCTTCTGCAGTGCCACGCCGCGCCGCCCCAGGCGCTGCGCCACCGCGGCTACCGGCAGCGCCGCGAACGCGCGCCACGTCCGCACGCCCCAACTGGAGAGCGTCTGCAGGAACTCTTCGCTCTTGTCTTGATACTCGCGCCCGGCGACCAGCAACTCGACCGGCAACGCGCCCAGGCGTTGCGCTTCCTCACCTGCGGGAATGACCGTGACACCAGCGAACCCCTGCGCGGCATGGATCGCCGCTTCGCGGTTCGCCGCGAGCGCCACGTTCACTTCCAGTCCGACCTCGGCGGCGCGGCGCGCGATCTCGCGTCCCAGGCGCGGCGGCGCGCCGAACATGCGCTCCAGGCCGGTGGCATCAAGCAGCACCGCGTCGGGCGCGAGCGGTTCCACGCGCGGCGAGAAGGCGTGCGCGCAATCCAGCAGCGCCGCCGTCGCCGCCGCTTCCTGCGCCGGCGCTCGCATGCGTAGCTTGAGCCCAGCGAGTGCGGCCGCTTGCAGCTTCGGCATGCCGATCTCGACGCCCGCCGCGCGTGCCGCGGCATTCACCGCGCAGACGCGCACCAGCGGCGGCGTGCCAGCGAGCACGGCCAATGGCTGCTCGCGCAGTACCGGCTCGGTGCGCACGAGTGCCTCGGCAACCAGATCGGGAACGTAGAGGGAGCAGAAAAGCATTTTTGATTTTTCATTTTTGATTTGTTGATCTTTTTGGGTACGAGGCTGGGTACTGAAATCAACAAATCAAAAATCGAAAATCAAAAAATCAAAAACAAGTTCCGGTCCTTGCTTCCAAGCTTGCGCTCTGCGCCATCTTCCGCATGGCCAACTGCGACCGCGCAACCTCGCACCGCCACTCCACTCCTGCGAGCAACTGCGCATGCGGGGGGACAACGAGTTTTCCGTTGCCCACGATCCACGCCGCGCTTGCCGACGGCTGTACCGTGACCACACGCTGCTCGAGCTTCACCGCCAACGTGGCGCAGCTGTGCGCCAACGGCGCCGCGCTGATGACCAGCAGCACGGCGCGCGTGTCCTGGACCGCCCGACGGAAGCGGTACCACGACGCGAGCGGCACGCGCCGCGCCGCGTCCACCGGCACCGCGGCCAAGTCGACGATGACCAACCCGAATCCGCCGGCTTGCAGAACGAGGTCGGCGGCTTTCAGCGCCTGTTCGATACGTCGATATCCAGGTTTTCTGCCAACTGACGACTGGCAACCGGCAACTGTTCTTCCGCACCGCACCCATAGAACTTTTTTCAAGTCCACGCCCGCCGCCTCGGCGCTCTCGGGATCGAAGCTGTCGCCGGCGTCGATGAGGCAGCAGGTCTCGTCACGCGCGGTGGCCGCGGCGAGCGCGGCCACCAGCAGCGTGCTCCGGCCCGAGGAGGCGGCGCCGAAGACCTCCGTCAACCCGCCACAGGGCAGTCCACCGGTAAGCGAATCGAACTCGGCCACGCCGCTGGCCGCCATGGCAGGGGCGGTGCGGTCATGGACGCGGAATGCTCCCGGCAAACGCTCGGCGAGCGCGTCTTCTATTTGCTGTCGCAAAACGGCGGCAGGGGTGGACGAGATTGCGGGCGCGGCCGACATAGCGGGAATCCGTGGGCGAAAGATATTCGCTTTTTATTCGCCTTGAGGGATTGGATTCTGCGCCTGCGGTGAAGAGTTGTCAAGCGGTCAAGAAATCAGCTTCCGGTGCGATTCGGATCTAGAATCCACAAACGGGCGCTACCCACGCGCCGCCAGAATCGCGCTATCATGGACAAATCTGTTTCGGTGGTCCCTTCCGAGCAGTTGAAGGAGCTGGCCATGCCCAGCAAGCCCACAAAGGAAAGAACCCCTGCGGTCCGCAAGCCGTCGCCGCTGGCCGTCGTTCCGCCGCCACCCGTCACCGCACAATCTGCCACCGACGTGCAGGAGCAGATACGCCGCCGCGCCTACGAGCTCTACCAGCAACGTAAAGGACTGAACGGTTCACCTGAGCAGGACTGGCTGCGCGCGGAAAACGAAATCCTCAACTGTGCCGCGCAAGCCCGCAGCGCCTAGCCGGAGCCGCCGTGCCGCAAACCATCCTGTTGATCGACGACGAAGCTGCGCAGCTCAAGATCCGTGCGCAGATCCTGCGCAATGCCGGCCTTTCCACCCTAACAGCCGAGACCGGTGAGGCGGCGCTCGGCATCCTGCGCAGCGAGCAGGGGCCGTCGATCGGCGCTATCGTGACCGACCACATGCTGCCGGGCCTGGGCGGTGCCGAACTGGTCCGTGCGCTGCGCGACATCCGGCCTGACGTTCCCATCCTGGTCGTCACCGGACTGCCCGAGGCCGAGCCTGAGTACGCAGGCCTCGGCGTGCAGTTCCGTTGCAAGCCATTTCCCGCGGAAGAATTGATCACGACGCTCCGCGCCTTGGTAGCATCGGCGGCGTGATCGTCCAAGTTCTTCAATCAGCGAACTTTTTATGGATGGCGGCAAACTCCGCTTGTACCAGCCGGAAAGCGGCCAGCAGTCGCGGATCGAAATGACCGGGCAACGTGCGCCCGTCACCTTGCAGGATGACCCGGCAAGTCCGCTCGTGGGTGAGCGCCGGTTTGTAGGGACGCCGGCTGCGGAGCGCGTCGTATTGGTCCACCAGCATCACGAGGCGCGCGGCCAGGGGGATGCGTTCCCCGCGCAGACCGTGGGGATAGCCCGTCCCGTCCCAGCGCTCATGATGGCTGAGGGCGATCCTGCGGCCGAGCTCGAGCACCGGCGAGGCCGAGCCGTGCAGCAACGCCGCACCTTCTTCCGGATGGCGGCGCATCAACACCCATTCGCTTGCATCGAGCGGGCCCGGCTTTTGCAGGATGGCATCGGGCACGGCCAGCTTGCCGATGTCGTGCATCGGGGTGGCGTGGTAGAGCGCCTCGATCGCTTCCTTCTGCCAGCCGAGCGCGCGTGCCAGCACGCGCGCGTAGTGGCGCAGTCGCAGGATGTGGTTACCGGTCTCATCGTCCTTGCAACGCGCCGCGGCGATGAGCCGCTCGACGGTATCGAGATAGGCGCGCTCCAGTTCGCGCGTCTTGCTTTGCTCGGCGTCGAACGCATGCCGCAAGTCGTGCGCGTAGGACTGCAGCTGGAGGTTGGCCGCCGCCAGTTGCTTCGTTTTTTCGCGTTCCGCGTCGAGCAGCGTGCGGAAGTCGCGCGCGTACGCCGCCAGTTGCGCCTGCGTCGCTTCAACCTGCGCGCGCAATGCTGAAGACGACTCCGCGGTGTCGGCCATTCGCTCTCCTTTCCGCATCCACCAGCGCGTCCTGCACCGAGGTGAGCAGCTGCAGCGGGCTGAACGGTTTCACGAGATAGTCGCTGGCGCCGAGGCGCAGCGCGTGTTGCCGGTCCTCGGCCTGGCTCATGCCGGTCAGCATGATCACCGGGATCTTGGCGGTCTCGGCGTGCCGGCGCAGCGCTTCCAGCACCTGCACGCCCGTCATCCCGGGCATGGACCAGTCCAGGATGATCAGGTCGGGATGCAGCCGCACCGCCTTGTCGTATGCCACCGAACCGCTGGCTGCCTCAACGATCTCAGCGTCGGGCGACTCCAAGGTGGTCTTCACCAATAAGCGGATACTCTCTACGTCTTCGGCGATCAGGATCCGTTTCATGGGAGTTCTCTCGATAAAAAGATGCGCTACTGTAGCCATCGTGAGGCACAGGGCGGCTTCCGGCCGTGACGAAGGTCGTAGGCCTTGTGCGCCGCGTCACAGCCCGGAGGTGCAACACCCTCTACAATCCCAAAATCGGTCGCATTACGAGATACCTGCAGGATGACTTGCTCGCCGGCGTTTTCCCGGCATGGGACTGCGCCCGAAGCGGTTCCCGGGCGGTGGGGCATCCGCGCAGGTAAAATGATGGTTTCCCATGGGCTTGGTGGGTAGCTTTGCGTTGCTGCTGGCGCTCGCGCTGAGCGGATACTCGCTCTGTGCGGGCATCCTGGCGCTGGCGCGTGCGCATGACCGCCTGGGCGAGACCGCGCGGCGCGCCGGCATCGCCATTTTCGGGCTGGTGACGATCGCGGTCGGCTGCCTGTTAGTTGCTGCATTCAGCAACGACTTCTCGCTCGCCTACATCCTGCACCACTCGAACCGGGCGCTGCCCGGCCCGTACAAGTTCGCGGCGCTATGGTCAGGGCAGGAAGGCTCGCTGCTGTTCTGGTGCTGGTTGCTCGCCGCGTATGGGTTCGTCCTCCGCTTGCGTCACAGGACAGACCCTCGCCTGTTTGCGTTCGCGAGCGTCGTCATCGCGGCGGTGCAACTCTTCTTCCTGCTGCTGGTGAACTTCGCCGCGCATCCGTTCGCGTTGATGCAGGGCGCGGTCCCGCAGGATGGGTTCGGGCTGAATCCGCTGCTGCAGTATCCCGAGATGGTCATCCACCCGCCGATGCTGTACCTCGGCTACGTGGGCTTCACGGTGCCGTTCGCTTTTGCGCTCGGCGCGCTCATCATGCGCTATCCCGGCGAGAAGTGGATCCACATCACGCGCCGCTGGACCATGGT
>CAYWSH010000171.1:0-7896 GCA_964460655.1 uncultured Terriglobales bacterium | reverse complement strand
ATCCCGGTCGCGAAGGTCCGCAAGGTCCTGAAGATCGCGCAGGAGCCCATCTCGCTCGAGACGCCCATCGGCGAAGAGGAAGATTCGCACCTCGGTGACTTCATCGAGGACCGCGCCGTCATCTCGCCCGCCGAAGCGATCATCAACGTCAACCTGAAAGAGTGCACGGCGCAGGTGCTCCGCACCCTGACGCCGCGCGAGGAGAAAGTAATAAAGATGCGCTTCGGTCTGGAAGACGGCTCCGAGCACACGCTCGAAGAAGTCGGCCAGTCGTTCGCCGTCACCCGCGAGCGCATCCGCCAGATCGAGGCGAAAGCGCTGCGCAAGCTGCGCCATCCTTCGCGCTCGCGCAAACTCCGCGCCTTCATGGACGGCGTCCACGACTAACGCATAGACGTATTAGCGGAGCGGCCGGTCCAGGCCGCGTAGCGCGCTTGCAGGCCTCGACACCTTTAGGAAGTCGAGGTGCTCCGGCGGGGCTGGAGCGGAGCGACAAGAGAATAGCGTGGACGCGGGCGACTCGCCCGCGTCTTTCTTTCGTAAGGGCGCGGTTTCAGCCGCGCCGTACAACTCGCCTAAAACTCCCCACCCCAGATTCTCGCCGTGAGAAACATGCCTGACCCTGGCGTGTTTCTCACGGCAAGAATCTGGGGTGGGATGATTTCCGCGCCTCTACTTCATCAACTGCTTGTAATCCGCCCGCTGTTGCAGCTTCGCCAACTCCGGATCGTTCTGCGCCTCTTGCTTCGGATACTTGTTCTCGAACGCCAGCTTCAGTGCCGCGACTGCGCCTTCGTCATCACCGAGGATCGCCTTCACCTGGCCCTCGAGATACATCAGCTGGTTGTCGGTCGCATTCACCGAGCGACCTTGCCGGATGTACTGTGTCGCGCGCAGCGCATCGCCTTTCTTGGCGTAGTACGTCGCCAGCCGCCCCATCTCGGCAAAGTCTTTCGGATTCGTTTGCAATTGTTGCTGTGCCAGGGCGATCGCGCGGTTGTAGGTGTCGCCCGCTTCCTTCGGCTTGTTCGACCAGCGATACGCATCCGCCAGCCCGCCCACTGCTAATTCGTAATTCGGCGCTATTTCGACGGCATGCTGGAATTGCGTGACCGACTCGTCGTAGCGCTTCAGGAAAAAGAGCGCGGCGCCGAGATTGACGTAGCCGGTGCGATGTTTCTCGATGTCCAGCGACTGTTGCAGTACCGGTACGGCCTCGGCAAACTTGCCCTGGCGGAAGTACACGGCGCCGATGTTGCGATACGCTGCCGCGTTCTTCGGATCGATCTGTGTTACCTTCTGGAACGCCTTCAGCGCCGCGTCGTACTCGCCGAGCTTGAGCGAGCCCGTGCCCAGCACGTTGTAGTTGAACCAGTAGTACTGATTCAGCTCGATCGCCTTGGTGTACGCTGCGAGCGTCTCGGTCTTCTTCCCGGCCGCGAGATACGCGTCGCCCAGCCGGCGGTAGCCCTCGTCATTGTTCGGCGCCAGTGCCACCGCGCGCTGCAACTCCGCGACCGCCCCCTCCTGCTTTCCCGTCTGGCTGTAGATGCTGCCCAGCGCGACGTGCACTTCCGGTAACTGATCGTTCAACGTCGCCGCCTGCTGGCCCGCACTCAGAGCGCGGTCTGCCCACTTCGCGTCCTTGGTCTCCTTGTACATCCGCATGCTGGCGTCGGCCAGCCCGGTGTACGCCAGCGCGAAATTCGGATCACGCTTCACTGCATCATCGAACTGCGCCAGCGCTTCCTCGACCTTCTTTTGGTCGAGTTGTCCGCGCATCAGGCTGCGCCCCTTCAGGTAGATCTGGTACGCCTCCACGTTCTCCGTCGGATGCAGTGCCGCCGTCGCTTGCTCTGCCGACGTGACCCGCAACGCCGCCACGACTTTCTTGTTTACGTTGTCCTGGATCGTCAGCAGGTCGCCCAGCAGGCCTTTCTCTTCGAACGACTGCAGCAGTTTTCCGCTCGCCACGTCGTTCAGGTTGACGACCACGCGTAGTTGCTCGCCTTGCGCCTGCACCATGCCCGAGACGACGATGTTCGCGCCCAGGTCTTTGCCCGTCTTCTGCGGTGGGTCCTCCGGATTGAACTTCGTCAGCGACGCGGTCGTCTCCGTCTGTACCGACTTCAGTTGGAACAGTCGCGCCGCCAGCGTGTCCACCACGCCATCGGCCGCCAGCTTCACCTTCGCATCGTCGCTCACCACTTTCAGTGGCAGCAGCGCGACATACTGCGAAGGCTTCACCTCACCTGTGCCGAGCGCTTTGCGCAGCTGGTTCAGCACTGCATTGCGCGATGCCGGGATGGCCATGGTCACCACGATCGCCACTGCCAGCGCGATCGCCACCACCTGCGCGCGGCTCGAGTGCCGCGTGTCGTACCACCAGCGCTTCGCGCGTCGCGAGAACGTGCCCGAGCCTTCCGGCGCCGTCTCTGCTTCGATATCGTGCTGGATGTCTTTGGCGCTCTGGTAGCGCAGTTCGGGATCACACTCCAGGCAGCGGTCGATGATGCGCACCAGGTAATCCGGCGTGTCCGGCCGGATGATCTTCGGATTCGGCGCGCGCCCCTGCACGCGCTGATACATGATCTGGAACACCGAGCTGCCGGTGAAGGTCACTTGCCCGGTCAGCATCTCGTACAGGATCAGGCCGAACGCGTAGATGTCGCCGCGATGGTCCGTCGGCCGTCCTTCCACCTGCTCCGGCGACATGTACTGTGGCGTGCCGACGAACTGCCCGCTCATCGTCTGCGCCACGTTCTCCGTGCCCGTGGATTTCGCCAGGCCGAAATCGCTCACGAACACCACGTCGCCCTGTGCCAGCAGCACGTTCTGCGGCTTCAGGTCGCGATGGATCACGCTCTCCGCGTGCGCCGCTTCCAGCGCCGCCACTAGTTGCCGCGCGATGTGCAGCGCCCGCGGGATCGGCAGTTTGCCTTCGCGCGCGATCAGGCCGTGCAGGTCCTCGCCCTCGATGTATGCCATCGAGATGAACTTCAGCCCGTTCGAATCGCCCAGGTCGTGGATGCGCAGGATGTTCTTGTGCGATACGCGGCTCGCCAGCAGCAGCTCCTGCTTGAAGCGCGAGATCGCGTTCTGGTCGGGGATCACGTCCGGCCGCAGCAGCTTCAGCGCGACATCGCGGTCGAGCTCGAGGTCGCGCGCCTTGTACACCGCGCCCATGCCGCCCTGCCCGAGCAGCTTGTCGACCTGGTAGCGCGGACCGAAATCGGGAATGATCACGCCCGTCGCCGACATCGAGAACGACGGCGTCGAGAGCGGCTTCACCGAAACGATCTTGATGTCTTGGTCGCCACCCTTTGCCGCGTGCCGGAACACTGCCGAATCCACCGTGTCCATGGCATCGAGGTTCGGCACCTTGCGCTTCGTGGGACGCGTTGCGGCGATCGGCGCATCGAGCGTCGCGCCCGGATCCACTACGCTGCCCTCGATCGGCGCATCCATTGTCTGGTTCGCATCGTTCGGCTGGTTTGCGGAAGATGCTGCGTTACGTGGAAAGTCCGCCGTCGCATTCGCATCCATCGGCATTTGCGGCGGACGCACGGCCCCGCCCGCCGTCTCCATCGCGTCTTGTCGAAGATTGGCTCCGGATGCGCCCGTGCCCGCCGTCGTCACCATGCTGCCCGTTGCGCGCAGCGCCCCACCGCACGCGTTACAGAACGCGGCCGCGTCGGGGTTCACACTCTGGCAAATGGGACACTTCATGGGACGCACTGCTCCAGGCGAGGCCGAGCCTGGCTAAGTGGCTTGGATTATCTTTCAGCGCAATCCCGCGCCGCAAGCGTAAAAGCTAGATTTTACGGGCGGTTAACAACGCCTCCGCGCACCGCAAGAACATGCTTCAGCCCGCGACGCGAATGGGACTATACTCCGCCTGGTAAACAACCTGCGACCTCCGTTCCCCATCAGAATACCGAGCCCCCGCATGGCAAAGATATTCACCATCTCCGTCCGGCCTTGGGTCGAAGGTCGCAAGGCGCGCCACGAAGACCCCCGCTACGTCGAAGGCCAGCGCCTTATCGTTGACGCCATGCGCTATCTCACGCAGGAAGACCCGCAGGGCAACCGCCTTGCCGTCGAACTTCTCAGCGAGCACTTCCGCACCCGCTTCCGCATGTCCGACAAACCGCCCGCACCATAAGCAGGGTTGTCATGCTGAGCGTAGCGCCGGCCCGCGTAGCGGGACGACGCGGAGTCGAAGCATCCCTATCGCATCCCCACAATCCGGCGCAGCGGTAATCATCCAGCCGCCGTCATCCTGAGGCCGGCCTTTGGCCGAAGGATCTGCGGGTTTGATCTTGAGGCGTCATCCTGAGGCCTGCCCTTGGCCGAAGGATCTACGGGTTTGGGCGTGTCCGCAATCACCGAACCGCTCATCTGAGCGAGTCCCGCGCGCGGAAAGCGCAAAGCGGAAAGCGCAGTTATCATTGACTCAGTGGCTCACCCCATCTTCTACGATCCCGGGCGCAAGCGCTGGAAGCGTTTGCGTCGCGCGCTGAACCTGCTCGGTGCCGTCACGACTCTGCTTTTCGCTTTTTTTCTCTACAGCCTCGTGCGCACCACCAAGGTCGAAGCGCTCAAGTTGCCCGAGGAGCGTCCGTCCTACCGCCGCTTCAAGGAACCGGAGAAGAAGGGCCGCCCGCAACGCAAGACGCCGACGCATCGCAAGACTGACAAAGCGCCCTCGCAAGTCGTGCTGAACTCCGGCGAAGGCATCCGTGCCGCTTTCTACGTCACCTGGGACGCCGGTTCCTACGCCTCGCTCAAAGAGTACGCGCGCCAGATCGACCTGCTCTTTCCCGAGTGGCTCCATGTCCTCACGCCCGACGGCCACTTGCAGGGCGTGAACGAATCCGTCCAGCTCTTCGACGTCATCGGCAAGGATGGCCACGTCGCCAAGATCGACGAGCGCGTCATGGACCTCGTCCGCAAAGAGAAGCTCGAGCTGGAAGTCTTTCCGCTGGTCAACAACTTCGATCCCATCGCCAACGATTGGGACCCCGACGTCGGCGCCGTGTTGCGCGACCCGAATGCCCGTGAGCGTTTTCGGCGAGAGTTGGAGCAGTATCTCGCCACCGACAGCTATCACGGCGCCACGCTCGACTTCGAGGGCTTCGACTTCGCCGATCAGCCGGGCTACCGCACGCTCATCTCCGAGCTGGCTAACGACCTGCACGCCAAGGGCATGAAGCTCTACGTCAGCGTGCCCGCGCGCAACGAGGACTTCGATTTCACTTTCATCGCGGCGCACTCCGACGGGCTCATCATCATGAACTACGACCAGCACTTCCCGGGCGGCCCGCCGGGCCCGGTGGCCGCGCAGGAGTGGTTCACCGACAACCTGAAGCGCGCCCTCACCCTCGCGCCGCGCGAGAAGATCATCTGCTCCATCGCCAACTACGGCTACAACTTCGCGCTGCCGAAGAAAGGCCAGCCCGATAAGGCGACCGTGCAGGAGACCGTGCAGCAGGCGTGGCTCGACGCGCAAGAGTCGGAAGCCGACGTCGAGATCGACCAGGATTCGCTGAATCCGCACTACTCGTATCTTGATGAGCAGAACATTCGCCACGACGTCTGGTTCGCCGACGCCATCACCGCACTGAACCAGATGCGCGCTGCGCGCTCGCTTGGCATCCAGACCTTTGCGCTCTGGCGCCTGGGCGCGGAAGACCGCTCGCTCTGGAAGATCTGGGACACGCCCGGCGACCCGCGCGCCCACGAATTGCTCGGCGACGTGCCGCCCGGACACGACGTTGACATGGAAGGCGAGGGCGAGGTGCTGCGCATCGAGCAGCGCCCCGTGAACGGCGCGCGCACCGTCCACCTCGAGCCCACCACCAACCAGGTGGACGAAGAAGACTTCCAGCGCTATCCGCTGCCCTACCAGATCGCGCGTTACGGCGCGCAGAAGAAACAGATCGCGCTCACCTTCGACGACGGCCCCGACCCGGTCTGGACACCGAAAGTCCTCGACGTGCTCAAGCAGTACAACGTGCCCGCCACGTTCTTCGTCATCGGCAGCGAAGGCGAGCGCTACAATTCCATCCTGCGCCGCATCTACGCCGAGGGCCACACCATCGGCAACCACACCTTTCTGCATCCCGACATCAGCGACCTCGGTTCGCAGGCCGCCACCGAACGCCGCCTGCGCCTGGAGATCAATGCGACCGAGCGTTTGTTCGAAAGCGAGCTCGGCATCAAGCCCGTCTTCTTCCGGCCACCGTATGGCGTAGACCAGGAGCCGGACACCGACGATCAGGTCCGCCCGCTCGAAGTCGTGCAGGACATGGGCTACACGTCGGTCGGCTCCAAGCTCGACCCGCACGATTGGGAGAAGAAACCGCACCTGCGCACCATGCAGGAGATCCTCTACGACAAGGAATGGGGCATCCTGACGAACCTGCCCCCGTGCCAGACGTTTGCCCCGCACTGCGGCAACGTCATCTTGCTGCACGATGGCGGCGGCGACCGCAGCGAGACTTTAAAAGCCCTGCCCATCATCATTCATGAAGTCCGCCGCCGTGGCTTCGAGTTCGTGCCCGTCGGCACGCTGCTCGGCAAGTCGCGCAACGACGTCATGCCGCTGCTCGCCAGCGCGCGCGAACGCATCGCCGCCGATCTCGACTGGTTCGGCTTCTGGGCGCATCGCGCCCTACGCGAAGTCATCGTCTTCGTCTTCTTCGTCGGCGACGTGCTGATGAGCCTGCGCTTCTTCCTCGTCGGCGCCCTCGCCATCTTCGATCGCCTGCGCAGAAAAAACTCTTCGGGTGCCCCATCCTTTGCGCCCGACTTTGGCGCAAAGGGTGGGATAACGACGGATGGCACAACCTTCGCCCCCGCCGTCGCCGTCCTCATCCCGGCCTACAACGAAGAAACCGTCATCGAGCGCACCGTGCGCGCCGCACTCCGCTCGGACTATCCCAACTTGCGCGTCATCGTGATCGACGACGGCTCCAAGGACGCTACCTTCTCCGTCGTCGAGCGCGCCTTCGCTTCCGAGATCGCCTCCGGCCGCGTCGTCGCGCTCACGCAGCAGAATGCCGGCAAGGCCGAAGCGCTGAATCATGCGCTCACCATCGTGAATGAAGAGATCTACATCGGCATCGATGCCGACACCATCATCCATCCCGCGGCCATCTCGCGTTTGGTGCCGCACTTCCAGGACCGGCGCGTCGCCGCCGTCGCCGGCAATGCGAAAGTCGGCAATCGGGTGAATATCTGGACGCGCTGGCAGGCGCTCGAGTACGTCACCAGCCAGAACTTCGAGCGCCGCGCTTTGAACACGCTGCACGCCGTCAGCGTGGTGCCGGGCGCACTCGGTGCGTGGCGCACCGAGTACGTCCGCGCCGCCGGCCAGTATCACATCGATACCGTCGCCGAAGATGCCGACCTGACGATGGCCCTGTTGCGTCGCGGCTACTGGGTCGAGTACGAAGACCGCGCACTGGCCTTCACCGAGGCGCCGATCAGCGCGCGCGGCCTCATGCGCCAGCGCTTCCGCTGGTCATTCGGTATATTGCAATCGTTGTGGAAACACCGCGGCGTGCTTGCGCGCAAAGGCGCGCTCGGACTCGTGGCCTTGCCGAACATCCTGGTCTTTCAGATCGTGCTGCCGCTGTTCTCGCCGTTCATCGACCTCGGGTTCCTGATCGGCGTGCTTTGGTATTACTACGACGTCTCGTTCCATCCGCTCAGCGCCGATGCTACCGGCTTCCACAAGCTGTTGCTGTTCTTCCTCATGTTCCTGGTGATCGACTTCATCACCTCCGCGGTCGCCTTCGCGCTCGAGCGCCGTGGCGCCGACGCCGAAGAGCAGGTCTGGCTGCTGGGCGACGTCTGGCTGCAACGCTTCGTCTACCGGCAACTGTTCAG
>CAYWSH010000170.1:0-7899 GCA_964460655.1 uncultured Terriglobales bacterium | reverse complement strand
GCGAACGTCAGCCCCTTCTTCTCGTTCACCGGGATCTGCGTCACGCCCTTGATCTGGTACTCGACCGGGTCTTCGATGGTGATGATCTTGTCTTCGTCGGTCTTGATCTCATTGATGCCAGCGTAGAGCGTGGTCGTCTTGCCGGAACCGGTAGGCCCGGTCACCAGCACCATGCCGTATGGTTCGCTGATGTAGCGGCGAAAGCGCTTCAGGTCTTCCTCGCCGAACCCGACCACGTCCAGCGTGAGCTGGTGGAACTTTTCGCTCATGCTCTCCTTGTCGAGCACGCGCAACACGGCGTCTTCGCCGAAGATCGACGGCATGATGGAGACGCGGAAATCGATGGGCCGCGGCGGATTGCCATAGAGCACGCGGAAGCGGCCGTCCTGCGGCACGCGCCGCTCGGCGATGTCGAGCTCGCTCATCACCTTGATGCGCGAGATGATCGAGGAATGGTGTTCCTTCGCGATCGGCGCCATCGCGGGCTGCAGCACGCCGTCGATGCGGTACTTGATGACGACCGAATCGTCGCGCCCCTCGATGTGGATGTCACTCGCGCGCCGCTGCAGCGCGGTGAAGATCGTCGTGCGCACCAGGTGGACAATGCGGCTCGATTCCGTCTCCGACGTCAGCCGCTCGATCGAGATCGTCTCTTCGCCGGTGTCTTCCTCGCGGACCACGTCGAGCGCCAGGCCCTCGCTGGCTTCTTCCAGCACGCGCTGCGATTGCTCGGTCTTCTTCAGGATGTCGGATATCTGTGAGAGCGTCGCGACCTTCGTCTGGATGCGCCGCCCGAGCCGCAGTCCGATCTCGTCGACGAGCATCAGCTTGCTCGGGTCGGAGATGGCGATGACGAGGCGCCCGTCCGGCGTCTCGTCGAGCGGCACGAAGTTGTAGTGGAACATCAGGTCTACGGGGACCTTGCGGAACAGGTCGGGCCGAATGTGAAAGTCGCGCAGGTCAACGAACTCAGCACGGTAACGCTGCGCCAGCTCGCGCGCGCGCGCCTGCTCCGCGGCCGGGTCGGTGACCGCCGCCGTGCCGTTCACGAATAGCGAATTCTTGGTGGTTCCCATATCTACTGTAGAGACGTTGCTGGCAACGTCTCCTTGCGTCAACGCGGCACGCCTCTTCCCGCCAGGCCGCCCGCGCCCAGCGTAAAGATCGGCATGTAGAGTGACAGCAACACGAACGCTACCACGACGCCCATCACCAACAGGATAACCGGTTCGATGAGCGACATGGCACGCGTCAGGGCCGTTTCTACGTCTTCTTCGAAGAATTGTGCCACCGACGTCAGCATCTCAGGCAGCGCGCCGGTGGACTCGCCGACCTCGGTCATTTCGACGGCGAGTTCGGGGAACACCTTCGTCTCCTGCAGGCTGCGTGACAACGACCGGCCCTCACGCACTCGCTGTGCCGCGCCGCCGATGGCCCGCGCAAGCACGCGGCTCTGCATCGAGGTCCCGGCCGTCTCGAGCGCCGACACAAGGGGGAGGCCGCCGGAAAGCAGCGTCGCCATCATGCGCGCGAAGATCGCCACCTGGTACTTCAGCCATATCTCGCCGAGCACCGGCATCGCCAGGCGCGCACGGTCCAACTGTGCGGACCCGGTTTCCGTATGCCGCCAGCGCCACCCGAAGAGGCCGCCGACCACCAACGCCACCAGGATGTAAGGGAAGTAGTGCTGTACGGTCGTCCCGACGTTCAGCATGAACACCGTTTGCGCCGGCAGCTCGGCGTCCAGCTGTTGGTAGAGCGTGGCGAACTGCGGTACGACATAGGTGATAAGGAACGTCAGCATGCCGATGACGAGGAAGAACAGCAGTGTCGGATAGATCAGCGCCGAAGCGAGTTTCTTGCGGAACGCCAGCGCGAGCCTCTGGAAGCTGATGTAGCGCCGCAGAACTTCTTCCAGATTGCCGCTTTTCTCGCCGGCGAGCAGTGTGGTCGTGTAGAGCCGCGGGATGGCGCCGTGTTCGGCGAACGCGTCCGAGAGCAAAGAACCGGCCTTCACGCGGTCGCGCACCGCCTCCAGCAGCGAGCGGAACGACGCATTCTTCTGCTGGCGGATCAGCAGGTCGAGGCCGGTGACGATCGGTAATCCTGCGTGAAAGAGCGTGACGAACTGCTCGTTGAAGATGACGAAGTCACCCATCCGCAACCGGCGGGCGCGCGGCATGGAACCGGCGGCGAGCAGTCCGCGCGGCCGCACCGAGTAGATCAGCAGACCTTGCGACGTGTAGCGCTCGCGCACGTCGGCTTCCGAGGGAGCGGTCTCAAGCTGTTCGCGCACGTGGCCGCGCTCGTCGGCGGCCTTGACCACAAACTCAGCCATCAGGCAGAGCACCTCGCAGGGCGCAACCGCTCAGTGTAACAGGCGGAATCCGCCTGTCTGTAAGACGTGCGCGAGCGAAAGACGTTCTCACCACGGAGGCACGGAGGCGCGGAGAAAGGCAAATTCGTGAAACGCAGATTTGCGGATCACTGCCACTGATTGCGCAGATTGAAGCAGCGTAATCCGCGGTCTTTATCTGCGAAATCCGCGGTTTGAGGCTTTAGCTCTTGAAGTTCTCCGTGCCTCCGTGGTGAAGCCCTTACTGCGCCACGAAGTCCTTGGCGTCGATCACTTGCACGCCTGCCGGCGGCGTGAAGCGGAAGCGCGCGTCCGGGATCGCGGTGTTGAGCAGCATCTTGCCGAACCGGAACTCGGTGGTCGAGCCGTCGATCTCGTGGATCACGATGCGGTCGATGCGTCCGCTCGCCGGGCTGATCTCGAGCAGGACTTCGCGCACCCGGTCCTCGAGTCCCTTCGGGATGCCGCGCAGCACCGCGTTGCCGGCGGTCGTGGGCGTGACATCAGGCGCGAGTGAAAGCCCGTTGAGTTCCTTCTCCAGCTTGGCGTGGCCGAGCAGGTAACGCAGCGGCGAGCGCAGGTCATCGAGTTGCTTGATGGCCGTGCGCCGTGCCTGCTGCTCGCCGGGGACATAGAACCATGCGTTCTTCCCGTCGGTCAGGAAGAGTTTCGCGGTCGGCGTCTTGTAGTCCCAGCGCATCCGCCCCGGCTGCTTCAGCTGCAGCGTGCCGCTCTCGCTCCGCAGGATGCCCGGCCCGGTGTAGCTCTCGGTGAAATCGGCTTCGAACGATTGCAGCGTGTTGTAGTAGCGGTCGACGCGTCCGGCGAGGTCATGGACGGAAGGGACTTGTCCGACGGCCGAGGCGAGAAAGATGAGAAGTAAGAATGCGTGTTTCATCTGGCGCTTATTGGATGCTTGAATAACCCAGACGAGCACCAATCGCTCGTCTGGGGCACCCAGGAACTGAGCTTACGGATCACGGCTGCGGCACACCTCTGCTGAGGAACGGCAGGTCGTGCGCGTCCTGCACGTAGACGTGACCATCCTGCGCCAGCCGATACGGATGTCCGAGTGGGTCGGCAGGTGCGCCGCGCAGGCCCAGTTCGCTGAAGGTTGCGGGCACGCGCTTGTTCTTAGCGCGGAATTGCTCGACCAATGCCTCCAGCCGCGCGAGGTCGTCTTCCACTTGCAGCGCGCGCAGATGCTCGGCGGCGCTCTTCTTGATCATCGGGTCGTCGGCGCTCTCGTAGATGCGCGACCATAGGTAGCGGGCCATCTGCGCCTCGCCGCCATGCTGCGCCATCGTCGCCGCGACGACCTTCATCCACGGATGCGCGCCCGGCACATTCGAACCCTGCTCGAACGTCTTGGCGGCTACGTCGTATTGGTGCAACTCCATCGCTTGTATGTAGCCGAGGTGGTAATAGAGGCGCCACGCGTTGGGATTCATGCGGATGCCGCGCGACACCAGTTCCACGGCCCTCACCGGCTCGCCCGCACCTTCCGGCACGGGTTGCGCGAGGAAGATCGAGCCGAACTCGTAGGCGACCTGAAGCTGCGGGTCGAGTTCTGTAGCGATATCGAGTAGCGGCGCCAGCATGGGATAGCTGCGTGCATGCATCACGTGCTTCGCGCCGAAGTACTGCACGGCGCGCGTCCAGTAGATGTCGGCGAGCAAACCGGTGTAGCCGAGCGAAGCGTGACGAAGCACTGCGGCTGAAGGGACGTAGAGGACTTCATCGTCGGTGCTGCGCGCGCGCACGCGATCGAGCGCGCGCACCGTGGCGACCGCGCCGGTGAGCGAGGCGATGAGGACGGCGATCGTGACCGTGCGCCTCATTTGAAGTTCCGCTTCTCAAAGATCAAGATCGCCCCGGCCACCGCCGCCGCCGAGTACAGCAACGCATAAACCGTGTTCAGCAGGATGACTTGTCCTGGGATCGCGTTCCCATGCGCCGCCGTCGAGATCACATTCAAGCTCGCGAAGTTCGGCACGATGTACGCCAGCCCAAGCGCGAGCCAGCGCGACACGCCGGGCAGGATCGCAGCCAGGGTCCGCAGCTCGCCCGCAAAGGTCCCGATCACGAAAAGCGCAAACGTCATCACGGCGGAGAGCAGCGGGGAAGAGAACGACGAGAACAGCAGCGCCAGCGCCGTCATGATCACGAATTCCAGCACGATGAAGTACAGCGCAGCGAGCAACGGCAGGTCGGCGCGGCTGAAGCCGTGCGTCACATAGAGCAGCGCCGCAAACAGGCCGAGCGCCATAAAGAACGTGTTCACCACCAGCGTACCGGCGAGGCCGAGGAACTTGCCGGCGATGAACTCCCAGCGCCGCACCGGGCGCGAGAGCACGGTGTAGAGCGTGCGCTTCTCGATCTCTTTGGAGACCAGTCCGATCCCAATAAAGATCGCGATGATGATGCCGAAGAGCGAGATCGCCGTCAGCCCAAGATTGATGACGACGAGCCGCTCGATCTGAATGGAGATCTGGCCCACCAGCACGGCCGCCGCCGTCATGAGCAGCGCAAAGGCGACGAGGTTGTAGAGCACGCGGTCGCGTACAGCTTCGCGGTAAGTATTGAACGCGATGGAAGCGATGCGTCCGCTCATCCGCGTACCCCAGGCGTGACGGCCTGTTTCGACGGCGCCGAGACCTTCTCGACAAAGTATTCTTCCAACGTCGCCCGCACCGGCGTGACAGAGATCAGCCGCGCGCTGGCACGTCGTAGTGCGTCGATGGCCGCATCGAGCTGCGCCTCTGCGAGCAGCGCACGCACGACTTCGCCGGTGGCATGCGTCTCGGCCGCCAGCTGCTGCAACGCGTCCGCGTTGCCCTGGTAAAGGACTTCCACGCGTCCGGCCACGCGCGCCGTCAACTCATCCACGTGGGTGACGCCGCGCAGCTCACCGTGATTCAGCACGGCGACGCGGTCGCACAGCGCCTCCGCGTCAGCGAGGATGTGCGTCGAGAAGAACACCGTCTTGCCATCGTCCTTGAGCGACTGGATCAGGTCGCGCACCTCGCGCCGGCCGACGGGATCGAGGCCCGACATCGGCTCATCAAGGAACACTACGTCGGGATCGTGCAAGATCGCTTGCGCCAGCCCGACGCGTTGCAGCATGCCTTTGCTGAACTTGCGCAGCTGGATGCGCGGCGCATCTGCCAACCCAACGCGCGCCAGCGCTGCCTCGACGCGCTTGCTGCGGTCGCGTGCCGGTACGCCGGAAAGCTGTGCATAGTATGCGAGCAACTCGGTCGCGGTGAGCTGGTCGTAGAAATAGGGCTGCTCGGGCAGGAACCCGATGCGCGCTTTCACTTGCGCATCGTCGTAGGGACGCCCGAGGATGCGCGCGCTGCCGCTCGTCGGAAAGACGAGCCCCATCAGCAGCTTCAGCGTCGTGGTCTTGCCGGCGCCGTTCGGCCCGAGATAGCCGAAGACCTCGCCCGGTTCGATGGTCAAGGTGAGCGGATGCAGCGCCGTCTTCTCGCGTTTGCGCCAGAAGCCGACGTGATAGTTCTTGCTCAGCCCCAGGATCTCGATAGCAGCCATGCGGTCAACGGATTATAGAAGCACCGCGTTATATCATCTCGCGCAGTCCCCGATGGCCGACGCTGACGTCCACCGCTCCGCCCGCTGGCTGTTGCCGCTTGCCCTGGTCCTGACCGCCCTGGTCTACGTCGACACGCTGCGCTTCGAGTTCATCTCCGACGACTTTCCGCAGATCGTCGACAACCCCGCCATCCGCTCTTGGGCCTCCGTGCCGGGATTCTTCACGCACCACGTGTGGGATGTGGTGATCTCGGGCGCGACCGGGAATTTCTATCGCCCGCTCTTTCTCGTCTGGTTCGTCGCGATCTATAAGCTCGTTGGCTTGAACCTTCTCGGTTGGCACCTGGCGACGTTGCTGGTGCATTTGACGGTGACATTCCTCGTCGGTCGTATCGCTACGCGAGTGCTGCAGAGCGAGGCTGCAGGTGGCGTGGCGGCGCTCGTCTTCGGTGTTCATCCCATCCACATCGAAACGGTGACGTGGGTGTCGGGCGTGACCGACTCGCTGCTTGCGGTGTTCTTCTGTGCGGCATTCCTGGCGTGGCTGCGTTCCCGTGGATCCGCGCCGCAGCGCGCCGGCTTTGTGGCATTGGCATTGTTCTGGTATGCGCTTGCCTTGCTCGTGAAAGAGCCGGCGGTGGTGCTGCCGTTGCTGATCTTCGGCTATGTTGCCATCAGCGAGCGTGACCATTCGACGCGCGAACGCGCCACCGCCGCGCTCCGCGCGTCGCTGCCGTTCGTCCTCGTGACGGTTTGCTATCTGGCCCTGCGGGCGCGCGTTCTGCATGGCTTGACGCATCCCATGACCGTCCTGCCATGGAAGACCGTTGTGCTGACCGCGCCATCGCTCGTCTGGTTCTACATTACGCACCTTGCCTGGCCGTTCCGTATTGCCGCGCTGTACGAAACGCCCTACGTGACGGCTCCGGGTGCTGCATTCTGGGCCCCATTGCTCCTCTCGCTCGTGGTGATTGCGGCCGGGTTGGCTTGGTGGCAGCTAGCCCACGACGGTGCGGTCCTGTTCGGCCTGTGGTGGATCGTGTTGCCGCTCCTGCCCGCGTTGAACATCGACGTGTTCCTGTACCGCGAGCTGGCGCACGACCGTTACGCCTACCTGCCGTCGGTCGGATTCGCGCTGCTGGTTGCCGTGGCGCTGCAACGCTGGCAACAAGGCGAGAAGAGGCTCCTTGGCCTGACGGTTCCGACGGCCGCGATCACGCTGGTGATCGTGTTGGTGTACGCCATCGCCACGTCACTCCAGAACGTTCAGTGGTCGAACGAATTGCTGCTCTACGCGCGCGCGTCAGCCGCCGCGCCGAACAATGTGCACGCCGTGGCGCCGCTGGCGCGCGCGCTCATCAAGCGACGGCGCTATGCGGAAGCGGTTCCTGTACTCGAACGGTCGGTACAGCTCGTGCCCGGCGATCGCAATGAACGCGTCCTCCTGGCGCAAATGTGTTATTTGGCGCGCGAGTACGAGAAGGCCGAGAAGTATTTTCTTGGAGCGATCGCGATGGGTCCTGGTGACACAGCAGACTATTTCCTGCTGGGTCAGTCGCAGGCCGAGTTGAAGAAATATGACGCGGCCGTTGCGGCCTTGCGCAAAGCCATCGAGCTGTCGCCCACGAGGCAGGGTTTGCATCTCGCGCTGGCCCGTGTTCTGCGTGCGGCCGGCGATATCGCCGGCGCCCGCCGGGAACTGGAGGCCGAGCTGCGCGTGGACCCGAACAATGGGGATGCGCGCCGCGAGCTAACGGCGCTGCCTTGAGTACGCGAGCTTCGCCGGTTTGCGGGCCGGGCCCGCTGCCGCAAGGCCTCGTGAGTGTCGCCACGAGCACAGCCCTTCGGCGGTTTTCACAAAAAAGAAAACGGCTGGGAACTCGCGTCCCCAGCCGCTGGCTCGTACCCTCCCCCAGGTACTTCGCCTAAGTCAGACCTACTACTGCAGAGCCGAAGTGCCGGTCAGGCAGTTCGAGCCGCTGCCACCC
>CAYWSH010000169.1:2819-7971 GCA_964460655.1 uncultured Terriglobales bacterium | reverse complement strand
CACCAAGCGGAGCGGCCCGTGCAGGCCGCGGAGCGCGCTGCGAGGCCTCCAGGATGTTCGGGCGACCAATGGCGACTAGCGGTTTTGGAGCCGGAGGCGACAGGAAGAATGAGCATGCGATACTGGCCGCCGTGCCCGACCAGTCGCTCGAGCAGATGACCGCCGATTTCGCCGCCGCCGCCGTCGAGATGGCAGCGGCCATGGAGCTACCGCTCGACTACAGCGAAGCCAGCCTGGAGCGCGTCGAGCAGATCCTTGACCGGTTGCACCGCGAGATGCGCCACCCCGAAGTGCGTGACCTCGATGCGCCCGCGCCGCAGCCGACCTCGTCCCAGATGGACGACCTGTGCCGCCTGTGGGGCAGCTACTTCGGCGAGGTCGTTCGCCGCCATTGGGGCGGCGAGTGGTCGCTAGAGAGCTATCCCGGCGCGGCGTTTGCCACGCTGGTACTCAACGTCGGCGGGAACAAACTCTTTCCGTCGCTCAAGATCTATCGCCGCCTCACTGCAGGCCCCAGTGATGACCTGGTGGCGTTCTACGAACAGGTTCGCCGCAAGCTTTCTGCCCTCCCCGGCCGTTCCATTCAGTAATTCCACTTCGAATCGGCTGAATAAAACGATGATTCGGGCCGCGAATGCCATGTCATTTGTGTCGTAGAATAGCCGCAGTCACCGCGAGGTCTTGTGTCTTTCAAGATGCGCGCTCGTCACTCGAGCTGGCTCCGGAACCATCCTTACCGCATTTATCTGGTGGCTATCGCGCTCGCTGTCCTGCCGCTGGGCTTTTTCCTCGTCGCCGCTCACAGATTGTTTTTGCACCAGACGACTGAGCGCACGCTCACTTCCGCCACGAATTCCGGGCGCGTCATCGGCAAGCTCATCGAGCAGCACCTCATCGAGGAAAAGACCTTCCTGCAGGCGGTCGCTCTGGAGCCGGGTATTGTGCGCGACTGGCAGGCCGGCAAGTATGCGGACGTCGCCAACCAGCTAGAGCGAGTCTACAAAGTGCGGCCGGGTTTCTCTTCGATCGCGATGTTCGGTCTGGATGGCACGCTGCGCGCAGTGGCGCCGGCGCCTCCACTGAAGCTGGGCGAGAATTTCTCGGCGCGTGATTGGTACAGCGGTGTCACGCGTGCCTGGAAGCCGTACGTCTCCTCGGTCTACATGTCGGGCGAGACTCCCTCGGCGCCCATCGTCGCCATCGCGGTCCCGGTGTTCGACGCGGCAGGCAAGCCCGCCGCCATCCTCGCCGCGCGCGAGACGTTGCAACAGCTGACAGCGCAGCTTTACAGCCTGACCACCACACCTAACACCACCATCGTTTACTTCGTCGACCAGAAGCGGCAGATCTTCGGCAAGGAGTCGCTGGCGAAGGGACCGCGCGCCAAGGCCACCGCCACGAAGGACACACCGGCCAGTGAAGTCAAGATCCTGCCGGCGGAGCGCCAGAACTTCGACCGCATCGTGCCGCATCCCGGCGAAGTGCCGGGCAAACTGATGCAGATCGAGGGTGACGAATACCTCGTCGCCTTCGCGCCTATCGCGTCCATCGATTGGGGCGTGCTGCTCGAAGTCCCGACGCGCGCCATCAAGACTGCCCTCTGGGCCTACGAGAGCAATCTCGCCATCCTTGGATTGGTGATCATCGGGCTCGCGCTCCTGGGCGGCTTCATCGTGGCGCGTCTCTACAAGCGCTTCCGCAGTTCAGAAGACCGCTACCTCCAACAGATCGAGACGCAGAACCGACAGCTCGAACTGCGCAATCGCGAGATCGAGCACGCCAACCAGATGAAGAGCCGCTTTCTGGCGACCATGAGCCACGAGCTGCGCACGCCGCTCAACGCCATCCTCGGCTTCGCCAGCCTGTTGCAGGATGAGCCCACGATCCCGGCCAAACAGAAGCGCTGGATCGACCACATCCACGAAGGCGGTCGCCACTTGCTGCAGCTCATCAACGACGTCCTTGATCTCTCCAAGATCGAAGCCGGCCGGCTCGAGCTGCATCCGGAGAGGTTCGCCGCCGATAGCGCGGTCCCAGAGGTCACGTCGGTGCTCGCGCCGCTGGTCACCGCCAAGCAGATCCGGCTCCACGTGGAAGTCGAGCCTGACCTGCTGATCGATGCTGACCGCATTCGCTTCAAGCAAGTGCTCTACAACCTGCTGAGCAACGCGGTGAAGTTCACGCCCGCCGAAGGCGACGTGTGGCTTGAGGGCTCACGCCTGCAGGAACGCGCCATCTTCGCCGTGCGCGATACGGGCATGGGGATCCGCATGGAAGACCAGGAACTCATCTTCCAGGAATTCCATCAGGTAGTGAAGGACGACGACGAGGTCTCGGAAGGCACCGGCCTCGGCCTCGCCATCACCAAGCGGCTGGTCGCGCAGCATGGCGGCAAGCTGGAAGTGCGCAGCCAGTTCGGCCACGGCGCCACCTTCACCTTCGATCTGCCGCTGGCCCCGCAAGCGGCCGGCGTACCCTCGCTCACCGACCTGCAGGCGGGATAGTCGTCGGGTGCGCTCGTCACCAAGAAAGCCATTCCCATGGTAGGTCGTGGTGCGATAGATTCCGAGACCGCTGCAGTCCGGCCGATCCAGCGCCATGAAAACCATCGTAGTCGCTGACGACAACGCGCCCAATCGTGAGTTGATCAGCGCCATCCTCGAAGGACGCGGCTACCGCGTGATCGAGGCCGGCAATGGCCGCGAGACCATCGATAAAGTCGCCGCCGGCCCCGCCGATCTGCTCCTGCTCGACATCCACATGCCGGAACTCGATGGCTTTGGCGTAGTGCGCGAGCTGCGCCGCGACCCGCGCTTCCACAAACTGCCCATCGTGGCCCTTACCGCTTCCGCCATGCGTGGCGATGCCGAACAGGCGCTCACCGCCGGCTTCGACGCTTACCTCGCCAAGCCGTACGAGATCAGCGACGTCCTCGCCCTGGTCAATCGCGTGATCGGCGGAGCGTAGGTCCACGTTAAGAACCAGATGCCCGTGCGTTGACCCCGTGCTCCCGCGCATCTGATAATCCTGATGCTCTGCTTTCTCCCGCGCGGCGCATCACGTCGCGAAGAAACGAAGGTGTTCCTTGTCTCGTCACGCCACTTCGCATCCGGCGAACGACGCGATCCACGATGCCGTGGAACGCGTCGAGCGCGAACTCAAGTCGGTCATCAAGTATCTGAACGACGAGGTCGTCCCCAAAGCGCGGACGGAAAGCTCGCGCGGCCTGCGCGTCGCCGCGCAACAGCTGACCAAGCTCGCCGACTACATGGACGAGCACAAGCGCTCCGGCTCCTAGTCCTTGTTGTTTTCTTGGTGGTGACCGTCGGCTGCGGCACCAAGCACAGGACCGTCGCCCGCACGCCCGCGCCTCCGCCCGTGATCGCCACCGGCCGTGCGCCCGCTGCGCCCCCGCGCGCCGCCGACCATCCTGAACGCGCTCCCGTTGACGTGCCGCACGATGCGCACGCCATCTGGGAAGAAGTCGGCATCGCCAGTTGGTACGGCCCGCCGTACCACAATCGCCGCGGCGCCAACGGCGAGATCTTCGATATGAACGCGCCCACCGCGGCGCACCGCACGCTGCCGCTCAATTCCATCGTGCGGGTCACCAATCTCACCACGGGGCGCTCGGGCGTGGTGCGCATCACCGATCGCGGTCCGTTCATCCAGGGACGCATCCTCGACCTCTCGCTCGCCGCCGCGCGTGAACTCGACGTCTGGCGCCCTGGAATCGCGCGCGTCCGCCTGGAAGTGCTGCAAGCGCCCGCCGCCATCGACCACGGCGGCCGCTGGTGCGTGCAGATCGGGGCGTTTTCCAATGAAGATGACGCCACCGAACTCCGCGTCCGCCTGCAACGCCGCTATGCCACCGCGAAGGTGCAGCAGTTCCCCGGCCCGACGGGCTATTGGCTCCGCATCCGTGTGAGTGACGACGACAAACGCCGCGCCGAACAGATTGCGCAGGAGACGCAGGTCACCGAAGGCGGCGTGTTCTTGACGCGATTGGACTGATTGGTGGAGCGCCGGCGTCCCGCCGGCTCGGTGATCCGAACAATGGAGCCCGGTCGCCTCGACCGGGCGGTGCCGTCAACTCAAACTCAAAATGTGGACACGGGCGACTCGCCCGTGTCGTGCGTCATTCGCCGCCCTCACTCCACCGGCTTCACCGTCGTCTCCGCACGGAACTTCTTGTAGTCCGATTCGGTCTGCGTCTGCTCGACGAGCGTGTCCTTATTATTCCGTCGCCCTTCGAGCCGCACGTAGCTGCGCTTCGGCCCCCAGACGTCGCCATCCTGCCGCTGCTGTTCGAACTCGAAGCGCGAGCCCTCGCGCAGGTGGTCGATGCTCACGTCGATGGCCGCGCCGTTCAACCGCACCGTCAAGTCGGTATCGCTGACCAGTTCGGCCTCGATCTTCACCCACGCGGCCGTCTCCGGCTCGATCCACAGGCGTGCGCGCAGCGCGGTGAGGATCAGGGCGCGGTTGTCCTTCGGTTCGTAGCCGGCGCGGGGTTCGGCGTCGACCACCAGCACGCGCTGCCCGCCGATCATGCGGCTGCGCGCGAAATGAAAATCGAATGCATCGGGGATCTCGCGCAGGTACGAGCGCTCCGCCAGGTGCTGCTTGAGCTCCTGATCGAGCCGCGCCTGCTTCGCCTGCGGCGTTTCATCGCGCCGTTGCGAGACGAAGCGGTCCATGTAGATCTGCGTCCGCTCCTGTTCGGCGGCTGACGGCGGCACTAGATTGCGCTCCACCACGCGGTGGAACGGCTCGCCGTACAGGATGACGACGTCGAGCTTTACCTGCGAATTGACCGTGGCGCGGCCCAGATGAATGCGCGCGTTCAGGTTCTCGACGAAGGTGTAGTTCCGCAGCCGCTCCCAGTTGATCAGATCGCGCTCGATGGCGCGCTGCACCAGCGCGCGCGCGTCATCTTTCTTGCTCGCGGCAGAGGCGGGCATCGCGAAGCAAGTCAACAAAACAATGACTACAGAGGACACAGCGGCACGCAGAGGGAAACGGAATGATTTCCTTGTGCGGCCTGGTGAACCCTTGTGTCCTTTGTGGTGAGGTTTTTTCAAGGCTACCCGGGAGGCCAACGCAGGTCGCGCCCTCCGATGAGGTGGAGGTGCAGATGGAACACCGACTG
>CAYWSH010000169.1:0-2719 GCA_964460655.1 uncultured Terriglobales bacterium | reverse complement strand
TTCTTGGCCGGGATCTCGCCGCGGATGATGCGGCAGAACAGGCAGTCGGCAGCCATGCGGCGATTCTACGCCAGCGGTGTCACGCCTCGTCGTGCACGCCCAGATACCGCAGGAACAACCGCGGCAGCTCGCACTTCAGCGACTCGTCATCCACCGCCACGATGTCGGCGAAGACGTAGGCGCGGTCGAACAGGATGATCTCCCGCAGGATGCACGCCACCGTAGCGAACGCAAAGCGCACCGCGTATTCCGGATCAGGATGCCGGATCTGGTCGTGCCACATCAGGAACGTCTGCACCATTCGCTCGAAGCTGCGCGCTTCCGATTGTCGCGCCTTGCGCACGAAGTCGAGCTCCCAGTTCTGTTGCGAGAACTCCACCGCCACGCGGCTCAGCCGGGCTTGCGCGCGAAAGCCGGCGACCATGCCGGGGATCATCTGCTGCGCAAACCGCACCAGGCCCAACGGCCGCACGGTCTCGGGATCGAATGCCGCCGCGGTCGCCGCCTCGCTGCGCTGGTTGAAGCGCCGGAACACGGCGCGCAGCAGTGCTTCCTTGTCGCGGAAGCGACGGTAAACGTTCGCCGGCGACATCCGCGCTTGCTTGGCGATGTCGTGGAGCGTGGTGCGCTCGATCCCGTCGCGCACCAGCACGATCTCAGCAGCGTCCAGCAGGCGCTGCTCCGAGGCGCGGCTGCGCGCCTGCCGGGGCGGGGAAGGGGACTTGCGGACCACATGCCAGATTACACTTGACATAATGTGAATGTAAAGTTACATTCACCAACGTAAGAACGGAGGCTGGCCTATGCAACGTCCCCTGGGAATCACTCTGATCGCGGTGCTGTGCTTTGTCGGCGCTGCGTTCGATGCCGTCCTGGCCGCCCTCGCCGTGCTTCGCCCTGCGGCGCTCGCTGCCATCCTGGCTGCTTTGAGTCCGAGCGGCGCTGGCCCGCAGCAGATGCACGCGGCGATGGGTGCCTTTCTCCCGGTGTATTACCTGGTGGGCATCGCATTCAGCGCGGCGCTCGGTGTCGGCCTGTGGCGGCTGCGCAACTGGGCGCGCTGGATCGTGATCGTGCTCGTGGCGGTGTCGCTCGCCGCCGTCGTTGGCCAGATCGCGCAGTTGCTGGGTGCCGCGACCGTCGGCGCCGTCGTCTTGACGGCGTTCCGTGTCGCGCTTTGCGTCTTCTGGTTGTGGTATCTGTTCCGCGCACGCGTACGTGCCGCCTTCGCGCGACGCGCCGTCATGGTCGTGGAAGCTGCGATCTAGCCCGAGCGGCCAGGAATTAGAGAGGCGTGGCCCTGCCGGCCAAGCCGGCTTGCGCGCCGAGCCGGCCGTTCGAGCGCCTGGCGACTCAGCGCGCGGCGGCGACTGACCGGCGGTATGGGAGCGGAGCGACCAGAAAAATCAGAACGGCTGGCGTTCGTCGGGGACCTCTTCATCCTCGGCGTGGCGGCGCAGCAATTGCGGCAGGTTGGCGCTGAACGCCGAGCGCGGCAGCACCGAGTCGCATCCGGCTTCCTGCGCCTTCACTTTCAAGTCACCCTGCACGTGCGAGACGAAGCCGATGATGTTCGTCTCCTTCTTGAAGTGCTTTTTCAGCTTCGGGATCGTCTGCAGCGGCTTGGCGTTGACGTTGTTCAGGTCGAACACGATCAGCGCCGGCTTGTCGCCGTTGGTCTTCTCCAGCAGCTCTTCCGCCGTCTTGACGAACTCCACCTTGATGTTCAGCTTGCGCGCCGTCTCGTTGATCTTGGCGTGGAAGAACAGGTCTTCGATGAAGCAGAAGATCTTGGGCTGCGAGTTGCCGTTCTCCGGGAGCGGTTCGACGTCCGCATGCTGATAGAACTTCGGGACCGCTTGCATGCGACCGCGGCCGAAGCGTGGCTGGCCGCCTTCGCCGCCTTGCTGGCGATAGCTGTGGTCCATCGGTCCGGAGAATGCCGGACGCCCGCCGCCACCGCCACGACGCCGTCTCCCGAAGCCGCGGTTCTGGCCTTGTCCTTGTCCCTGGCCTGGTTGTTGTCCTTGCTGTCCGGGCTGCCCGCCGCGATGTGCACCACCGCGACCGCGCCGCCGGCGCCGCCGTCCACCCTGTCCGGGGTGGCCCCCGGCGGGCTGATTCGGTCCATCCATCATGATTGTTCTTCTTTCAAATGCGCGGCCGCTGCCGGATGAACTCCGGCGCGACCTGCTCGCAATCTTCGTATCGCTTTCGCTAACGATCGCTTCTTGCTCGGCGCTCACGCGCCCGGCGCTGGGCTTAGGTCACAGCGCGGCGATCGAATCTGCGTCTCTAACGGACGCTGTTCCTGCACATCCGGCTGGAAATCAGTCGTTCCTGCTGGTCCGTACAAGCGCTGCCCATCGCACACGGCACGCTCTCGGAATCGCTACAGCGGGCTGCCCGTCAACCCCGCTCTTGCTGGAGGAAGGCACCCCAGGGAAAGACGAGGCGAATATACCCGCGCCCTTCGCGCCGCGCAAGTCCTTCCACACCCTAGCCTGTGCAAACCTTGGCCCGTCACCCTGAGTCTGAAGCAAGCGGAGCGGCCGTCCCGAAGCTTCGGGACAGGCCGCGCGGCGCGATTGGAGGCCTAGAGGGTCTACAGGCCAGCATCGTTCTTCAGCGGTTTTAGGAGCGGAGCGACAGGAAATTCTAAAGATGGTGGGCGCTATAGGATTCGAACCTATGACTTCCACCGTGTGAAGATGGCACT
>CAYWSH010000168.1:5350-7978 GCA_964460655.1 uncultured Terriglobales bacterium | reverse complement strand
TGATGAGCACGCCGTGGCCGCGCCGCACCACGCGCTTCGCCTCACGCAGCGCGAGTTCGATGAGCCGCGGATCGCTGTTCGCCTCTTTCGCCCAGCGGCGCGCGCGCGCCGAGGGCTTCACGTCCGCGAGTCGCACGATGCGGCCTTCCGCCTTCGAGACGATCTTGTGCTTGACGACAAGAAGGTCGCCGGCACGAAGCGGCGTGTGGTTCCGCGCAAGCGCTGCCAGCAGCAATTCGGGGATCGCATCACCCGGCTGTATTTCCGGCATGCCGCGGACTGGGATCGCATGAATGAGTGGCTGGGCGCGGGCCATCGTCGTTAACTGCTGACCGCCAACTGCGCTTTGGCGATGCGAGCCGCGACGTCCCACGTCTGCAAGAGTCGCTGGGCGCGACTGGTGAGTGACCGCGCCAGCAGCGCCTCGACGTCCTCTGCGCGGTCAACATCGACCGCCACACCGGGGAGGTCGAGAACGATCGCAGGCTGGCCGGTCGCCGCCGCGCCGCGCAAGTGCGGAAAGAAGCTGTCATCGCCGAAGCGGAGTGGGAACAGGTCGGCAGGCCGGCGCAGCGCGGCATTGGTGCCGCGCCACTTCCAGTCAGGCGCGAGCACCGCGCCGCGTGGCGGCATGGCCGCGAGAACGCGCTCGATCTCGGTCGCGGTCACCAGCGGCGCATCACCGGGAATGACCAGCGACCACTCCGCGCCGCCTTCGCTGCACACCTCGGTCGCCATCGCGATCGCCGCCGTCTCGCCACCCTCGTCCTTGTCCGCGATGACTTCGAAACCGTGCTGCCTGGCCAGCGCTTGCGCGGCGGCGTCCGCCGTGACCAGGGCGATCGCCGGCCGGCGGCGGACCTGCGCCAAAGCGGCGCAAACATCCTCCAGCATCATCTGCGCCAGCCGCGCGCGCTCATCCGCCGACAGTAGCGGCGCCAGGCGCTGCTTCGCGCTAGTGAGCGACTTGACGGGCACGAGGATCACGGCCTGAGTGTACCGCGAGACCGGTTAACACCCGTGCCGTGACGGCGTCTTGTTCACGGAAGGAGAGAACCAAATGAATCGCCAACTATTTCCGCTGCAGCTCGCGCTTGCGAGTCTCGTTCTCCTGGTCCTTGCGCCGGTCGCTTTTGCGGGACCGCCGCTCGTGTGCCATCCGTTCGACATCGGCGACGCGAGGTCGCTGCCATTCCAAGGTCCGGCGTGGAGCGCCGTCGATACCAGCTACGACGTGAAGCGTCTCGTCGCCGACACCGATGCGTTGCTCACGCCGCAGACACCAACGATCGTCCGCATGGAGACGCTGCGCCGCGCCGCCGTGTACGTGCGCGAGAATCCGGTACTCGCCGCCGAATTGGTCGATCGCCTGAAGACGCGGGCTGCGGCTGCCAAAGGCTCGGCGGCTACGCAAGCACGCTTCGATCTCGGCTACCTCGTCGCGACGTATGAGCAGGCAGGCATGACCGTGAAGCCGGCCGAAGCGCAAAGCAAGTTCGCGCAGGCGATCCCGAAGGACATCGACGCCTACGGCCTCGTCACGCAGGCCATCAAAGACGGCGGCGGCGCCGAGATGGAATTCGCCGCGGCGCTGATCGCGTCGCGCACGCGCAACGCCGAGTATTTCCAGCACGTGCACAACGCCGCTGCCGGCACGAAGCCCGGCTCGCTGCTGGCGCGGAATCTGGAGTCACACCTCGGACCCGACCTCAAGGTAGCGCAGACGACCGCGAAATAGGCGGCTCTTACTAAACATCCCGAGCGGAGCGAGGGAGCCCTACCTGACCGAGAGTCTTCGGTGGCAATAGGGCTCCCTCGCTTCGCTCGGGATGTCTTGGGAAACACCTCGTTGTATATTGTCCCCGCATTTCTCCAGCTTCCGGAGGTACTCATGCCCCGCGTCGTCCGCTGCGGACTCATCCAGGTGTCGAACCCGCTCACGCCGAGTCACGGCCTGCCCGCCATCAAGAAGGCGATGATCGAGAAGCACGTCAAGCTGATCGAACAGGCCGCTAAGAAAAAAGTGCAAGTGCTCGGGTTGCAGGAGTTGTTCTACGGCCCGTACTTTTGTGCCGAGCAGGACGACAAGTGGTATCACCTCACCGAACGCGTTCCCGATGGCCCGACGACGAAGCTCATCCAAAAGCTCGCCGCCAAACACAAGATGGTGATCGTCGCGCCGGTGTACGAAGAGGAGATGACCGGCTTCTACTTCAACACGGCCGCGGTCATCGACGCCGACGGCAAGTATCTCGGCAAGTATCGCAAGCACCACATCCCGCACTGCCATCCCGGCTTCTGGGAGAAGTTCTACTTCACGCCCGGCGACCTTGGATATCCCGTGTTCGAGACGAAGTATGCGCGCGTCGGCGTGTACATCTGCTATGACCGCCACTTTCCCGAGGGCGCACGCATCCTCGGCCTGAACGGGGCGGAGATCGTGTTCAATCCGTCGGCGACGGTCGCTGGACTCAGCGAATACCTATGGGAACTGGAGCAGCCGGCGCACGCCGTGGCGAACCAGTATTTCGTTGGCGCCATCAATCGCGTGGGCCGCGAAGCGCCATGGAACATCGGCGATTTCTACGGGAAGAGTTACTTCTGCAATCCGCGCGGCAAGATCGTGGC
>CAYWSH010000168.1:1380-5250 GCA_964460655.1 uncultured Terriglobales bacterium | reverse complement strand
ATCTCGTTCACGATGCTGTCGATCACTTCCAGCGCGCGCCGTCCGCGCAGGTTGTGATTATTGGCCATGACGCTGAAGACGATCGTCTCGCCGCCGAGCGTCTTCGCATAGCCGCTGAGCGCGTTCACGTGGCCGAGCGAACCCGTCTTGGCGAAGACCCGGCCCTGCGCCGCAGAATTTTTCAAGCGATCGGCAAGCGAGCCATCAACGCCGGCGACGGGCAGCAGATCCTGGAAGCTTGCGCTGTACGGTTGCGACGCGACGTATTGCAGCAGCTTCACGATAGCGTGCGGCGTGACGAGATTGCCGCGCGACAAGCCGGAGCCGTCGAAGAAAACGTACTCATCGCGCTCGATGCCGGCTTGCGTGAGGAAACCATGCATGACTTCGAGCCCGGCTTCTATGGTGCCCGCGTTGCCTTTTTCGCGGCCGAGCAAGCGCAGCGTCATCTCGGCGTGCAGGTTCTGGCTCACTTTGGCGATCACGCGCAGGTCCTGCGCCAGCGGCTGGGAATCGATGCTCGCCAGCACCACGGGCGCCGCGAATCCCATCGGCGGATTGCCATTCTGGTTCTCGCCATCGCCACCGCGACCGCTCGACGCGGTCGTCGTCACCGAGATGGTGTTGAGCCCGGCCATCTCCGTGTGGTGCGCGCGCGTCCGCCCGTAGACCGTGACGCCGCGCTGCTCCAGCAGACGCCGGAAGAGCTGCGCCGCGAAGCTCGCTGGGTCTTCAATGGCGATGCTGCGATGCGCACCCTGCGAATCCTGCGGGATGCTGCCCCACAGCGTGATCTGGTTCGACCCCGGCTCACGCGCCACGTAGATGCGCTCTTCCGTCTTCGGCGGCACCGTCATGATGCGATTGTCAACGCGGTAGTACTCGGGGAACGGCGCGATGTTCAGGAACGCACGGTCGCCGGAGCGGTCGGCCGGCATGATGGTCACGAACATCACGTTGTCGTTGATGGTGAGCGCCGAGACCGGCGCGCCCCACTCCCATACCAGGTCATCGGCCGTCCAGCCCTCGCCGTAGCGCTCGAACGCGTACCAAGAGTCGTCGCCCACCACGTCACCGTCCACGTAGCGCAGGCCTTTTTGCACGAGCTGATCGGCGAGATCTTCGAGCACCTTCGACGGCGGTGCTCTGCGCTCGGTGCGCAGGTTGTAAGGCAGCGTGCGGCCACTGAGGTTCGGATCGCCGCGGCCGACGAGGGTCAGGTCGCCCGTAAGGCGGCCGTACTTATCGACGCTCGACGTGCTCTCGATCGTCGTGTGGAATTTGTAGTCCGGCCCGATGAGCGCCAGCGCCGTCGCCGTGGTGAACAGCTTGGTGTTCGACGCCGGCGTGAACAGCTTGTCGGCATTCTTGGTGTACAGGACCTTGCCGCTGTCGGCGGAGACGACGTCGATGCCCCAGAAGCTGCGCTCGACATCGGGTTGCGCCAGGATCTTCTCCAATCGCTCGCCCAGCGGCTTGACCTTGGGCTTGTCGGCAGCGAGGGCATGGAGAGCAAGAAAGACAACAAGGAACGCGGTGGAGATGTTCTTAGGGCGGTACATATTGGGGTGGATTCTACCCCGGAATGGCGCGGAAATGGCCGCTCAGTAATAGGTGATCGTGCGCTCGAGGATAGTTTCGACGGTGGGCTGTCCGCCAGTCTTCATATCGGTCAGCGACACAGTCTGCCGAATCCAGTTACCGTGCGCGTCGGCCTCATAGGCGTAGGTAGTGCGTTGTACCGGCACATCATTCTCATACCGCACCTGCTCAACGATGCGGTCTCCCTCGCGTCGCGTCTCGTTACGAATGCGTTTACCGCCCGGCCTGCCTCTGCTGTCCCGCTCAATGCTCATCGTGGTGGTGCTGTGATCGCGACTGCTCATCGTCGTACTGACGCTGCCAACACGGCTGTTGACACTTACCGAGCGACTACCAAGCTCGTCATTCTCCGATATGGTTTGTGTCTCGCCAGCGTTGTTGACCGTCTTCACTCGTGAGGCGCCACCGGGGAGACGCTCGATATCGCTCTCCATGACGGTTTTGCCGTCTTCGACTCGCTTGGTGTGGCTAACCGTACCGTCGGTATTGCGTAAGTAGTCGCTCTCACCGATGACATTCCCGGCTGCGTCATATCTCGTGACTTTGCTGCCGGTCGGCAGCTTTTCATTCACCGTGCGCTCGCGCAGGCTGCCGTCCGGGTTGAACACTTCGGTGCCGATGAGTTGGTGCCCCTCCCATCGGTAGATTGTTCTGCCGAGCAGTCGCGCCGGATAATCCGGATCATCGCTCTCCACGATGCGCTCCATGATTTGACCGTTCACGTAGCGTTGCGTCATATGTTCCCGAGGTCGCCCAAGGGGATCGTATTGCTTCTCCTCGATGACGCGGCCATCTTGATCGAACCACATCTCCGATCGCGGCAGCTTGATGCCGCGCAGAGCGACCGGCAAGTGCCCGAAGGCTGTCACTTCTTCGCGCATGCTGTGCACGTGTCCCTTCAAGCCAGGAAACGGCTGCGCAACGGAGGCGATGCAAGCCATTACCACAACAACCACGGCCCTTCCTGGTTCACGCATAGGGTCTCCGCTTCACCAAGCATACGCCTGCGCTTAGACGGTTGCGGATACGTCGTACAATCGTGAGTTTTCTTATGCGCGCCCACTACACATGGCGGTTGCGGTCGCGTTCCCTGGTCCTCGGTGAACGCACGCTCTTGATGGGCGTGGTGAACGTGACGCCCGATTCGTTCAGCGATGGAGGCCGTTACTTCGATCGTGACGCAGCCATCGCGCACGCCCTCGAATTGCATGACGGCGGCGCCGACATCCTCGACATCGGCGGCGAATCCACGCGTCCGGGGGCCTGTGTCGCCGACCATGCTACGGTCACGGAAGAGGAAGAGCTGGACCGCGTCATGCCGGTGATCGAGGGCGTGCTGAGCGCGCGACCCGACGCGATCATCTCCATCGATACCTACAAAGCCGAAGTCGCGCGCCGGGCGATCGCGGCCGGCGCCGAGATCGTGAACGACGTCAGCGCCGCCCGCTGGGACGCACTCATGCTGCCGGCGCTCGCCGACCTGCGCTGTGGCGTCGTCCTGATGCACATGCGCGGCCGACCCGAAGAGTGGCGCACGCTGCCGCCGGTGGAGAACCTGCCGGCGCTGGTGCGCTGCGAGTTGTCGCTCTTCGCTGCTGTGGCACTGCACGCCGGCATCGCACGTGACCGCATCGTGCTCGACCCCGGCTTCGGCTTCGGCAAGAACTACGACGAGAACCTGCCGCTGCTCGCCCGGTTCGGCGAACTCGCTGAGCTGCAGTACCCGCTGCTCGCCGGCACGTCGCGCAAGGGATTCATCGGACGCGTCCTGGGGAACGGCACGAATGAAGACCGCTGCCCGTCCGAACGCCTCAACGGGAGCCTGGCGGCGATGACCGCCAGCATCCTCGCCGGTGCTCATATCGTGCGCGTGCACGATGTGAAAGAAGCGAGGGACGCGGCGCGGGTGGCGGACGCAGTGCTGGCGGCGACGTAAGCCCACCACGAAGACACGAAGGCACGAAGTCTTCTCTTTAATCTTCGTGGCTTAGTGTCTTCGTGGTGGATTTAGAACTGCTTCTCCGAATCCAGCATGATGGTCACTGGCCCGTCGTTCACATATTCCACCAGCATCTGCTCCTGGAAACGGCCGGTCTCGCACTTCACGCCGAGCGCGCGGACGTCTTCCACAAACCGCTCGTACAGCGGTTTCGCCGCTTCAGGTCGGGCGGCGGTTATGTAGGTAGGCCGGTTCTGTCCGCGCGTATCGCCGTAGAGAGTGAACTGCGACACGGCGAGCACGGCGCCGCCGGCATCGCCGAGAGCCAG
>CAYWSH010000168.1:0-1280 GCA_964460655.1 uncultured Terriglobales bacterium | reverse complement strand
GCGCAGCCGCTACACTTTCCAGCTTTCCTGGAGTTGCTATGACATCAAGATCGAGCGAGACCCGTAGATCCTTCGGGCGCAAAGCCGGCGCCCTCAGGATGACGCTTCTTTGTTTATGCGGAGTAGCGGTGGCGACGACCGCGTTCGCGCAAGCAGCGCCCGCCGTTCCTGCAGCGATTCCCGCATCCACGCCGCCCGCGGCGCGCGATGTACTCATCAAGGGCGCGACGGTCCTCACCGTCACGCACGGCGTCATACAGAACGGAAGCGTGTTGGTGCGCAATGGGAAGATTGCCGAGGTCGGGGCGAACATCGCGGCGCCTGCAGGCGTACAGGTGATCGACGCGACCGGCAAGTTCGTGACTCCCGGCATCATCGATGCGCACTCGCACATCGCGCTCGATGGCGACGTCAACGAAGCCACCAGCCCGGTGGTGCCGCACATGATGATGGCCGACGCCTTCGACTACAAAGACAAGGCCATCTACCGCGCGCTCGCCGGCGGCGTGACGACGTCGCTGCTGCTGCACGGCTCAGCCGACATGATCGGCGGCCAGGCCATCGTCATCAAGCACAAGTACGGGCTCGAGCGCGACCAGATGTTCTTCCCCGGCGCGCCGCGCTCCATCAAGTTCGCCAGCGGCGAGAATCCGAAGCGCGTCTTCGGCTCGCGCAACCAGATGCCCTCGACGCGCATGGGCAACTTCGCCGTCATGCGACAGGCATTCAGTGATGCGCGCGAGTACATGCGCGACTGGGACGAGTACAACCGCAAAGCGCAGACCGACAAGACAGCGCGTCCACCGAAGAAAGACCTGAAGCTGGAAGCGCTCGCCGATATCCTGCGCGGCAAACTGCTCGTGCAGATCCACTGCTACCGCGCCGACGAATTCCTTACCGAGATGGCCATCGCGCGCGAGTTCGGCTACAAGGTGCGCGCCTTCCATCACGCCATCGAGGCCTACAAGGTGGCCGACAAGATCGCCGCCGAAGGCGTCGCGATCGCGACCTGGCCCGACTGGTGGGGCTTCAAGGAAGAAGCGTGGGACGGCACACCCTGGGCGCCGACCATCGCCATGCGCCACGGCGTGCGCGTCGCGCTGAAGAGCGATTCGGAAGACGTGACGCGACGCCTCAACGTCGAAGCCGGCAAGGCCGTGCGTTACGGCGCGACGGAAGAAGAGGCGCTGAAGATGGTCACCCTGAATCCCGCGTGGATCATCGGCGTGGACGACAAGGTGGGCTCGATCGACGTGGGCAAAGATGCGGACCTCGTCATC
>CAYWSH010000167.1:1578-8001 GCA_964460655.1 uncultured Terriglobales bacterium | reverse complement strand
CGCTCTTTGGCGAGTTCCGCCTGCTGCCGCTCGAGTTCCATCTCGTAGAGCCGCGTACGCAGCACGCGCATGCCTTTTTCACGGTTCTTGATCTGTGACTTTTCGTCCTGACAACTGA
This sequence comes from uncultured Terriglobales bacterium, assembly GCA_964460655.1. Lineage (GTDB taxonomy): Bacteria > Acidobacteriota > Terriglobia > Terriglobales > Acidobacteriaceae > CAVUAF01. The sequence goes on along the minus strand of CAYWSH010000167.1, from coordinate 7,883 downwards.
CCACCGTGTTCGTAGGAATGTGCGTGATGCGCACCGCGGAGTACGTGGTGTTCACCGACTGGCCACCCGGACCGGATGAGCAGAAAGTATCGATGCGCAGGTCTTTGGCTTCGATCTTGATGTCGACGTCTTCGGCTTCGGGCAGCACCGCGACGGTCACCGCCGAAGTATGGACGCGGCCCTGCTGCTCGGTCGCCGGTACGCGCTGCACGCGATGCACGCCGCTCTCATATTTAAGGCGCGAGTACGCGCCCTTGCCTTCGATGATGGCAATGACTTCCTTCAGGCCGCCGACGCCCGATTCCGATGACGACAGCACTTCCACGCGCCAGCGCTGCGTCTCGGCATAGCGGTTGTACATGCGGAAGAGCTCGCCGGCGAAGAGCGATGCTTCGTCGCCGCCGGTGCCGGCGCGGATCTCGAGCACGACGTTTTTCTCGTCGTTCGGGTCCTTGGGGATGAGCAGGACCTTGAGCTGTTCTTCGGTCGTCGTCATGCGCGCTTCGAGCTGCTGCAGTTCTTCCTGCGCCATGGCGCGCAGCTCGGCGTCGGATTCGTCGGCGAGCATCGTTTTCGTCTCGGCGATGCCGCGCTTCAGGTCTTTGTACTCGCGATATTTCTCGACGACATCGGCGAGCTCGGCGTGCGCCTTGGCGGTCTTTTGATACTTCGACGAGTCGGAGATCACCGCCGGCGTGGCGAGCGCCGTAGTGAGCTCGTCGTACTTGGCTTCGATCTGGTCTAAACGCTCAAACATAAGAAAATCGTCGTTGGTCGTTGGTCTTTGGTCGTTGGCTCAGGCTTGCGCCGCATTCGCCTTAGGTTCCAGGGAATTGATCAAGCCAGCCAGGCTCCGGCCGATGCCTTCGCACTTGGCCAGCAGCGATGCTGAATCTTGTGCCGAGAGGTACTTCAGCTCGGCGGCAATCATGATCTGTGTCTGCAACTCCATCAATGATGCTCGCGCGTGATAAAGGAATCGCCCGAACTTAGCGTCCGTACGCAGGCCCTTGCCTTCCGCGATGTTACTCGGGATAGAGACGGCGGCTCGCCGCATCTGGCTGGAGAGACCGTAGACCTCATCCCTCGGAAATGGCTTGGTCACCCGATAGACATCGAACACCAATTCCATTCCCATCTGCCAAACGCGCAAATCCTTGAATGTTGATGACATGGCGGCTCCCTGTTTGCGACGGGCTTTGGGCCAACGACCAAAGACCAATGACCAACGGCGGTTTTAGAGAGTATGCGCGGGAGACCCGCTAAGCCAGCACCAGCTCGCCGCCACGCTGCTTCTCGAGTTCCATGGCCTGGTCGAGCGCAAGGATGGCGCATTCCACCTGATCGTCGGCGGGCGGCTGCGTGGTGATGCGCTGCAGCCAGAGGCCGGGGCGCGTCATCAGGGCGAAGAGCGAGCCGCGCTTCTTGGCGGCGTAGCGGATGATCTCGTACGACAGGCCGGCGATCACCGGCAGCAGAGCGATGCGGATGCCGAAGCGCGCCCAGAACGTCGTCACCGGGATGAGCGTGTAGATGACGATGGAAATGAGCATCACCGTCATCAGGAAGCTGGTGCCGCAGCGCGGATGGTACGTGGTGTATTGCTGTGCGTTGCGGACCTCGGTCGGCTTGCCATCTTCGAAACAGAACACCGTCTTGTGCTCAGCGCCGTGGTACTCGTAGACGCGGTGGATGTCCTTGAAGAGCGAGATCCCCCAGATAAAGAGCAGGAACAGCGCCAGGCGGACGATGCCGTCCACGAGGTTGAAGACGATCTGGTTGCCGAAGATCGGGTTCAGGCGCTTCAGGCCGGTCGCCGCGACGAGCGGCACGAACTTGTACATAAAGATGAAGAAGCCGAGGCTCAGGATGACGTTCAGCGCGGCCATCCAACCGCTGATCTCCAGCTTCTTCGCACCTTCCTCCTCGGCTATGTTCTCGAGGGCGACGTCGGTTGAGTAGCGCAGCGCGCGGAAGCCGAGCACCATGGCCTGGCCCAGCGTCATGACGCCGCGCAACATCGGCCAGCCCATCCATTTGTGCTTGTCGGAGAGGCGCTCGAGCGGCTCAGCGTGGGTCGAAATGGCGCCATTCGGCTTGCGGATAGCGATGCCCCAGGCGTGCGGCGAGCGCATCATCACGCCTTCCAGCACAGCCTGCCCACCGACCAGTGTGGTCTCTTCGCCGCTCTCCAGCGCGGGCAGAAGTTGCGTGGCGGCGAACAGGCGAACGAATTGGCGCAGACGGCTCATTACGGTATTAGATGATGGCGCTGGGGAAGTCGACGCAACGGTCGCGTGATTAGAATACCGCGAAAAACCGCGAAAATACAGCGCTGGAAAGCCTTCTGCGCAGGCTACTTAGCGGCGACGCGCTTCATGAATCGCCCTACGCTCACAAACGCGCGATGCACATGGCCGCGGCCGAGCTCGCGTTGTGCGTCCCAGGCACGCACGCGATAGATGTAGCGCGTGCCGTCGATGCGCTCCAGCACCGCCTCCGCCTTCACCAACGCGCCCTCACCCGTGGCCGCGACGTGCTCCACGTGGATGGCGACGCCGACCGTGGTCTCGTCGCCCTCGCAGTAGGGCTCGGCCGCCTGGTAGCAGGCCCACTCCATCCAACCGATCATCACCGGCGTCGAGAGGACAGGCGGGAGTTCCGGATCGAACTTCGCCAGCGTGTGCTCGTGCTCGACGATGTGCTGCACTTCGGCGCGGTTGCCGATAGGAACGGGCTTGGGCATCAGCGGGCCACGGCCCCCATGCCGGCCAGGATCTCGTCCACGGCGTTCATCGCGATGTCGAGTTCGTCGTCGCGAGTGTAGAAGTGCGGCGAGAGGCGCACACCGGCGCGCGGGCGGTAGTCCACCAGGATGTCGCGTGCGAGCAGCGCCGCACAGACGTCTTTCGCGTTCGGCATGTCGATGGAGACTGTTCCGCCGCGCCGCGCCGAGTCGCGCGGCGAGTTGACGCGCCAGCCGCGCTGGTCGGCGAGTGCGATCAGTCGCTCCGTCTGGCGGATGGACTTCTCGCGGATACGCTCAACGCCGACCTCGCGGATGATCTTCAGTCCTGGGCGCGCGGCGTGCATCGCCGAGACGGTCGGCGTGCCGTTGATGAAGCGATAGCTCGTGTCCGTGTAGTGGATGGCGCCGGTCTCGAAGGCGAAGGGTTGCTGGTGCGCCATCCATCCGGTGAACGTCGGCTCGAGCTTCTTCGACAGCTCGGGCTTGACGTAGAGATACGCAACGCCGGGGCCGCCACACAGCCACTTCAAAACGCCGCCGGTGCAGAAATCCACGCCGAGCGCAGCGACATCCACCGGGATCGTACCGAGGGCCTGGAAGGAATCGAGCAGGACGAGCGCACCGACCTGGTGTGCGCGTTCCACGATCGCTTTCACGTCCTGGATGAACGCGCTGCGGAAGATGACGTGCGATATCGGGACGAGCAGCGTCTCTTCGTCGATGGCCGCGAGCAGGCGGTCGAGCAGCACGTGGATGCCATCGTCGGTCGGCACCATGTGGACGCGCGCGCCGCGCTTGCGCTGCGCCTCCCAGAAATACATGACCGACGGAAAGTTCAGGTCGTCGTAGACGATCTTGTTGCGGCGACCGCTGAAGTCGAAGCACGACGCGACCACCGCTTCGCATGTGGTCACGTTCGGCAGGATGCTGACCGAGCCGCGCGGGGCATGGAGCAGCGCCGCGACGTCGTCACCAAGCTCGGCGCCCAGCTGCCACCACTGCTCTTCCCAGGCGCGCACGCCGCGTGTCGCCCAGGTGTCGGCGTAACGCTGCATCTCGTCGTAGACCTGGCGCGGCATCGCCCCCAGTGAATTGCTGATGAGATACGTCGTGCGGTCGAGGATGGGGAACTCGGCGCGGCAGCGAAGCAGGTCGTCCACGGCGGTATTTCATCACAACCGGCCTCGGCGCGCACAGCGGCAGCGGGCGACTTGACGTAGTGTGTACAAACGTACATACTCTACACCGTGCACGACGTCGCATGGGACCCGCGCAAGGCGGCGAGCAATCTGCGAAGGCACGGCATCGATTTCGCGGATGCGGCTTCTGTCCTGTATGACGAAGATGCGATCACGATCCGCGATGATGATGAGGACGAGGAGCGTCTGGTGACCCTGGGAATGGATGCTTGCGGTCGCATCCTCGTTGTCGTGTACACGTGGCGCGGCGACACGCCGCGTCTCATTTCGGCGCGTCAAGCGACGGCGCAAGAGCGCGACGAATACGGAGGGAAGCGATGAAAGCACAATACGATTTCCGCGGTGGCAGGCGGGGCGCGGTCTTGAAGAGCGCGGGGAAAACGCGCATCACCATCCGCCTCGACACTGAATTGCTGGACTGGTTCCGGCAGCGCGCCCATGCGGCCAACGGCGGTAGCTATCAGACATCGATCAATGCGGCGCTGCGGGAGTACATGGGAACAAAGCGCGAACCATTGGAAGCCACGCTGCGCCGGGTGCTGCGCGAGGAACTGCCGCGGGAGTTGAAGCGAACCGGGAGCCGTTAGGTCTTCCGCGGCACAGCCAAGTACGCCACCGACAGCACCGCCACCAGCACGATGCCGCTGATCACGGTGACGCGCGATTCCGGCACCGTCCAAGTGGCGAGTATGGAGGCGAGCACGCCGATGAGCGCGATGGCTGATGCGATAGCGCCACCGGGGGCGCGCATCGGCAATCGCGCGAGCTCGTCAGCCGTCGCGCGGCGGCGGAAGGCGATGTGCGCTGCCAGCACGGCCAGCCAAGCGAACATCCCCCCGGCAAGCGCAAAACCGATCAGGTAGAGATACGCCGATTGCGGCATCCAGCGCTCGAGCGCCATGGCAGCGGCGATCCCGAGGGTCGAGCCGAAGAGCGCATTGCGCGGCGAACCCTTCTGGGTCAGGCGTCCCAGGACCGCGGGCGCGAGGCCGCCGCGGGCCAGCGAGAACAGCAGGCGCGTCGAAGCATAGATGACGGCGTTCGCGGTGGAGAGCGCCGCGGTGAGCACGACCGCGTTCATGATGTGGGCCGCTGCGCCGATCCCCGCATAGCGCAGGACCGCGACGAACGGACTCTCGCCGAGACCGGCGGCATTCCACGGCATCACGCCGACGAGGACGGCGCTGCCGCCGACGTAAACCAGGCAGAGCAGCGCAAAGGTGCGCCGCACGGCGCGTGGCATCTCAGCGCCCGACTTGGCTTCGCCCGAGCTGACGGCGGTGAACTCCACGCCAAGGAAGCTGTAGAGCGCGAACGAAACGGCCAGGAACGGGGCGAGTCCGCCTCGGGGAAAGAAGCCCCCGTCGGCGGTGTAGTGCTGCGGCAGCCGATGCGCCAGGAGCAGCGCGATGCCCAGCGCGATGAATCCGCCGATCGCGAGGACCTTCACGATGGCGAGCCAGCCTTCGACGTTGGCGAACGAACGGACTTCCGCCAGGTTGATACCTACCAGGGCGACGCCGAAGCCGACGACCCAGAGCATGCGGGGCACTGCGGGCAGCCAGAAGCCCATGAAAGTCGCGGCCGCCACCAGGTCGCCACCCACGCTGAGCAGGACGGCGATGCAGTATCCCCAGCGCGCCACGAAGCCCGCCCAGCGATTGAGATAAAGCTCGCAGTAGACGCCGAACGAACCGGCGGCTGGGTGCAGGCTGGCCAGCTCGCCGAAGGCCATGGTGACGGCGAAGGCGAGGGCGGCGCCGATCAGGTAGCTGATGATGACCGCCGGCCCGGCGATCTTCACGGAAGCGCCGGTCCCGAGCAGCAAGCCGGTGCCGATGGAGCCGCCGACCGCGACCAAAGCGACCTGCGTGGCGCTGAGCTGGCGATGAAGGCCGGATTCGCGGGCGTCTTGCGACATTGAACGGTTGTTGTATCACTCCGGGTCAACCTTCTCACGCATCCCCGGAATCAAGCTGTCTACTTTTCTTAGTTGGTTGACTAACTAACAATCGGGCGCATGGCAGCTAGGGCTGAACTTACGCACCCTGTCTTCGTCGTGCAGGACGTGACGGGGGACAAGAGCGGCGCATCCGCGCCGAAGGCCGTCGCCCTCGGCACGCGGGAACGGCTGCTGCAAGCTGCGATGGAGCTGTTCACCACGCGCGGCTACGAGGCGACCTCGCTCGCCGACGTTCTGCATCGCGCCGAGGTGAACAGCGGCAGCCTGTATTACTTCTTCAAGACCAAAGAAGACCTGTTGCTGGCGGGACTCGCGTATTTCCAGGCGCAACTCTATCGCGACGTGATGGCGCCGGCGTTTGCGCGCACGACGGATCCGATCGAGCGCATCTTCG
>CAYWSH010000167.1:0-1478 GCA_964460655.1 uncultured Terriglobales bacterium | reverse complement strand
ACTTACTTCCAATACCTGATGGCGGGCTGATGCGCGACCGGCCATGACCAAAGTAAGGCCATTTCCCTGATTGCCGGGCGCGGCTGCAGCGCATACAATACGCGAGCCAAAGTCCGCTCCCCCAGCGGTTTTCGGCTCCTCCCCATGTCTGACGTCGCCAAGCACCTCGAAAGGGCTGAAAAGTACGTCCAGAAGGGCAAGCTCGATGCCGCCCTTGACGAATACCTGCAAGCCCTGGACATCGAGCCCAAGAACGACGCGGTGCGGCAGACGGCGGCCGACGTTTGCGTCACGCTGAACCGGACGGGCGACGCTGCGCGCCTGCTGAGCGAGCTCTTCGACCACGAGACGGAGCGCGGCGAATCCGCCAGGGCCATCAACACCTTCAAGAAGCTGGCGCGGTACGGCAAGCCGACCGTCGACCAGACCTTCCACTTCGCCCAGTTCGCCGAAAAGACCAATAAGAAGGAGTCCATGGACGCCTTCGAAGCTTCGCTGCAAGGCTTCAAAGCCGGCAACCGCTTGCGCGATGCGCTGCACGCCCTACAGCGGCTGGTGGCGCTTGACCCGAACCTCGAGCGGCTGAAGGCGGAGGGCGAGCTGGCGGAACAGGTCGGCGACCGCGTCGACGCGGCGAAGGCGTTCCTGCGCGCTGGGCAGGCGCTGCCCATGCTGGAGGGCTTGCAGCTCTTCGAGCGCGCTTACGGCCTCGACAGCACGAACGCGGAGGCGGCACTGGCCTGCGGCAAGATCTACCTGAACACCGAGCGCGCCGCCGATGCGTTGCGCGTCCTGGAGGAGCCGGCCCTGGGGCCTGAGGCGAATGACGACCTGCACGAAGCGTATGCGCGCGCGTTGCTGCTGAATGGGAAGCCGACCGAAGCCGAGCCGCTGGTGCGCATGCTGTACGACAAGTATCCCGACCGCGTGGACGATGCCACGTTGCTCATTGCGGCGCTCCTTGACGTCGAGCAGGACGCGAAGGCTATCGCCCTGGCGCGCACGGTGGAAGACAAAGAGAACCACCGGGGCCGCCGCCGTGAATTCGTCAGCTTGCTGAAGGACATCACCGACCGGCACGCGCCGCGCGTCACCTTCATGGAGTATCTCGTCGAGGTCTTCAACTCCGCGAACCGCGAGCAGGATTATTGCGCCACGCTCATCAAGATGTTCGACCTGTACTACGCCGCCGGGAATTTCGTGAAGGCGGGCGATTCGCTCGACCGCGCCGCCGAGGTCGATCCCTACGAACCCGGCCATCAGAAGCGGCTGGAGATGCTGCGCGGCAAGATCGACAACGCGCACTACAACGCCATCGCGAACCGTTTCGGGTCGGTGGTGCAGACGGCAGAGGCGACGGAGAAGGAAGACAAGTCGCTCGATTCGGAATCCACCGTGCTCGAAGACCTGATGCTGCAGGCGGAGATCTTCCTGCAATACAGCATGCGGTCGAAGGCGGTCGAGCGCCTGGAGCGCAT
>CAYWSH010000166.1:0-8068 GCA_964460655.1 uncultured Terriglobales bacterium | reverse complement strand
AAGAGGAAGTGAGCTGCAAGCGCGTGGATTCCGGCGGCATGATGATCGACATCGCTCACCTGATCGACCACCAGCACCTCGAGAAATACCAGAACCGCTACAACAACGCGACGCGCCAGTTGAAAGGCTGCGAGCTGATGTTGAGCGGGCCGTGGCCGCCGTATCACTTCATGCCGGGCAAGCTGCGGCAGATCAGCTAGTTTTTTTGGGAAAGAACACGGTGGGTGATTCGCGAAAGCGAGTCACCCATTTTTTGTGTCGCCGGCTAAAGCCGGCTCACGCTTGGAATCCCACCCTGGCAAACCCGGCCAGGGTGGGGCACCCAGCGCGTTCCTTTCCGACAATTGCGCTGAAACCCGTAGATCCTTCGGCCAAAGGAAGGCCTCAGGATGACAACCCAAAAACCAAACCCGTAGATCCTTCCGCCAAAGGAAGGCCTCAGGATGACGAACTCGAGGAACCAAACCCTGCCTCGGCCCAAAGCGGCTTCAGGATGACAAATCCACTCCCGTGAATATTCATGTGCCACTAGTTGGAATTGCGGTACAATGCCGCTCAAACCAGAGAGAAGTCAGCAGTTTTTACCTAAACTACTGAAAGCGAGTAAGTTAATCGGCCAAAGACTCGTTATTTTCTTGGTTCTTGGTATGGCGGCGGCCAACCGCAGGAGTGGCGACAGATTCTAACTTTTACTATCGCGTTGCCGTTCGGCGCGATGGCGCACGCAGACCGACCTTTGGAGAGTTCCCCGTGACCGTGGCGCAGAAGACACGCGTGCTGATCGTGGACGACGATGGGAGCATGGCGAAGTTCCTGAGCTCCTACCTGGCCCGCCGCAATTTTGAGCTGAGCAGCGCCGCGTCCGGCGAGGAGGCGTTGCGCCTGTTTCGCGTGAGCGACCCCGCACTCGTGTTGCTCGACGTCGGCATGCCGGGCATGGGCGGGCTGGAGACGCTGGAGCGGCTGAAGCAGATCAAGCCGGATGTTGCGGTGATCATGCTGTCGTCGCAGAACAATCCCGAACTGATCTTTCGCGCGTCGAAGCTGGGCGCCGACGACTACCTGGGCAAGCCGTTCGAACCCAAAGAACTCGAGGTGCGCATCGCCAAGGTGCTCGACCGGCAACGGCTGGTGAGCGAAGTGACGCAACTGCGCGAGCAGGTGCGGCGGCAGAGCGACTTCACGGGCCTGTTCGGTACGTCGCCGAAGATGGAGGACGTGAAGGTCACGATCGAAAAAGTAGCGGACACGAACGCGACGGTGCTGATCCGCGGCGAGAGCGGCACGGGCAAGGAAGTCGTGGCGCGGATGATCTACCAGCAGTCGACGCGGCGCGAGAAGCCGTTCGTGAAAGTGAACTGCGCGGCGATCCCGCATGAGTTGCTGGAATCGGAGCTGTTCGGCTACGAGCCGGGCGCATTCACCGGCGCCAGCCGGCAGAAGCTGGGCAAATTCGAGCAGGCGAATTACGGCACGATCTTCCTGGACGAGATCAGCGAGATGCATCCCGCGCTGCAGGCGAAGCTGCTGCACGTGCTGCAGGACGGGGAGTTCGCGCGCCTCGGCGGCAAGCGCGACATCGCGGTGGACGTGCGCGTGATGGCGGCGACCAACAAGCCGCTGGAGCGCGCAGTGGAAGACGGCCTGTTCCGCGAAGACCTGTTCTATCGCCTGAATGTGATCACCATCCACATCCCGCCGCTGCGCGAGCGGCGCGAAGAGATCCCCGTATTCCTGGATTATTTCCTGCAGCGGTACAGCGAGTATTACGGGAAGCATCCGGCGGCGTTCAGCGAGTTCGCGGTGTCGCGCATGATGGAATACAACTGGCCGGGCAATATCCGCGAGCTGGAAAACCTGGTGAAGCGCTACGTGATCGTGGGGAAGGAGTCGCAGATCATCCGCGAGCTGGCGACGCACAAGCCGATCGTGTCATCGTTCGGGGTGGCGAGCAGCGTAGCCGCGACGGGCGGCGGTCGTGCGACGGTGGAGAGCGCAACGCGGCCGAATGGGGATGGCCTTGCCAGTGACGTATTGAGCGCCGATAGCGCGCCGTCGCTATTGGAGATCGGTCGGCGGGCGGCGATGCTGGCCGAGCGGGAAGCGATTGAGCGGGTGCTGGCCCAAACGCGCTGGAACCGACGGCAGGCGGCGAAGATCCTGAAGATCAGCTACAAGGCACTGCTCAACAAGTTGAAACTCATCGAGGAGCAGGACCGGAGCCAAGCTAGGCAGCGTTCTGCCTAGCAGTGGTATCGGGATACCACTCAGTGGTCGTGGCGCTTCTTGGCGCACCGGTGAATCCTTTGTGCAAAACAGGAGCGAGGCGCTGCGCTTCCATCGAGTTAGCGGCGAGCAGAGTCGGTGACGATGAGGCCGCGGGGGAGCGGGACTTTGGCGGGGCAAGTGCTTCGAGCAATGTCACCAAAAGAGGCCGTAAAATCAATGTTGCACCCTCTTCCCCCAGGTTTTGAACGAGTCCAATCATTGCGTTCCGAGAGGAACACCTTGCATCGCCTTCCGTGATTTCCTTCCCTCCTTTTGCCTCTTTCGACCCCCGGTGAGAACCGGGGGTTTTTTGTAAACCCACCACGGACTTGCACGGATCGACACGGATCAGGAAGACCAAACCCGTAGATCCTTCGGCCAAAGGAAGGCCTCAGGATGACGACCAAAGAACCAAACCCAAACCCGTAGATCCTTCGGGCCAAAGGAAGGCCTCAGGATGACGACCAAAGAACCAAACCCAAACCCGTAGATCCTTCGGCCAAAGGAAGGCCTCAGGATGACAAAAGAACCAAAGCCCCTATCCCTTCGACCATCCCCAAGCTTCGGGACCGGGCCGCAGGATGACGTCATCAGAATCGAGCGACGCACTGACTTCGTGTTGCATCAAATGTGGGCACCGTTTTTCGGGCGGTTGACGGTTTTCCGCGCCGGTGCATATCATTGACGGTTTACACCCGCGCTGCTGACGCGGTCCGTAGGGCGGGAGGAAGTCTCGATGGAAAAGAAGCGGCTGGAACATTTCAAAAAGATCCTGGAAGAGCGGCAGCAAAAGCTGCGCCGCACGGCCAATCGCAACGCGCAGGACGGCCGCGATGCCGACCTGGAGTCGGCGCAGGACATCGCCGACCGCGCGGCGAGCTCGTACAACAAGGAATTCCTCTTTCATCAGTCGAACAACGACCGCCAGCTCCTTTCGATGGTCGAGGGCGCGTTGAGCCGGCTGCGCGAAGGCGCATTCGGACAGTGCATCTCGTGCGGCGAAGAGATCAATGCCAAGCGGCTCGACGCGGTGCCGTGGACGCGGTACTGCATCGAGTGCCAGGAGAAGGTCGAGCAGGGCAGGATGGAGTCGGCGAGTTAGGGACAGTTGGCAGTGGTTAGTGGTTAGTGGTTAGTTGGTAGGAATTGACCCACGGCGCAGGCCGTGGGTTTTATTGTCAGTTGTCAAGAATCGGCCCATGGTGGGCGAAATGTAACAACAGCGTCGTGCGGCAAACAGTCGAGGGGGGCCTTCGACTACGTTCGTCCTTCGACCAGGCTCAGGACTCACTTCGCTCAGGATGAGCGGTTTTTAGAGATTGGACGGGTCAGCCGACGAGCGCGCGCATCTTGCCTTCGTCGATGACGGTGATGCCGAGCTCTTTGGCTTTGTCGAGTTTGGAGCCGGCGTCGGCGCCGGCGACGACGTAGTCCGTCTTCTTGCTGACCGAGCCGGTCACTTTGCCGCCGGCGTTCTCGATCAGCTTCTTCGCTTCGTCGCGTGACAGATTCGGCAGCGTGCCGGTGAGGACGAAGGTCTTGCCGGCGAGTTGGGCGCCGCGCTGCTTTTTTTGTCCCTTGAGTCTGAGCTTGAGTTCGCCGAGCTCGCGGACGAGTTTGACGTTCTTCGGTTCGTCGAAGAATTCGCGGATGGCGGCGGAGACGCGCGGCCCGACTTCGCTCACTTCGGTGAGCTCTTCCGCGGTCGCGTTCATGACGGCGTCGAGCGAGCCGAAGTGTTCGGCGAGCAATTCGGCGGTGCGCTCGCCGACGAAGCGGATGCCAAGTCCGTAGATGACGCGCTCGAGCGGGCGTTCTTTCGAGTCCTTGATCTCGTCGAAAACGTTCTGCGCGGATCTCTCGCCCATGCGTTCGAGCGAAAGCAACTGGTCTTTCGTCAGGCGATAGATATCGGCGACGTCTTTGACGAGGCCGCGGTCGGCGAGCTGGTCAACGAGCGCGTCGCCCATGCCTTCGATGTTCATCACGCCGCGCGATGCCCAGTGCAGCAGCGATTCGCGCAGCTTCGCGGGACAGTTGGCGTTGACACAGCGATGGTCGGCTTCGCCTTCGGCGCGTACGACGTGGCCTTTGCAGACCGGACACTGCTTCGGCATGTGGAACTCGCGCGTGCCGCGGGGATGCTGCCGGTCTTCGACAACCTTCACTACTTTTGGGATCACGTCGCCGCCGCGCTCGACGAGGACGAAGTCGCCGATGCGGACACCGAGTCGTTCGATCTCGTCCATGTTGTGGAGCGTGGCGCGCGACACCGTGGTGCCGCCGATGGGAACAGGCTTGAGGTGCGCGACGGGCGTGAGTTTTCCGGTGCGGCCGACCTGCGGGACGATGTCTTCGATCTGCGTGGTGGCGGAGCGCGCCGCGTACTTGTAGGCGATGGCCCAGCGGGGCGCGCGGCCGGTGAAGCCGAGTTCGTCTTGCAGGCGCGCGCTGTTCACCTTGATGACGATGCCGTCGATCTCGTAGGGGAGCGAATCGCGCTGGGCTTCCCATTCGCGGATGAAGGCGAGCGCTTCCTCGACGCCGCGGACGAGGCGATGATTGGGGTTCACCTTGAAACCAGCGCTGGACAAGGCTTTTAGCGTGTCGGAGTGGCGATCGAGCAGGCGGCGGCCGTTCGGGCCGAGCAGCATGTAGGAGAAGTAGTCGAGGCGGCGCAGCGCGGTGATGCTGGGGTCGAGGACGCGCACCGCGCCGGCAGCGGCGTTCCGCGGGTTGGCGAACTTGGAGAGATGCTGGCGCTCGCGGTCTTCATTCATGCGCTCGAAGGACTTGAGCGGCATGATGACCTCACCGCGGACTTCGAAGGCGGCCGGCAGCCCGGACTTCTTCCGTGCGGACGGCGCGACGGAAAGCGGGACGGAGCGGATGGTGCGGACGTTCGCGGTGACGTCTTCGCCGATGGCACCGTCGCCGCGAGTGATGGCGCGAGAGAGAGAAGCATCTTCGTAGCGGAGCGCGAGTGACATGCCGTCGAGCTTGAGTTCGCAGACGTAGTCAACGTCCTCACGCCCGGCGAGTTGGCGGACGCGCTGCTCCCAGGCACGGAGTTCGTCCTCGTTGTAGGCGTTGTCGAGCGAAAGCATGGGCGAGGAGTGCGGCGCTTTTACGAAACCCTCGCGCGGCTTGCCGCCGACGCGTTGGGTGGGCGAATCGGGCGCGAGCAGCGCGGGGTGTGCGGCTTCGAGTTCGCGGAGTTCGATCATGAGGCGATCGAATTCGGCGTCGGAGATCTCGGGAGCGTCGAGGACGTAGTAGCGGTGCTCGTGGTGGCGGATGAGGTCGCGTAGCTCGGCAACGCGGCGCTCGGGCTTGGGCGGCATCGCAGGGGATTATAAAAGGCGAGTACGCGCTCCCTACGGCTCGCTCTCGCTCGCCTGAGTCGCGCTCCGACCTCATTGGCTGTCTTCACGGCACGGCTGAAGCCGTGCCCCTCCGAAGGAAACACTTCTTTGCCGCAGATCAACGCAGGTCAAGAAGAACGCAGCCGCGGCTTTTTGCGGCTAAAGAGAGCTACTGACGGCATTTGGAGAGCTGACCTGCGCGGGGTCCTTCGACTGCGCGCGCCCGCTACGCGTGCGTGCACGCTCAGGATGAGCGGGATTCTTATCTTTTTTTCCCGAGAAGCAAAACCGTAGATCCTTCGGCCAAAGTCGGGCCTCAGGATGACGTCGACAGCATTGAGTGATTGAGTCAGCGGGTCATTGGGTCATTAAACGTGGAAGGGGTCCTTCGACTGCGCGCGCCCGCTACGCGTGCGTGCTCGCTCAGGATGAGCGGAGTTGAGCAGGGTTGCCGAGCGCGCGCAGGGAGACGTAGCAAGCTACGTCTCTACCCAAGCTGGTTTATCCGTGAGAGTCTGTGTGACCTGTGGCGGCATTCAAGAAAGTCGCGTTGATCTTCAATCCGGCGGCGGGGTTGTCGCGCAAGGGGCGACGGGAGGCTGTCGAAGCGGCGGCGGGAGAGTTCCGTTCGGCGAACGTTGACGTCGAGCTGGTGCCGACGCGTGCGGCGGGAGCGGCGAGCGAGCAGGCGCTGGCGGCGATCGCGGCGGGATGCGATGCGATCATCGCGTGTGGCGGTGACGGCACGGTGCACGAGGTCATGCAGGGGATGGTGGAGGAAAAGGTGAACGCCGCGCTCGGCGTGATCCCATTGGGAACGGGCAATGGATTGGCGGCGGAGCTGCGGATGCCGCGTCAGCCGAAAGCGGCAGCGCGGTGGCTGCTGCGCGCGACGCCGCGACGCATCGCGGTGGGGCGGGTGGAGTGCGGACAGCCGGCGACCCGGGCTCGCTACTGGATCATCAGCGCGGGTGTGGGAGCGGATGCCGAGATGCTGTACGGGCTCGCCACCGACCAGAAGGCACGGTACGGAAAAGCCGCGTACTACGCGCACGCCATCAAGCTGTTCGCGCAGCACGATTTCGTGCCATTCGCGTGCACGTGGCGCGACGCGAAGGGCGAACATGAGCACGTGGTGGCTCAGGTGATGGCGGCACGCATCGCGGATTTTGGTGGGCTGATCAGCCGGCTGGCGCCGGGAGCGTCGCTGCTGCATGACGACATGCGGCTCGTCATCTTCCATGGGCCAGGACGCTGGCCGGTGCTGGTCCACTCCATCGGAGCGACGGTGCGACGGCAGGCGCGCGTGCGGGGGCTCGACTTCGCGTCGGCGACCGAGATGCAAGCGCGTGTACTTACGGGACCACCGAAGAGCACCACCGGCTGGCGAGCCGATCGCGCGCGGCGTATCTACGTGCAGGCTGACGGGGAAGTGCTGGGCACACTGCCGGCACGGTTCAGCGTGGTGCCGGATGCAGTCAGGCTGTTGATGTGAAGCGGCTACTTTTGCTATAGAATCAGGGGAAGCGCGCGTCGATGCGCGCTTTCTGCTGTATTGACCCACGCATGGCGGTGTAGCTCAGGTGGTTAGAGCGACGGTCTCATAATCCGTAGGTCGTTGGTTCGAGTCCAACCGCCGCCACCATTATTTTGGCGCCTCCGGCATTAACCCGCGGCTTACGCCGTGGGCTCAAACAAATACCGCCCTTCGGGCTGGATGACGGAAAACCAAACCCGTAGATCCTTCGGCCAAAAAGATGGCTTCAGGATGGCATCAAGAACATTGAGTGATTGAGTCAGCGGGTCATTGAGTCATTTGAAAACCGCAGTCTTTGGTTGAAAGAGGTATGGACGGCTCGGGTCCGGCGAGAGTTCGTGGGGTCCTTCGACTCGTCCGCCGCGGCGGACTCGCTCAGGATGAGCGGGCGTTTTATTACTTCTTTTCCCGGGAAACAAACCCGTAGATCCTTCGGCCAAGAGCAGGCCTCAGGATGACGCCTTAAGACCACATTGCGGAATTGAAGGTCAAACCCGTAGATCCTTCGGCCAAAGGCGGGCCTCAGGATGACATCAAAAACATTGAGTGATTGAGTCAGCGGGTCATTGAGTCATTTGAAAACCGCAGTCTTTGGTTGAAAGAGGTATGGACGGCTCGGGTCCGGCGAGAGTTCGTGGGGTCCTTCGACTTCGCCGTCACTTCGTTCCGACTCGCTCAGGATGAGCGGGGTTTTTATTACTTCTTTCCCCGAGAATCAAACCCGTAGATCCTTCGGCCAAAAGAAGGCCTCAGGATGACAGACAAAACCGAACCCGTAGATCCTTCGGCCGAAGGAAGGTCTCAGGATGACATCTCAAAGGGTTTGGAATAGCCAATAGCAAATAACCAATAACGAATCGTTAGGGTGCCTGGGCGATGGCCCAATCGAGGATGGGGT
>CAYWSH010000165.1:0-8128 GCA_964460655.1 uncultured Terriglobales bacterium | reverse complement strand
GTCTATCGCGGGTGGAACTGGAACTATCCGGTAAGGACCTCACGGGGCTTTCCTCCGCTCAGTCCGCCAACCGGGCCGAGGATATCCGCCTGCTACACCGCTACTGGACCACCGGCCGCTTCCCACACAACCATGATTTCCCCGGCCGGCGAGTGCCTTACTTCGTCGACCGCCACGGTGTCCCGTCGGAGCTTGCCTACCTGATGATCAAGTCCGGCCGCCAGGACCTGGTCGACAAAGAGCAGGCCGAGATCACGCTCATCGAGACCTACATGCCGAAAGCGGTCGGCGCCGAGGAGATCGATGCGACCGTGCGCGCCGTCATCGCCGAGATGGGTTCACCGACGGCCAAAGACACCGGCACGGTGATGAAGACCGTGATGGCGCGTTTTGCGCAGAGCGGCGCACGTGTGGACGGCAAAGTGGTGAACGAAGCAGTGCGAAGGGAATTGGCAGGGAAGTAGCTACTCCCCCGCCACCGTCAACCCTTCGATCCTCACCGCCGGCGCCGCCACCGAGCCGCGGAACTCCAGCTCACTCCCGATCTCGGCGATGTTGTTGATCATGTCGCCGAGGTTTCCCGCCACCGTGATCTCTTCCACCGGGAACGTGAGCTCGCCGTTCTGGATCCAGATGCCGCTCGCCCCGCGCGAGAAGTCGCCGGTCACCAGGTTCACGCCGAAGCCGAGGAAATCGGTGACGTAGAGACCTTCCTTCACGTCGGCGATGATCTCTTTCTCCGTGTGTTTGCCGGGCTCAAGAAAGAAATTGCCACAGCCGATGCCGGGATTGCCGGTGATGCCGCGCGACGCGTTGCCTGTGGTCTCCAGACTCAGCTTGCGCGCGACGTAGGTGTTCAACAGGTACGATCGCAACACTCCGCGTTCGATCACCACGGTGCGCCGCGTCGGGACGCCTTCATCGTCAAAGGGCGAAGTCCCGAACAACCCCGGCAGTGTTCCATCGTCGACCACGGTGACATTCTCGCCCGCGACTTTCTCGCCGAGTTTTCCGGCAAGGAATGACGCGCCGCGGTAGATCGAGTCGCCGTTCACCGCCTCGAAAATGTGTTCGAGCAGGCTGCGCGCCACCAGCGGGTCGAAGACCACCGGCACGCGCGCGGTCTTGACTTTGCGCGCGCCCAGGCGGCGCAGGGTGCGCTGGGCCGCCCGCTTGCCGACATCTTCCGGCGACTCCAGCTTCTTCAGCGAACGCGACACGCTCGACCAGAAGTCGCGCTGCATCGCGCCCTCGTCGCTCTGCGCTACGGGAATGGCCATCACCGAGCAGAACGAGCGCCGATATTCGCCGACGAAGCCGTGCGAGTTGGCCAGCACGGTGTGGCCGGTCGCGGCGTCGAAGCCGCCGCCTTCGGAGTTGTTGATGCGCGCGTCGGTGTCCATGGCCGCGCGTTCCGCGCGCCTGGCCCAGACGATGCGCTCACTCCCCGGCAGGGAATAAACGTCGTCGTGATACAGATCGAGGTCGCCGGCGATCGCGCCGAACTGCTCCGCGCGTGGCAGGCCGGCATGCGGGTCTTCGCTGGTGACGCGCGCCAGCGCGAGCGCGCCGTCGAGCATCTGCTGCAGGCCGTCGCGGGAAAAATCGGTGCTGTAGGTGGAGCCCGCGCGCTGTCCAAAAAACACGCGCACGCCGGCCGCGCGCGAGCCGGCTTCCTTCAGCGTCTCGACTTCGCCGAGACGCACGACGGTCGAGAATTCGCTGCCTTCGCTCACGATGGCGTCGGCGCCCGTCGCGCCCGCCTGCATGGCGCGGGAGACGAGTGATGTAGCGATCTCTCGTAATTCAGTCATAAAAACATCAGCCACAGATCTCACGGATGGTCACAGATCGATCCAAATCTGTGCTGATCTGTGAAATCCGTGGCAAAGCTTTTCTAGCTGCCTGTCCCACCCACGGTGATGCGGTCCACCTTCAGGGTCGGTATTCCGACGCCCACGGGCACGCTCTGTCCTTCTTTGCCGCAGGTGCCCACGCCTTCGTCGAGCTGCAGGTCGTTGCCGACCATGGAAACACGCGTCAGCACGTCGGGCCCGTTGCCGACGAGCGACGCGTTCTTCAGCGGCGCGGTGATCTGGCCGTTCTCGATCAGGTAGGCCTCCGACGCCGAGAACACGAACTTGCCGTTGGTGATGTCCACCTGCCCGCCGCCGAAGTTCACCGCGTACATCCCGTACTTCACCGAGCGCAGGATGTCCTGCGGGTCGTCTTCACCGGCGAGCATGTACGTGTTCGTCATGCGCGGCATGGGGATGTGCTCATACGACTCGCGCCGCCCGTTGCCGGTGTCGTGCATGCCCATCAGGCGCGCCGAGAGCTTGTCGCTCATGTAGCCCTTCAGGATGCCTTTTTCGATGAGCACGGTGTTCTGTGTCGCGGTGCCTTCGTCCGTGATGTTCAGTGAACCGCGGCGCGAGGGCAGCGTGCCGTTGTCGACTACCGTGCACTTCGGGCTCGCTACGCGCTTGCCCAGCAGCCCGGCAAATGCCGAAGTCTTCTTGCGATTGAAGTCGGCTTCCAGGCCGTGACCGATCGCCTCATGCAGCAGGATCCCCGGCCAGCCGGGGCCGAGCACGACCTCCATCTCGCCGGCCGGTGCTTCGCGCGCGTCGAGCTGGATGATGGCCTGCCGTGCCGCTTCCTGCGCG
The DNA here is from genome assembly GCA_964460655.1 of uncultured Terriglobales bacterium. Lineage (GTDB taxonomy): Bacteria > Acidobacteriota > Terriglobia > Terriglobales > Acidobacteriaceae > CAVUAF01. The sequence continues at coordinate 5,459 of CAYWSH010000165.1, read as the reverse complement.
AAGTGTTCGGGTGTCTTTTCGGTCTGGAAGAAATCGACGGCCACGCGGCCGCCGCCACCGGCGCTGCCGCGCGCCGAGTTGCCATTCTGCCGCGCGATGCAGAACACATTGACGCGACCCAGCGGCTGGATGTCTTCCGCGAGCGTGCCATCGCTACCGACCACGAGGATGCGCCGGACTTCATCCGCGAACGAGGCGCGCACCTGCGCGATGCGCGGATCGTAGTCGCGCGCCGCCTGGTCCGCGCGGAACACCAGGTCCAGCTTCGGTTGGAGTTCTGCCGCGCTTGCGCTCATCGGCACCGGATAAAGGTTCGCGCGCCGGACGTCCTCTTGCAGGCTCACCACGGGGGTCTTGGCGGGACCGCTGGCGATCAGCGCCGCCGTGCGGGCGGCATGCAAGATCTTCTCGGGCGCGAGGTCGTCGGTGTACGCGTAGCCGGTGCGGTCACCGGAGATCACGCGCACGCCGCAGCCCGCAGAAATGCCCTGCGTCGCCGATTTGACCAGCGATTCATCGATGGTGATACCAGTCGAGGTCAGGTGCTCGAAGTAGAGGTCCGCGTAGTCGCCGCCGGCCGCGAGCGCGGCCGAGAGATAGGTCTGCAGGTCGTGTTCCGTGAGCCCGTAGCGATCGAAGAAGAAGCGGGTCTTTTCCATCGGCCAGAGATTGGATGCTGCCAGCGCGTAGCATGCAGCATTGCAACCGCCTGCATTATCCCATGTCGCCGGCGGGTCGGCGGGCTGAGGGACGATTACTTTTGTTCTTGCCGCGCCCTATCTTTCCGCAGGTCTCGCGACTCCTCGTGAGGCGCGTGTGACACGATCAGTACGCGCGCGCGGCGAGCGACATCACTTTGCGCAGCGTCCAGCCCAGCATCGCGCCGAGCAGGGGAAAGGCCATGATGATGAGTGACATCACGAGCCACTCCGCGGCGCGATTTCCCGTGAGTCCGAACGGCAACGGCAAGGGGCGGGAAGCGCCTTCCTTCGCAACATGCGCCGCTGATAGCCGTGGCTCGTGCAGGATGCTGGCGGCCGGCATGAGGTCGGAGATACGTGTGCCCAGCCCGAGGCCGAGACCCCACAACCACGGTTTCTGCCCGCGCGCGCAGGCGATGACGCCACCGGCGAGCAGCAGGGCGGCGAGCACGATCGTGACCTCCGACGTCAGGCGGAAGCCCACCGCGAAGCACGCGATGCCCAGGGCGACCGCGCCCGCGAAGAGAGCGGCATCGAAGCGGCGAGACATAAGGTGACTTTGTAACACAAAGAACTATGCTGCGCAAGGCTAAAATACAATGCGCGCCCTTATGCCGGAACCGCTTGGCCAAACCCTGCCGCGGATGATCGAGGACCTCCTGGCCGACGCGCGCGCGGCCGTCGTTGTCGAGAACGGCGCAGTGCTCTTCGATCTCGCGACGGCGCACTACTCCATCGCAGCGGACCACGGCAAATGCCTGCTGCATTTTTGGTCGGAGGAGCGCAACACGGTGCGGCGCGTGCTCGCGGCCGAGGCGAAACGCGACGCGTTCCTCCTGACCGTGCAGCGCTTCGGCCAGCCAAAGCCTTCGCGCATGGAGATCTGTGCCACGGGCGACTACCGCACGCCCAGCGCACGGCGTGCGGCGCGAGCGGCGTATCAGCGCCTGCTGGCGCAAGTGCTGGCGCACGAGTTCAGCGGCTGGCACGTAGAGAAGCTCACCAGTGGGACGGACCTGGAACGTTCCTTCGGGCCGGCACACACCCGCGGTCTGTTACGGCGCGGGCAGAGCGCGGTCGCCGTGGTGGGAACGAGCGCCGGTGAGACGCAGGCGATGATCGATGCCAGCGTGGCCACCGACATCCTGTGGCTCGACCATTGCCGGCAACAGTTTGCCGATCGCGCTTACGTGGAAGGACTTGCGCTTTTTGTTCCACGTGGAACAGCCGACGTTGTGCGGCAACGGATGGCGTATCTGGATCGTGCGGCGGCGAAGTGGCGGCTCTTCGAGGTCGCCGAGCGCGACGCTGCCGTGGAGGAACTCGACTGCTCGGACACCGGCAACATCGCGACGCGGCTGCTGCGCTGTCCCGATGAAGCCGCGGCGCGCGAACGCTTCGCGGGGTCGATCGCGCGTGTGCGCGGCGTTGCGCCCGCGGCCGAGGTCGTCGTGGTGTCGGCAGGCGATGTCAGCTTTCGTGTGCATGGTCTGGAGTTCGCCCACGCACGGCTTGCGCCGGAGGCGCAAGGCTTGCGGTCCGGCGAAGAGATCGTCTTCGGGCTCGGCGCGGCCGAGAGCGTGCTCGCCGCGGACAACGAAGCTACGTTCGCCGCGCTGGCGCGCCGTTTGCTCACGGCGAGGCATGCCGGCGGCGCGCGCACGCATCCGCTGTGGCGCGCGGCGCCGGAGCGCTGGCTGGAATCGCTGCTGGTGCGCGATGTCAGCGCGCTCGATGCCACGCTCGACGCGACCCAGGTCTATGCGCAGGTGCCGGCGTTCAGTGCCGCTGACCGCGGCGTAGTGGATGTGCTGGCGGCAACGCACACCGGCCGGCTCGTGGTGGTCGAATTGAAAGCCGACGAAGACCTGCACCTGCCGTTGCAGGGACTCGACTACTGGATCCGCGTGAAGTGGCACCATGAGCGCGGCGAGTTCCAGCGGCTCGGCTACTTTAACGGTCGCGACCTTTCGCTCGAGCCGCCTCTCCTGCTGCTGGTCGCGCCGGCACTGCGCGTACATCCCGCCACGGAAACGCTCCTGCGTTACTTCGCTCCCGAAGTCGACTGGGTTTTTGTTGCCATTGATGAGCGTTGGCGCGATGAAGTGCGCGTCATCTTCCGCAAGCAGCGTCCGCGTGGCGCCGCGGCGTAGCATAAGCCCGTGGATCAGACGCTCCCGCAACATGTGCTCGCTTGCATTCGCCGAAACAGGTTGGTCGCGGCCGGCGATCGCATCGGCATCGCCGTGTCGGGCGGTGCCGATTCGGTAGCGCTGTTGCGCGTGCTGCTGGAATTGCGCGGCGAGTTGGGTGTGGTGCTGAGCGTCGTGCACTTGAACCATCGGCTGCGCGGAGCGGAGGCCGACGCGGATGCGGCATTTGTCGCCGAACTCGCGGCGACGCATGGTGTGGAATTGCACGCCACATCCCAAGATGCGGCGGTGATCGCGCGTGCGCAAGAACTCTCGCTTGAAGCCGCCGGTCGTCAACTGCGCTACCAGTTCTTCGCCCGGCTGCAGGAAGGGAAGGTGGACCGGGTCGCCACGGGTCACACGGCAGACGACCAGGCGGAGACGGTGCTGCTACGACTGATCCGCGGCGCGGGAACTCGCGGGCTGGCGGGCATTCACGCCACGCGAACGTCGCAACATCTACAGGGAGGAAGGGGGGAAGGGAGGAAACAGATCATCCGGCCGCTGCTCGGTGTGCGTCGCGCCGCGATCGAAGCCTACCTGCGCAGTATCGGACAGCCGTGGCGAGAAGATGCGACGAACCGCGACCCGAAGTTTCTGCGGAACCGGGTGCGTCATGAGCTCATGCCGTTGTTGGAGCGCGACTTCAATCCGGCGGCGGTGCGCGCACTGTGCGACACGGCAGAGATCGCGGCGGCAGAAGAAGTTTTTTGGGAGGAACAGATCGGCGCGCTGGTGTCTAAAGAAACAGAGACGCAGCCAGCTGCGTCTCTACCGGTGAATCTGCTGCGTGCGCAGCCGGTGGCGATGCAGCGAAGATTGGTGCGCCGGCTGGCCGACGCGGCGCGGCTGGCGCTCGACTTTCAGCATGTCGAGGCGGTGCGCGAGTTCGCGACGGCGAAAGGGAAGGCGGAGTTGGCCGTTCTGCCACGCGGATGGCGGGCGGTGATCGAGGGCGGCCAGTTGCGCTTCGTGGCGCCGCAGGCGAAGGGAGAATCATCCGGCTGAAAAAGTGTTAAGTCGGGCGCCTTACGGCGCGATCCCGCGCCGGAAAAATCGTGCGCCGCTGGCCGGAAGTGCCGAAAAACCGCAGCCGACGCGGGTATAATGGGCGCACTTGGGGATGAGCCACGCGGTGCAGAGCGCGTCGGACGCGACGGTGCTGATCGGCACCGACCAGTTGCAGAAGCGTGTGCAGGAGCTGGCCCGGCAGATCAGCGAAGCGTATCAGGGCAAGACATTGCATGCGGTCTGCGTCCTGGACAACGCGTTCATGTTCATGGCTGACCTGGTGCGCGCGCTCGATGTCCCGGTGATCTGCCAGTTCGTGAAGCCGAAGTTCACGGAATTGAACAAATCCACCGGCACGGCGATGGAGATCTTTTTCAGCCCCGAGATCGCGGTGAAGGGCGAGCATGTGCTGCTGGTGGAGTGCGTCATCCAGTCGGGCATCACGGCCGACTTCCTGATGCGGAACCTGGCGGCGCGCGGCGCGGCTTCGGTGAAGCTGGTGGCGCTTCTGGATAAGCAGTCGGCGCGGCGCGTCTCGCTGCAACCGGATTTCTTCGGTTTCCTCGTGGGTGACGATCACTTGGTGGGCTACGGGCTCGGGTCGCCGTTGGCAGGACGGAACCTGCCGTACGTGGCGACCGTACAGAAACAGTCGGCCGGCGCACCGTGACGCCACGGAGAAGATTGACTATCCAATGGCGGGCGAGCGCATCTAATCAGTTGCGGTAGTGTGGTCAGGCAAGGCGTCGCGCGACGGGCGCGGCGGTAAGGGTAGAGGGGAATCAAGTGAATTCGACGTTGAAAACGGTAGTGTTCTGGCTGGTCATCATTGCTTCGGTGATCCTGCTGTGGCAGGTGGTGCGCGTGGGGAGCCAGGGCGCCAAGGAGCGCTCCATCACGTTCACTGAGTTCATGGCGAACGTGGACCAGGGCTACATCAACGAAGTGACCATCAACGGCACGGATGTGCGTGGCAAGTTCAAGGGCAACGACAAGGGCGGTTTCTACACCACCGTGCCGCCGAACTATACCGACTACATCAAGCTGCTGCGCGACAAGGGCGTCAACATCACGGTGAAGGACGTCCAGACGGGCAATTGGGCGGCGTGGATCGGCACGCTGGCGCCCCTGCTGCTGCTGGCCGCGCTGTGGTTCTTCATGATCCGCCAGATGCAGACCGGCGGGAACAAGGCGCTGAGCTTCGGTAAGAGCCGCGCGCGCCTGCTCTCCATGCAGCAGAAGAAGGTCACGTTCAAGGACGTGGCCGGCGTGGATGAAGCCAAGGAAGAACTGCGCGAGATCATCGAGTTCCTGCGCGAGGCGCAGAAGTTCCAAAAGCTCGGCGGGCGCATCCCCAAGGGCGTGCTGCTCGTTGGACCTCCGGGCACGGGCAAGACGTTGCTGGCGCGCGCCGTAGCGGGCGAAGCGAACGTACCGTTCTTCAGCATCTCCGGTTCGGACTTCGTCGAGATGTTCGTGGGCGTGGGCGCAAGCCGCGTGCGCGACCTGTTCGAGCAGGGCAAGAAGAACGCGCCGTGCATCATCTTCATCGACG
>CAYWSH010000164.1:0-8270 GCA_964460655.1 uncultured Terriglobales bacterium | reverse complement strand
CCGGCTGACTAATGGCCGCTGTGGTAGGGATGCCCGGCAAGGATGGTGAACGCACGGTAGAGCTGCTCCAGCAACACGACGCGCGCCAGTTCGTGCGCCAGCGTCATCTTCCCGAGTGACAAGGTGAACGCCGCACGCTGCCGCGCGGCGTCGCCCCAACCATCGGCGGGACCGAGGGCAAAGAGCAGTCGTTGCGTCGCGCGCTCCTGGTGTTGCTTCACGAACCCGGCAAGCTGTTCCGAACTGAGCTGCTTGCCGCCCGCGTCGAGGATGACGAGCGTGGCGCGCTGCTTCGCCGCCAGTTCCAACAGCGCCGCTTCCGACTTCAGCTCATGTTGTTCGAGCGGTGAATAGCGGGCGATGCGCTTCACATATTCGGCGGTGAGGGCGGCGTAAGCCGCGTCTTTCGATCTGCCGATCCAGGCGACGCTGAGCTTCATTACTTCCGCTTGCGCGGCTTCGCCGGCGCGCGCTTGCGTGGCGCCGCACCGCGACGTTTCGCCGGCGTCTCGCCGCGCTTCGTCATGGCCCGCGTCGAAGGTCTAGCAGCACGCCGCACGGGCGCAGCCTTACGCGCCTCGGCAGCGGCTTTCGCCCGCGGCGACCGCAGCTCGGCGGCGTCTATCCGCTCCGCCGATTTCCACAACCGCTCCAGGTCGTAATACCGGCGCGCGCTCTCCGAGAACACGTGGACCACGAAGTCCACGTAGTCGAGCAGCACCCACTCCGCCTGCTTGTAGCCCTCGATGCTGACGGGGCGCGAGCCCGCCGCCTGGAGCTGTAGCTCGACTTCATCGGCAATGGCCTGGACCTGCCGCGGATTGCCGCCGCTGGCGAGCACGAAATAATCGGTGAAGGCGCCACTGTTCGGCGCGAGCTGCAACACGGCCACATCGTCGGCCTTTTTGGCTTCGCACGCCAGCATGGCTTGCAGAACGGCCGCGCGGGTCTCGCCGGCTGGTGTGCTGGAGGAGATTCGAGCTTTCGGCATTGAACTCAAGTGTGTGGTCTCGCTGGGAAACTTGCAAGCGGCTCTTTTAGCGCCGCTTGGCCTTTACCTTCGCCGGCTTGACCGGCTTCGACAGCGGGGTGGCCCGCAAGCTTCGCTCCGCCGGCATCCGTCGTTCTGCATAAAGGTGTGTTTTGCGGATGTACGCTGCGACAGCGGGATCGAGATAGCGCTCGACCGACTTGCCGCTCTCCACGGCGCGCCGGACGGCCGTGGCCGAGACATCTTCATTCACCTCGGGAAGAAGGTGCAGCGTGACGCCGGGAAGCTCGAGGCGGTCCGCCGATTTTTGCCGCGCAAACGCCTTGAGCGCGGCCGGCCGCGGCCGGCGCGACTCGGGCAGCGCGGCAGCAACGTCGGCCAGGGAGTACCCCGGTCGCGACGCCACGATGAACTCGACCTCTTCCAGCAACTCCTCGGGACGCCGCCACGTGGCGATGCCCTGGAACGCGTCAGCTCCGATCAGGAAGAACAAGCGCGCGTTCTTCGGCAACTCGCGCTTCAGTCGTCGCACCGTGTGGATCGTGTAATTCGGCGCCGTGTGCCCTGCGTCGTCCTCGCGGAAGGCCAGCAGGTTGCTATGTCGTGGCGGCGCTTCCAAGAGTGAAGGAACGAAGGTCTTTTCACCCTGTGTCGCCAGTACGACCATCGCATAGCGATGATCGAACGAGGCGACCGTGACGTCCTGCTTGTGCGGCGGAATGTCCGCCGGCACAAAGTGCACCTGGTCGAGCTTGAAGCGCTCCCGAGCCGCCCGCGCCACCGTGATGTGGCCGCGATGGATGGGATCGAAGGTGCCGCCAAAGAGCGCTACGTTCATCCTCAAAAGTCTAACCGAAACGACGACAAGCTCGTTTCCCCGGGCTACAATCTGCGCACGTGATCCAGTTCGACCGCCTGCGCAAGGAGTACGACGAGGTCGTCGCCGCCCGCGACCTCTCGTTCAGCATCCCGGAAGGCGAGATCTTCGGCCTGATCGGCCCGAACGGCGCGGGCAAGACCACCTTGATCCGCATGGCGTGCGGCCTGCTTCCGCCGACTTCCGGTCGGGTGATCGTCAACGGCGTGGACGTGCATTCGGAGCCGGAGCGCGCGCAGGCGTTCATCGGCTATCTCTCCGATTTCTTCAACCTCTACGACGACCTCAAGGTGTGGGAGTACCTCGACTACTTCGCGCACGCCTACAAGATGCCCGATGCGGCCATCGCGCCGCGCATCCGGGACGTCATCGCGCAGGTCGGCTTGGAAGTGAAGCACGACGCGCTGATCAAAGGCCTTTCGCGCGGCATGAAGCAGCGGCTCGGCATTGGGCGTGCCGTCGTGCATCGCCCGAAGGTGTTGTTGCTGGACGAACCGGCCTCGGGACTCGACCCCAAGGCGCGCCTCGAACTCAAGCAAATGCTGAAGGCATTGCGCGATGCCGGCACGACGGTCGTCGTCTCGTCGCACATCCTGCCCGACCTCGAGGATTTCTGCACCTCGATCGGCGTGATGGAACGCGGCCAGATGTTGCGCCAGGGACGCATCGAAGCCATCGCCGCACAAGCCGCGCCACAACGCATCGTGGCGGTGGACTGGCTGAGCAGCGGCGCCGATCCCGCCGCTGCGCTCGCGGCGGTACCGGGAGTCTCCATCACGAAGCCGCAGATCGGGCACACGGAATTCGCTTTCTCGGGTGACAACGCCGCGCTGGCACGCACGCTCGCCGCGCTGGTGCAGGCGGGCGTGCTGGTCACGCAGTTCGGTGAGATCAAGCAGACGGTGGAAGAGCTCTACCTCAACATCTCGCACAACGAGGTCATGTAGTGAACCTATGGCGCAATCCCGAGTTCGTGCGCTATGCCCGCGCCGAACTCCGCCCGACACGCGCCATCACGGTGGCCGCCGTCACCCTAGTCCTGCTGCTGCTCTTCGCCATCAGCGACTACGGCAGCCAGCAGAAGACCGACAAGGATTTCTGGAAGACGCTTTTCATCGCCACCTTCTCAGTCCAGGTCCTGCTGCTCGCGTTATGGAACCTGCTGGCGGCGTCGCAATCCATCGCCAGCGAGCGCACGCTGAAGACCTACGACTTTGTCCGCACCACGCGCCTCAGCGGCTTCGAATTGCTCGTAGGCCGTACGTTCGGCGTTGCCATCCTCAGCTGGTTCGCGGTCCTGTGCTCGCTGCCCATCGCGTTGGCCGCGGGCATGCTCGGCGGCATCCGCCTGGACAAGTTACTCTTCGCCTACCTCATCGCCGCCAGCCTGGCCGTGTTGCTGGCGGTCGCTGGTCTTGCGATGTCGGTGCAGATGGAAAAATCCAGTGCCGGCGCCAGCGTGGTGCTGTTCTTCTTCCTCTATTGGACAACACTCTGGACGATGATCGCCTCGGTTTCGTTCCCCGGCGTCAGCGCTCTCTCGCCCATACCGGCGTTCGCTGAATTGTTCGACTTGCGTGCCGGGAGCACGGTCATCGTTCCGCAAATCTTCGGCGTGCCCATCGCTCATCTTGTCTGCACGCTGCTGCTGTATTGGTCGCTCACGGCGTGGTTCGCGGCGATCGTGGTGCGTAACATCAAGCGCGAACTCGAAGACGTGCAGCCGTTCTCGCGCACGCTCGCCGTCGGCTTCAGTGTGTATGTGAACTTCCTGATGTTCGCCTTCTTCGTCCCGATGGACCGCGACGCGCTGAATCGCGTCGGCTACGGTTATGGCGTCGGCATCAGCAAAGCGACTGATTTCACCGCGCTCGTCGTGGGCGTCAACCTTTTCCTGCTTTACATGGTCGGCCTGACGACCATCGTGAACCGCGAACGCCTGAAGGTCTGGTCGCGGCGCGCGCAGGGTGTCGCCTCATGGTTCCATCCCGACGCGCCGCAGTGGCCGTGGCAGAGCATGGCGGCGGCGGCGTTCTACCTCTTCCTGTGGGCGTATGCGCTGCCCGCGCGCACTGAGCCCGACATGCAGCACTGGCCGCTCGGCATGGCCGCATTGAACCTGGGGACCGCGCTCGTCTTCGCGGTGCGCGACACGCTGTTCATCCAGTACTGCCATCTGACGCGCGTGAAGAACGCCACCACGAAAGGTGTTCTCTGGCTAGCGCTCTACTACTGCGCGGTCGCGATCATGATCGGCTCGCTCGCGGGCGCGACGACGTCCTGGCCGTTGGTCAACCTGCTGACTCCGGGACGGATCTTCGATCCGTGGAAGACTGACTGGCTTGGCTCAGCCTGGCTTGGGCTGCTCGTGCAGGGCACCGTGTGCGGCGTGCTCTTGTACTTCATCCACGAGCGCCTGCGGAAACAGAACGAAATGCTGCGGAGGGCGGAGGCGGCGGTCAGCGCTAGCTGACGCGCCGGCGGCGGGGCTTGTGCTCGGTGGCGGTGTCGCGCGGCAACTGACGTACCGCCTTCGCCATCGCGTACTTCAGCTCGTCCACGCCCTCGCCGGTGACCGCCGAGATGGCGTGAAATTCGAGTTTCTTCTTCTTCGCGAATTTGCGCAGAGCGGCGAGCTTGGCCGGCTCGCGTGGCGCGGACGCCCTCGTCCGCGTCTTCTTGGTGGCAACCGTGCTCTGCGCCGCATCGATCTTCGACGCTACTACGAGCATCGGCTTGTCTTCGAGGCCCGCGCCGAAGCTTGCCAGCTCGTTCATGATGATTTCGAAATCGTGTACGGGATCAGGACGGCCACTCGCGTCGCTGACGTCGACCAGATGCACGAGCAGACGCGTGCGCTCGATGTGCCGCAGGAACTGAACCCCGAGCCCGGCGCCTTCGTGCGCGCCCTCGATCAGCCCGGGAATATCGGCAACGACGAAGCTGAAGTGCTGCGGGTCGGTGACCGCGCCGATAGAGACCACACCGAGGTTCGGCTCGAGCGTGGTGAAGGGATAGTCCGCGATCTTCGGCCGCGCTGCCGAGATGCGCGAGATCAACGTGCTCTTCCCGACATTCGGATAGCCCACGAGACCAACGTCGGCGAGCAGCTTCAACTCCAGCCGCAGGTGCCGCTCTTCGCCGGGGCGTCCGGGTTCGGATTCGCGCGGGGCTTGATGCGTCGAGGTCGCAAAGTGCTGGTTGCCGCGCCCGCCCCGTCCGCCGCGCGCAACAATGATGCGCTCATCCGGCCCGCTGAAATCGTGGACCTTTTCGCCGGTCTCTTCGTCGTAGACGATCGTCCCGACCGGCACCTTCAGCGTGATGCTCACGCCCTCGCGTCCCGTGCAGTTCGAGCCTTCGCCGTGGCGTCCGCGCTCGGCTTTGTATTCGGGATTGAAGCGGAAGTGCACGAGCGTGTTGTGGCGCTCGCTCGATTCCATCACGATGTCGCCGCCGCGCCCGCCATCGCCGCCGCTCGGCCCGCCGCGCGGCACGAACTTCTCCCGCCGGAAGGCAACGATACCGTTGCCGCCGTCGCCGGCCTTGATGCGGATTTTGGCTTCGTCGATAAACACGATTGAATCTTGCCGCAGATGAACGCTGATGAACGCAGATCAAGACCGAAATAACTAAGGGCGCATCGCTGCGCCCTAGATTCTAATCCGCGTTGATCTGCGTTGATCTGCGGCGAAAAGGTGTTACGCCTTCGCCGGCTCCGGCACGATCGAGACGAACCGTCCGCTCGAGCCCTTGTCAGTGAACTTGATAGTTCCGGTGACTTTCGCAAACAACGTGTCATCTTTGCCGCGGCCGACGTTCAAGCCCGGCTTGATGCGCGTGCCGCGCTGCCGCACGATGATCGACCCGCCGGGCACCAACTGCCCGCCGAATGCCTTGACGCCCAGCCGCTGCGCGTTCGAATCGCGGCCGTTCCGTGAACTGCCTAGTCCTTTTTTATGTGCCATGGATCTGCTCTCAGCTATCAGCCGTCAGCTTTCAGCCCCGGCCGTTTCTTCTCGGTACTCAGTACTCGGTACTCGCTACTTCTTTTTACCCTTACCGGTGCTCTTCTTCGCGGCGGCCTTGTGCGCGCCGCCTTTCTTCGCGGCAGCCTTCTTCGCCGGAGCGGCATGATGCGCCGCCGGCTTCGCCTTCTTGGCTTCCGCTTTGGCGGTCGCCTTGGCTTTCGCCGCTGCCTTGTGCACGCCCCGACCCTTCGCCGGTGCGGCCGCGGCTGCGTGCGTCTCCGCTGCAGCCGGCTCCGCCTGCTTCGGCTTCGGTTCGCGCTTCGGCAACTCAGGCGCGGTGAAGCGCTTGCCGTCGAAGGCGATCTCGGTGATGCGCACCGCGGTGAAGTCCTGGCGATGTCCGCGCAGCTTCTTGTATTGCTTCTTGCGCTTGTAGTGGAAGACCAGGATCTTGTCGCCGCGGCCTTCTTCCATCACCTCGCCCACGACCTTGGCGCCGCCGCCGTTGGGGCGCGCGATCTCGCCGGCATTCGCCGAAACGGCGAGGATGTCGCTGAACTCTACCTGGCCGTCGCTGGCCGGCGTCCGCTCCACGCGGATGACGTCTCCCGGGGCCACGCGATACTGCTTCCCCCCGGCGCGGATGACCGCGTACATAGTGCCTCCAAATTGCCCGCGCTCGGCGGGCCAAAAGTCACGCGCTTGCACTCTTCTGAGTTCGTTCCCTGCGTCTTTTCCCCAGCAGGGGCTCCCGGACGGAGCACGAAGGTACAGGCAAACTCAATGATTTTAGCGTGATACGCCGGGTACGTCAAACCGCACTTGGGATAGGCTTATACGGCGGGGAAAAGTGCTACACCCTGGGGCAATGCGGGCGTGGCGCGGAAACGTTGCTGCCAGCAGTGGTCGTGGGAAGCACTGCGGGCTTTGTCACTGAAACGACATCCCCTCAAGGACTTTCAAATACATTTCGTCGACAATCGACCCATACATAGACGTTCGCCCCTCGAAGGCTGCTTGATAACAAAATGCATTCACCAATTGCGTGTCAGCCACGTCTAGGCGAACCGATGGCGTCAGATCGCGAAAACTCGTCAGTCCTGCGACGACGATCATTCCCTGTGTATCGTCGGGATAAGCAGCAATGACATAGTATGGAATCCCTCGCTGTCGTAGGTCGCTTTCGCGAATTGCCTCTCCCTGTCCAGACAGATGTTCTTCCGGCAGAAACAATACTGGGGCGATTGGAAGCTCATGCATACGGTTGAGATATTCCGGCAACCTAAATCGCCATTCGCCAATATATTTTTGAATGAGTTGCTTTCGGCACCAATATATCGTCTTGTGAAAGTCGAAAAGCCCGCTGAGAAATGCGCCGTCTGATCCTTCAGGTAGCGTGAGCCTAACAAGACCGTCCTGCGTGACAACGCCGGCCGATTCGATTCTTTGCTCAAGGCGCGGCTCCTCCGAAAAGAGCAAGCGAATCGAGTTGTCATTGCACATTCGATAAATCGAGGACGGGTTAGTTGAACACAAATCGACCACGCGACGGAGGCGCTCAACCGCCGGGTCCCGCGCGTACAAACACCACGGAAGAGCGACATACAGAGCCATCAGAGCCGAAGTTACGTCTTTAAAAAGCGGCACGACAATGTTCATCACAGTTGTGTACAAGGGGTCCAAGTGGGCAACCGCGTACTGGTAGTAATCATGCATTGCCTGAAGACCGTGTACCGCATGTAGATGGAGCAACTCCATCAGCAATGCATCTGCCTCAATCAGATTATCGAAGGTGACTTGACGACCAGCGATAACCGCATCATTCGTTGAATCGCCGTATCTGGCGAAATACTTCATTTCGCAATCATCAACGTGTCGTTTGAGGGCCTGAATGTTTGGATCGCCCGCAACGCTAGGATGCCCCCAGTCGATTGGAATACGTTGCACCCCGGGTCGGAGGCGAGCCAATATCTGCATAACGCAAAGTGCAACCTCATTGCGCATTAGGAACTGCTCAAAGAGTGCGGGCGCTAGGAGCGCGTCGTGGAAATGACGCGTTTCGTGAAGATATGTAACGAAATGTTCATATCCTTTGCAGAGGTCTGAACTCAGTTGAGGACCGACAGGGCCAGATGGTTCACTAGAATTGAAGAATCTCGCATATTCCGCATAGTGTGAGTTTGACCCAAATACGATGTCGGACTTGGCGAAAACGACGGGTATGCCTTGTCGAAAGAAACCAAGCGTCCGCTCCCTCAACGAATATGAAGTGCCGTGCGAGATGGTGGATTGCCCTCCTCGTCACTCTCTACGGCTCGGCTCGTGCGACGAAGAACGGCCTGCGCTTGACTCCTTCAACAAGAACGGCTGCAAGACGCGAGACCAATTCCTTCAGAGTCAAGCCCTCAAGCACGCCGACGGAGCCGGCGGG
>CAYWSH010000163.1:5006-8474 GCA_964460655.1 uncultured Terriglobales bacterium | reverse complement strand
TCCGGGTCGGCGACCTGCGTCATGGATACCAGGCCGTGGCCGACAATCTGCCGAACGATCCCCGCGTCCATCAAGAAAAGGGCTCGAAAAAGATATTCTTCAAGAACTTCATGGATGCCCGCGTGAACTACGTGATCTTGCCGATTGCGCGGCGGCTGATGCGCACTGACCAGGCGCCGCATGCCACCGGCGAAGGCTACATGGCGGGCACGCTGATGCACGAGATTTCGCACGGTCTGGGGCCGGCATTCGCGCGCAAAGATGGCAAGCAAGTCGACATCCGCGAGGCGATCGGGCCGGCATTCAGCGGGCTGGAAGAGGCAAAGGCCGACATCGTCGGCTTGTTCGGCCTGAAGTGGCTCGTGGACCACAACGCTTTCCCGAAGGAGCGGCTGCCGGAGATCTACATCTCGCACGTAGCGGGTATCTTCCGCACGGTGCGGTTCGGTATTGCGGAGGCGCACGGCAAGGCCGAGATGATGGAGTTCAACTATCTGAGCGAACAACAGGCCATCGTACGCGACGCTAGCGGGAAGTATTTCGTGGACGTCGAGAAAATGTCACCGGCGGTCGCAGCGCTGGCGAAGGAATTGCTCGAACAGGAAGCTACAGGCGACCGCGCGCGCGCCGAGGCGTGGTTCAAGAAATACGACTTCATCCCCCCGGATCTAGCTGCGGCCTTCGCCGGCGTGAAGGACATTCCAGTGGACATCGATCCAGTGTTCTCATTCGCGGAAACGGTGAAGTGAACCATTCGTTATTGGCTGTTGGTTATTGGCTATTCGAGCCCGAGTTGGTAGGCTACGCGTCAGCGTCGGGAGGCCAGCATGAAGAAGAAGGATGAGCGCAAGTTCGAGCGTGTGGACATTCCTATCGAGGCGAATGTGCGCATCATGACGCCGCGCGGCAAGGACATGGGCGCGGTCGTCGTGCTCGGACACGGCGGCATGATGATCTCGACGCACCAGAAGTTCCAGCGCGGCAAGAACTATCGATTGGTGCTTCACGACGCCGCGCATGAGATCGAAGAGCCGGTGGAAGCGAAGACGCGCTATTGCATCAACGACGCCGTGGGCTTCGAGTATGAAAGGCTCTCGGCGGAGGCAGCGGTCGCCATCGGCATCATCATCGGCGGGCAGCTGGCGAAGAGGCGCGGGCCGGCAAGCGCACTTTAACCTACGAAATCCACATTCGGCTCGTGCGGGATGACGCCGGCGGTGTGTCCCATCTCGAGCAGGCGGCGGATGGCGGCGCGGCCGTCTTCGCCGTAGTCGAGCGTGCGCTCGTTCACATACATGCCGACGAACTTGTCGGCGGACGACGTGTCGAGGTCGCGCGCGAACTGCATGGCGTAGGCGAGCGCCGGTTCGCGATGGTCGAGCCCGTACTGGATGGATTCCTTCAGCGCACCCGAAACGCTGGCTATCGTCTCCGCGCCCAGATCGCGCTTGATGGCGTTGCCGCCCAGAGGCAAAGGCAAACCGGTCTGCTTGCGCCACCAGGCGCCGAGGTCGACGATCTTGTGCAGGCCGGAACGTGCGAACGTGAGCTGGCCCTCGTGGATGATGAGGCCCGCATCGAACTTTCCTTCCAATACCTGCGTGATGATCTGGTCGAACGGCACGACTTCGGTCTCGATGTCAGGCGCGAACAGTTTCAGCACGAGGAACGCGGTCGTGAGCGTGCCGGGCACGGCGATCTTTTTCTGCTTGACGTCACGGTGCGTCAGCGCGCGCGGCGAGATGATCATGGGGCCGTAGCCCTCGCCCACGCTGCCGCCGCAGCCGAGCAGCGCGTACTTCTCCGCGATATACGGATACGCGTGGAACGAGATGGCCGTGAGGTCGTAAACGCCGCTCCGCGCCTGGTGATTGAGCGTCTCGATATCGCAGAGCTTGTGCGTGAACTTGAGGCCGGTAACGCGCACCTTGTTGGTGGCGAGGCCGTAGAACATGAAAGCGTCGTCGGAATCGGGACTGTGCGCGACCGTGATCTCGCGCAACTCGGGAGTGACTTGGGTAGACATACTCATGGCCGTTTCTGCTTTTCTGCCTGATGCTTCCGGAGATGGAGCGTGGTCTCGTCGGGCTGCGCATCTGTGCGCCGCACGTGATGGCGTACGCGCCAGTAGAGAGCGGTGGCGACGCCGATCACCGCCACCATACACACCAGAAGAACAATGTACAGGATACGCAAGTTGGCTACTAGCTCCTTGCTGCTAGCTTCTAGCGTCGGCGTTTACCTTGCCGCCAGGGCGCGCTCCACGTCTTCCGCCGTGCGCGGCAAACGCCCGCTGAGGTTGATCAGTTTGCCGTCGTCGCCGACGAGGAATGTGTCTTCGATGCGGACGCCGAGTTTCTCATCGGGGATGTAGATACCGGGCTCGAGCGTGAAGACCATGCCGGGGCCCAAGGGCTGAGAGTTGTCGCCGGGATCGTGCACGTTCAGGCCGACGAAGTGGCCGAGGCCGTGGATGAAGTACTGGCCGAGCGCTTCACCCTTCAGGTCTTTGCCATGGGTGTTGATGTAGTCACGCGCGACCTTGTCGAGCGAGTTCGGCGAGGTGCGGTTGAGCGTCGACTTGCCCGCTACGAATGCGTCGATAGCGGCCTGCTGGGCGCCGAGCACGATGTTGTAGATCTCACGCTGGCGCGCAGTGAACTTGCCGTTCGCGGGCAGCGTGCGTGTGACGTCGGTGGCGTAGAAGGAGTATTCGCCGCCGACGTCGAGCACGATGAGGTCGCCGTTTTGCACCGGGCCTGAGTTCTGGCTGTAGTGCAGCACGGTGCCGTTGAAGCCGGAGCCGACGATGGGCGCGTAGGCTGGGCGTTCGCAGCCGCGCCGCTGGAACTCATACTGGATCAGCGAAGCGAGTTCGCGCTCGGTCGTACCGGGCTTGGCGGCACGCTCGGCGGCAAGGTGGCCGGCGACGCTCGCGTCGGTGGCTTTGCGGATCAACTCGATCTCGCCCTTGTCTTTCACCTTACGCAACTCGCCGAGCAATGGGCGGATGTCCTGCGGGTTTACGCCGGCGGGGAAGGTGTTCAGTCCGATGAGGGAGCGCAGCATCTCGGCGGCGGGCGGCGGCGTGTTGCCGCGCGGCAGCTCCATGTAGAGGCGTACCGGCCACTCCCATTCGACGAGCGTTCGCGGCAGGCTGGTGAGCGGCTCCACCACGTCGAAGCCGGTGACGCTCTTGGCCTGCGGATCCTCGGGGCCGAGCTTGGGCCCGGTCCAGCGCTCCTGCACTTTGTTGCGCATGGGGAGGAAGAGGATCTCGGTGTAGGGCTGTTCGGGACGGGGCGGCAGGCCGCCGGTCGCCGGTTGCGCAGGGCTGGGGCCGATGATCAGGATGGCCGCGCCGGGCTCGGCCCAGCCCGTCAGGTAGTAGAAGTTCTCGCCCTGGTGGAAGCCCCAGATGGCGTCGCCGGCAAGGTTCTCGTTGTCGGCGAAGATCAGGGCCATGCC
>CAYWSH010000163.1:0-4906 GCA_964460655.1 uncultured Terriglobales bacterium | reverse complement strand
AGAAAATGCAGGCCCCGGTACGGAGGGTGGGGTATTGGGGTTGAGGTGCCGTACCGGAGCCTGCAATCCTTCCAGGTTGTGTGGTCACGATACGGGTTGGGTAACAAGGCGCGCGGTGACGCCGGTCACGCGGGATTGTGCGGCGGCGTTGACACCTTCAGGGACGCGAAGTACGCTGCGCTCGCATACCAAGAATCTGGCCCGGGGGCGGCCCATGAACCGGTGGTTACGCCGCTTGCGCAAGCTGTTTGCCGTTGCGGTGCTTGCGCTTCTCGCTCTTCTCCTGAGTACGAGCATCGCCGTGCGGCGCAGTGCGGCGCCGCACCCGGGTCCGACTGTACGGGGCGCGGACCGCGGCGTCGAGCAACGTGGCTTCGAATTCTCCAAGTCTGTCGGCGGGCGGACGCTGTTCACGGTGCATGCTGCCGAGAGTCGGCAGGCGCGGCCCGGCGAAGTCGCCGAGTTGCGGCACGTCGCAATCGAGTTCTACGGCCGTGGCGGGCATCGCGACCACGTCTATGGCGACAGCTTCTTATATGACCCGCAGGCGAATACGGTGCGAGCCGACGGTGAAGTTCGCATGGAGCTCGAGGGCTCGGCGCGGGCGCATGTGGCGCCGACGTCGGCTCACATGGCAGATCCGCACGCGGTGCTGATCACGACGCGCAGTTTGCTGTTCGACTTGAAGACCGGCGTCGCGGCGACGGATTCTGCCATCGAGCTGCGCTTGCCGGAGGCGCACGGTACCGCACGCGGCGTGCGCTACAACCTCAAAGACAACAGCCTGACGCTCCGGAGTGGCATTCGGCTGGTGGCCGACTTCAACGCGGACAAGCGTCTGGCGGGCGCGGAGATCAAAGCACGGCGCGCGGTCTTGACCCAGGAGCCGCTGGTGGCGCGGCTCGACGGCGTCGAAGGCCGGCGGCCGGGCGAGACTTTCCGCGCCGACACGGTGCGAGTGTTGTTCGGGGCACAGAATGCCGCCGAGCGCGTGATCGCCAGTGGGAACGTGCAGCGGCAGCGCACGGACAGTCGGGTGAGCCACTCGCGTCGCGGGCAGGTGGAGATCGCGTTGCGCAGGCGACGCGCGTCGGGTACACCGGGCCGTGTGGCCCGGACCGTGTCCGGCAGCGGCGCGCTCACCGGTGACTATTTCGGTACGGGCACGGGGCCGCATGGGCAATTGGGAAGCGGGTTCGTCCACATATCGCACTCGAGCACCGCGCTCGTGCTGAACGCGGAATATGAGGACCAGAACGGCGCGATCGCAGCGACCGGCACCTACACCGCGCAGATCAACGGCTCGAACCTTACGTACACCGATAGCACGACATCGATAACCGGCACATTCAACGGTACCGGCACTTTCTTGTCGGGCACGGGAACAACGCACGAGGGCACATTTCCCGGCAGCGTAAACCTGCAAGGCAGCCACTTGACCGTGACCGTGCATGGCCCGGACGGTGGAACCATGAGTTTTGCGGGCGACCGCGTGGGTTGTGGTGATCCGCTGCGCATGGGGACGCTGGTGGCGGGCAATGGCCAGTCGGGCTTCAGCGGGGATGGCGGCGCGGCCACGGCGGCGATGCTGGAGTTCCCACAGTCCATCGCGCTCGATACGGCGGGCAATCTGTACATCGCCGATCCGGGGACGAACCGCGTGCGCAAAGTAAACGCGACGACCGGCATCATCACCACCGTGGCCGGCAATGGCACGAACGGGTTCAGCGGGAATGGTGGCCCGGCGACAGCGGCCGCCTTGATCGCGGGCGGCATCGATCTGGATGCCAACGGCAACCTCTACATCGCCGCCGGGAACATGGTGCGCAAGGTGAATGCGAGTACGGGGGTGATCACGACGATCGCGGGCGGCGGCAGCTCGCTGGGCGACGGCGGCCCGGCGACGAGCGCGCAATTCTGTAACACGTCGGCGCTCGCGCTCGACAGCGCCGGCAACATTTACGTCGCAGACTTTTGTGGGAACCGCATCCGCAAGATCAACGCCAGTAACCAGATAATCAGCACGGTGGCGGGCAACGGGACCGTGGGCTTTTCCGGCGATGGCGGGCTGGCGACTGCAGCGCAGATCAACTCGGTGGAAGGTGTGCGCGTAGACAGTGCCGGCAACATCTACATCGCCGACACGTCGAATGGGCACGTGCGCAAGGTGAATGCGAGCACCGGCATCATCACCACGTTTGCCGGCACTGGCAGCTTTGGTTTCAGCGGTGATGGCGGACAGGCGACGCTGGCACAGATGGGCGATCCGAAGGATGTCGCTCTCGACAGCGCGGGCAACGTGTACATCGCCGATGGCAACCACCGCGTACGACGAGTGGATACCGGCGGCATCATCTCGACCGTGGCGCAGGGTTCAGATCCTATCGCGCTGGCAGTCGACTCCGCGGGCTTGGTCTATTTTGCCGACGACTTCGGTTACGTGGTGCGGCGCATCTCGATCAACAACGCCGTGCCGACCTTGTCGTCGCTCTCGCCTGCGGGCACGGTGGTGGCAACGAACACAGCGAACGTCACGCTCGCAGGCTGCGGCTTTGCGCCTTTGGCGCAGGCCTCTTTCAACGGCAGCCCGCGGACGACCACGTTCACCGATTCGACCACGCTGGTGATGCAACTGACGGCGCCCGACCTCGCCGCCGTCGGCGCCCGTAGCGTGACGGTGACGAATCCCGCGCCCGGAGGCGGCACATCGAATGCGCTGAGCTTTCTGATAGCGGGTGCGGCAACGGAGTCCCCGGTCACCGCTCCTCCGGCGGTGGATTCGCGCACACAGACATCCGCGAGCAGCAGCTCCGCGCCGGTCGCGACCATGACGCCCTCGTGCGGCTCGCAGAGCACCGCGAAAGGCGTGTGGCTGAAGTACACCGTGCCGACGGCCGGCACGGCGACCATCGACCTGGCCGGCAGCAATTACCAGACGCTGCTTTCGCTGTGGACGGGAAGTCCCGGGTCGCTGACGCAGGTGGGGTGCGCGGAGGGCAGCATCGCGCCCACACGCGCCGGCGGGCCGCCGGTGTTCATAGCACCCAAGGCGCAGTACACCGCGACGCCGGGGCAGGAGATATGGATCCTGGTGACGGCGACCAACAACGATGGCGGCACGGTGCAGGTGCTGCCGTCGTTCGTGGCGTCATCGCCGGTGCCGCCATCGAACTACGGTTCGATCATGCCGCACATCGTGACCGGTGGCGGCTACGTCACCAAGCTCACCATCGTGAACATGGCAGGCACGCCGAACAACATCAGCGTGAACTTCGTGGACAACAGCGGGACCGTACTGAATTCCGTGACGCGGCGGGTCGGCGCGGGCGAGACGATGCGCGTGGCGACGGCGGAAGCTGACCGCAACGGGCCGTGCTGCGTGACAAGCTGGGCGTCGATCAGCGCCGAGGCGCGCGTCGCCGTGAATCTGTTCTACGAGATCGGCGACGGCTCTCCGCAGAACAACATCGTCAATACGGTCGGCTTCAACGACGATTTCGGCTTGACCAGCTTCACCATCCCGGTGGAGTTCGAGCCGGGGACGCAAGTGGCGCCCGTCGGACGCACCGTCGGGCTGGCGCTATCGAATCCCACGGCGACGCAGAACACGGTGACGTTGAAGTTACGGAACACGGCCGGCGCGCAGGTCGGCACGGACGACGTCATCAACCTGCCGCCCTACGGCCATACGCAGCGCGCGCTGAATTTCGATTTCCAGTCGGCGTTGCCGAATGGCAACTTCGTCGGCACGGTGACCGGCACGGCGCCACAGCCGGTGAATGCGGTCGCGCTGGGCGACGACCTCGGCCCGTTCTTCGCGACGCCGCCGATGGTGAGCGGAACGCACCTCATCGTGCCGCACATGGTGACGGGCAACAACGGCGGCGCCGGCTACGTGACGAAGCTTTTGCTGGTGAATCAATCGAACGCGTCGAACACGGTGCAGCTCGCGTACTTCGATCAAAGCGGACTGCAGACCAATCCGTTCAACCTGCCGACCAGCGTCGTGATCCCGGCGAACGGCGCGGTGCGGATCGCGACACCCGAAGCGCAGCGCTTCGGCAATCTCGTGGTGCAGTGGGCGCGCATCGACGCGTCGGCGAGCCTGGGCGTGAACCTCTTCTTCGAGATCCAGGACAACGCCACCGCGCGTCGCGTGATCAACACCATCGGCTTCAACAACGCGCCGGAACTGACCGACTTTGCCGTGCCGGTGGAACTCGAGCCGGGCACGCAGGCGACACCCGTTGGGCGTACGGTCGGGCTGGCGATGGTGAATGCGAATGGCGGCGCCGCCACGGTCACGCTGAACCTGCTGAATCCCAACGGCACGGTCCTCGCGACACGCAACAAGAACGTGAATCCGAACTCGCAGCTGCTCATCAGCCTGAACGCCGAGTTCGCGCAGGTGCTGCCGAACGGGAACTTCATCGGCGCGCTGAGCGTGCACAGCGACCGGCCGTTGGCGGCAATCGCCCTGGAGGATGATCTGGGGCCGTTCAGCGCGATCCCGGTGATTCAGGGGAGGCCGTAGCGCCTCGGCCTACGCCACTTCGGCAGGGGCGGGCGCAGGACGTTCGTAGTCGCACTCGGAGTTCGGGCAGGCGATGACGTTGCCCGATTTCAGATACTTCTCCACGAGGTATTCCGAGCCGCACTTCGGGCATTTCTCTGCGATCGGCTTGTGCGCTGAAGTGAACTTGCATTTCGGATAGCGCGAGCAGCCGTAGAACGTGTTGCCGCGCTTGCGCGCTTTCTTCTCGACCAGGTCGCCTTCCTTGCACTCCGGACACTTCACGCCGATGAAGTTCTGCTTGACGTATTTGCACTCCGGATAGCCGGAGCATGACGTGAACTCGCCGTAACGGCCGTGGCGCAGCACCATGTTGCGTCCGCACTGCGGGCA
>CAYWSH010000162.1:0-8552 GCA_964460655.1 uncultured Terriglobales bacterium | reverse complement strand
GCGCCCATGATGGCGACGAACTCGCCCTTATGGATCTCGGCGCTCACGCCACGCAGCGCGTGGACCTTGGTCTCGCCCAGGTCGTAATACTTGTGGACGTCGACCACGCGGATGACGACTTCGTTCGCGTCCGTCGTGAGGCGCGTCACTTCAGGTTGGACTGTAGTTGCCATAAAAAAATCGTCGTTGGTCGCGGTCCGTGGTCGTTGGCCAAACCGCGGCGTATCCGCCGACCGGCCAAAGACCAAGGACCAACGCCCAACGACGTTGTTCTTGTTAGCGCCCCGGCGGCCTTCCACCGCCGCCGCCAAACCCGCCCGGACCACCCATGCCGGGTGCGCGCGTGCCGCTCGACGCGGTGCTGGCCCCGACGATCAGATCGTCGCCGTCGTTCAGGGTGCCCTTCAATACCTGGACGACCTCGGTGACGGTGTGGTCCGTGATGCCGATCCTGACCTGCACCGGCTCGAGCGACTTATCGGGCAACCGCTTCCAGATGATGGCCGTATCCTGCCGCTGCTCGCGCATGGACGCAGCGCCGCCCCCCGGCGTCTCGCCTCCCTGGCCACCGCCGAGGCGACCACCGCCGCCACCTTGACCGCCGGCGCGTTGCCCGCCGCCTTGACCACCGGCTGGTCCGCCGCTAGCGCCCTGGCCGCGCCCTTGGCCGCCATTACCGCCAGCGCGCTGTTGCTGGCCACCGCGGCCGCCGCCGGTCTCGATGCCGAATTTCTTGTACAGTGCCTGCACCTGATCAGCCGGCATATCCGGCTTGTAGCGCAGTGCGCCATTCGGGACGCGCAGCGCGTCGCGCGCCGTCGCCACGGGAATGGTGACGTACGCCGTCATGCCGGGGAACAGTTTCAGGTCCGGATTGTCGAAGGCGATGATCGTGTCGTAGGTGACGACGTTCTGTACCGTCGTGGCGTTCATGCGGACCTGCTGCACGTGTCCCATGAACTGGTCTTTGGGGAACGCATCGACCTTGAACGTGACGCGCTGGTCAGGACGGATCATGCCCACGTCGGATTCGTCCGTCTTGGTGTAGACCAGCATCTTCGCCAGGTCCTGCGCGATCGTGAACAGCGTGGGCGCCTGCAACGAGGCCGCGACCGTCTGGCCGACGTCGATGTTGCGCGCGATCACGGTGCCGTCTACAGGAGCGCGGATGATGGTGTGGTCGAGGTTCGTCTGTTGCACGGAAACGGCGGCGCGGCGCTGGGAAACCTGCGCGTTCGCCTGGGTTATCGAGGCCTGGCCCGCGTTCACGGAGGCGACTGCCGACTCGTAGTTCGCCTTCGCCACGTCGAGTTGCTGCTGGCTCATTACGCCCTGGTCGGCCAGCGCTTTGGTGCGGTCGTAATCGCTCTTGGCCTGCGCCAGCGTAGCCTTGGCCTTCTCCAGGTTGGCCTTGGCGGCAGCCGCGTTGGCGACGGCGTTCTCCAGGTCGGCCTGCGCCTGCAACAACGCGCCGCGGATGAGCGACTGATCGAGCTGGGCGATGATCTGGCCCTTCTTGACGCGCGAGTTGAAGTCGGCGTTCAGCTTGTCGATGGTGCCGGAGACCTGCGAACCTACCTGGACGGACGTGACCGCGTTGATCGTCCCGGTGGCTTCCACCACCTCACGGATGTCGCCCTTGGTGGCGGCTTGGGTGAAGTATTGCGTCGTGGCTTTGCGGTTCAGGCCAAACGCGGCAAACAAGCCGACGGCTATAATGGCGCCGATAATGACCAGCCACTTTTTCGAAAGTTTCAAGGCTGCATCCCCACTAGATTTGATGAAAGCCCGTTTGGAAAGGGCTCATTCTGACACAAATGGCCAAACGAGTGAAACCCGGAAAGCGTTGCGGAAGTTGCGGTTATTTTCGCGGCGGGAGTGGACCAGCTGAACTGCGCTTCAGCGGCTGGTTGGTACTACTTCTCCTACTGCTAGCCGGCCCCAATCTTTGGGCCGGAGAACCGATAACTGTGGCAGCTGCCGCGGACCTGACATTCCCCTTACGCGAGATCGCGGCCGATTTCGAGCGCCAGACCGGCATTCCGGTCAGGCTGACTTTCGGTGCTTCCGGCAACCTGCTGACCCAGATCCAACAGGGTGCCCCGTTCGATGTCTACTTCTCAGCCGATACGGACTACCCGCAGCGCGCCATCAAAGAAGGACTCGCGGTCGCAGACTCACTGACGCCCTACGCCGTTGGTCAACTTGTTGTCTTCGTGCCCCACGGGACAGACCTCGACCTCGAGCGCCACGGGTTAGACGCGCTGACCTCGGCAAAGGTGAGCAAGCTTGCGTTCGCAAATCCTGCGCATGCCCCCTATGGCCGGGCGGCCGAAGCAGCGCTGAAGAAAGGCGGAGTCTACGACAAGCTGAAGGAACGGCTCGTGATGGGCGAGAACGTGGCCCAGACCGCACAGTTCGTGCGCTCCGGCGATGCCCAGGCAGGTCTTATCTCGTTGTCGTTGGCGCAGTCACCCGACATGACCAACGCCGGCAAGTACTGGAAGGTCCCACAGGACCTGTATCCGCCTCTGGTCCAATCGGCAGTCGTACTGAAGCGGGCGGCGGGGAACGACGATGCTCGGAAGTTCCTGCAATACGTGGCGGGAGACGCCGGACGCGCCGTCTTGCGCCGCCACGGCTTCCAGGATCCGCCTAAAGCCGCCCCTCCGAAAGGGGACGGGCGGTGAACTGGCAGGCCCTGTCGCTCTCCGTTCGCTTGGCGGCTGTTACCTCAAGCCTGCTGCTGGTGCTCGGCCTGCCGGTGGCGTACTGGATCGCGTTCGCCAGGGCGCGCTGGAAGTTCCTGGTGGAGGCGCTGGTGGCGCTGCCCATTGTGCTTCCACCGACGGTGCTGGGGTTTTATGTCCTGCTGCTGATCGGACGGAATGGCCCGATCGCCCGTTGGTTCGGCGCGTCGCTGGCGTTCACGTTCTCGGGATTGGTGGTTGGTTCGGTCCTGTATAGCCTGCCCTTTGCGGTGCAGCCGTTCGCGGCCAGCTTTGCATCGGTGGATCGGCGCCTTCTGGACGCATCGGCCGTGCTCGGTGCGGGACGCTTCGAGACGTTCAAGCGCGTCATACTGCCGCTTGCGCTGCCGGGCGTTGTGACGGGAGTCGCGCTGAGCTTCGCGCACACGCTGGGCGAGTTCGGCGTGGTCCTGATGGTCGGCGGGAACATACCTGGCGTCACCAGAACGGTCTCGATAGCCATATTCGACGACGTGCAGGCGTTCGACCTGGCGTCGGCCAACCAAACGGCGGCGTTGCTGCTGGTGGTCTCGTTCGCAGTGCTCGCGCTGGTGTATGGTGTGAATCGCCGCGGTGGTTGGATGTGGCACCCGCGATGAGCACGCTGCGCACCAACCTGACGTGCGCGCTCTCCGGCGGCTTCCGCCTCCAGATCGAAGCAGATTTTCGTCCCGGCTTCACCGTGCTCTTCGGCGCATCCGGCTCGGGCAAGACGACGCTACTCGACTGCATCGCCGGGCTCCGCACGCCCGCCGCAGGCCGGATCGCGCTGGATGACGAGGCTTGGTTCGACGCATCAGGGCATAACCTGTCGCCCGCCCGCCGCCGGATCGGATACCTGTTCCAGGACCTCGCGCTTTTCCCGCACCTGACAGCGGAACAGAACATCGCGTATGGCATGGCGCACCGCGATCCGCAGGAGCGCGCACGGAGAGTGCGCGAGATCGCGGAGGCATTTCGTGTGGCCGCCTGCCTGCAGCGGCGTCCACACCAGCTTTCCGGGGGCGAGCGCCAGCGGGTGGCGCTGGCACGGTCGCTGGTCACCGAGCCGCGCGTGGTGTTGCTCGATGAGCCGCTTTCCGGCCTCGATACGCCGATCCGTTCGCTGATCCTGCGTGACCTGCGGGCGTGGAACGAGCGCCGGAGCGTGCCGATCATCTACGTAACGCACAACCGGGAAGAGGTGTTCGCACTGGCGGAGCGAGTCCTGGTGCTGGAGAACGGTCGCATCGTGGCACAAGGAACGCCGGATGATGCCCTGGGCGCTCCAGCGTACGAGACCGTGGCACGCCTTACCGGGTACGAGAACATCTTCGACGCCGACGTTATCGAGCGTCATGCTGCGACCGGCACGATGACCTGCCGGGTCGCCGCAGCCGGGCCGAACCTGGAAGTCCCACTTACGCGCAGTGCAGGCACCTCCGTGCGCGTGGGCGTGCGCGCGGGCGATATCCTGCTGGCCACGAGCGAGCCGCGCGACATCAGCGCCCGCAACGTGCTGCGTGGTCGCATCACGGAGCTGCGGCAGGTGGACGTCACGGTCAACGTGCGCGTCGAGTGCGGCGCGACGTTCGAGGTCCATATCAGCCCGGGGGCACGCGATGCGCTGCGTCTGGCGCCGGGCGGCGACGTTTGGCTCATCATGAAGACGCATTCGCTGCGGGTGTGGCAGCCTGCCGCCAAGAACATCTAGAAAATGCCTCCCATCCTGACATCCTCCCTGTAGATTTGTGGTGTGGAGTTCCGCCAGAACGTCCCGCTAGCGCCGTTGACCACGCTGGGCGTAGGCGGTGCAGCGCGCTGGTTTGCGGAGGCGCGCAGCGCAGCCGACGTGCGCGCGGCGGTCGCGCACGCCCACGAGCAGCAACTGCCGCTCTTCGTGCTCGGCGGCGGCAGCAATCTGGTCGTCGCTGACGCCGGCTGGCCCGGCATGGTGTTGCGTGTGAGCGTCCCCGGCATCGATGTCGCGACGTCATTGAACCAAGCAGGGAAGCGCGAGTTCACTGCCGGAGCCGGCGCCGTGTGGGATGATTTTGTCGCGACCGCAGTCCTGCAGGACTGCGCGGGTGTGGAGTGCCTGAGCGGTATCCCGGGATTCGTCGGCGGAACGCCGGTGCAGAACGTCGGCGCGTACGGTCAGGAGGTTGCCGAGACGATCACGGAAGTGCAGGTGCTCGACCTGCAAGACGGGCAACAACGGTCGCTCTGCCCTGAAGCTTGCGGCTTTTCGTATCGCACGAGCGTCTTCAATACGGTGGCACGCGGACGATACATCATTCTGCAGGTGACGTTCGCGCTCGAGCCTGGCGGCGCTCCACGCATCGAATATGGCGATCTGAAGAAGCACTTTGCCGGTCACGACGCGCCGACTCTGGCCGCAACGAGTGATGCGGTCCGCCAGATCCGCCACAGCAAAGCCATGCTGATCGTTCCGGGCGATGACGACGCACGTAGTGCCGGGTCGTTCTTCAAGAACCCCCTCATCAGCGAGCCTGGCTACAAAGGGCTGGAAGGCCTGGCGGCGACCAAAGGCCTGCCCGCGCCGCCGCGTTTTACGACGGGTGAAGGGATCAAAGTTCCAGCGGCGTGGCTGGTCGAAAAAAGCGGGCTGCAGAAGGGTTATGTGCGCGGGAACGTCGGCATCTCGCACAAGCACGCGCTGGCGATCGTGAATCGTGGCGGCGCGACCGCCGCCGAGGTCATCGCACTGAAGGATGAGATCCAGCGGCGCGTGCACGATGCGTTTGGCATCATGCTCCAGCCCGAGCCGGTTTTCGTAGGTTTCTGATGGCGACGCGTCCGACGATCCAATCCGTTCTTGGCCAGATCGATCGCGGTGCGTGGATACGCTTCTTCGTCGCGCTTGCCGGGCTCACGCTCGCCTTCGGCGGTGCCATCCTCTCGACCTCATTCCGGCTGGCCGGCAACGTGTTCATGACGGCGCTGCTGGCGTCGCTGGCGCTGCTTCTGGCCGGGGGCGTTGGGCTGGCGACGGTGCCCTATCTGGCGCGGCGGGTCATCGTGGCGCGGGTGCGCGACGCCTTCGACTACGACGTGACGACCGAGGGCGTCGTTTATCTCGGCGTCATCCTGATCATCGTGATCGCAGCGCTGAACACGGGCAACAACCTGCTGTTCATCATCGTTTCGGCGATGATCGCGGCGATCGTGGTCTCGGGGGCGGCGTCGGCCGCGATGCTACGCGGTCTGCAAGCGGAAGCGACACTCCCGGCACAGGTCTTCGCCGGCAAGGCCGTGATGGGGCGATTCCGTTTGCGTAACCTGCGGCGTTGGACTCCGGCATTCTCCGTTTCGTTAGTGCCACCGAGAGTCCGCCGCAGCAAGGCGCAGTGGCGCTGGGAGCGGGCCGTGTTCACCTTCCCCAGCGACAAGCCACCGGGCCAGCAGTGGGTGCGGTGGCCCGACTGGGCGCTGCGCAAGGTGCTGCCGGCGCCAGCAGGGCGACCCATCCTGGCCGCGCCGGTGTATTTCGCGTACGTGCCCGCGGCAGCGACGGGGACCGCGGACGTGGAGCTGCGCTTCGCGCGCCGCGGCCGCTATCAGCAGGACACGCTGGGCGTCTCGACGCGCTTCCCATTCTCGTTCCTGGTGAAGACGCGCCGCGCACCGCTGCACCGCGAGATCATCGTCTTCCCGTCGGTGGAGGCAACCGACGAGCTGCTCGAGATCCTGCCGATGTTGACCGGCGAGTTCGAGGTCTTCGTCGCCGGCCGTGGGCACGATCTGTACCGCATACGTGAGCACCTGCCGGGCGATTCAGCGCGCCACGTGGACTGGAAGGCGAGTGCGAAGTCACAATCTCTCAAGGTGCGTGAGTTCACGCGCGAGGATGAGCGGCGGCTGCGCATCGTGTTCGACAATCCCGCGCCATCGGCCGTCGGCGCTGAGGCTTACGAGCGCGGCGTGGCGCTGGCGGCGTCGTTGGCTTGGCACTTTGCGACCGAGAACACCCAACTCAGTTTCCTCGCGCAGGGACATCGCTCGACCGACCTGCTCGGGTTCCTGCAACACTTGGCGCTGGTCGAGCCGCAAGCCGGAGACTCGGCGGTGGACAACCTCACGCCGACCGACGACGAGTTCAACGTCGTCATTACGGCGCGGTCGCGCGGCACCATCCCCACGGCGCTGTGGGCGAGCTCGTATTTCGTTTTCCTGGGTGACGAGCGCAGTTAGTGGACCCGGTGGTTAGAGCGCACGCACGCGCCGCTCGAGGTCGGCAGCGATCTCGTCGGCGCTCGTACCGGCGTCGTAGCGCACGATCTCGCCCACGTTCACGCGGATCGTTCCCGGTGGTGCGTAGTGCTTCTGCGCAAGCTTCAGCTCGAACAGGCCGTGGATCCGCATCGGCACGACGGGAAGTCCCAGCCGCTGAGCAAGCAATCCGACTCCGCTGCGAAAGGCCGTGACCTCGCCTGACTGCGTGCGCGCGCCTTCGGGAAATACCACGATGCTGTAGCCGCGGTCGGCACTCTTGCCGGCGAAGGAGAAACTCTGGCGGAAGCCGGAGCGCTGGGGCAGCGGGAAGGCGTTGAAGAAGGCAATGACGAGGTAGTAATCGAGGATGTCGAGCAAGCGGCGGAAGAACCCGCGGTCGTGCGCCGGGTAGCGCATGGCGCGTAGCATCTCGCCCTGCATCGCAACGGCGAGCCGCGTCCGATAGCGCGGCGGCAATGCCTGCATCACGTAGCCGATGTCGATCTGGGTGACGTGATTGCAGACGATGAGCAAGGGACCACGCGCGCTACGCAGGTGGTCAGCACCAGTGATGCGCGGCCGGCCGAAGAGCATCAGATATGGCCACGTCAGCAGCCAGTACGCAGCCGTGCGCAACCAGGTGATGGGCCAGCGCTGCGGCCAGCGAGGGTAGGAATAGTTGGGCGCACCGCCCGGCATTTCCCGGTCTGCGACGGGAGAAGGGGCCTGCCCTGACTCGACCACTGAGTTGGAAGCATGCAGCATGACTTCGACGTCCGCGACCGTCGTTGCCGCAGAGAACGTGCCTTCATCGAGCTGCACTTGATAGCGCTCCTCGAGTGCGGCCATCAGCTCGATGCGGTCGAGCGAGCTCAGGCCGAGGTCCTCCAGCGTCTTGTCCGGAGTGAGCTGCGTGGGCCGGCGCGTGAGGCGCGCGATGATCTCGGCGAGGCCACCGCCGGTCACCGCAACGCCGGCGCTCACGCCGCCAAAGTGCCTTGCCGCCGCCTGCTCGATCAGGTTGGTGCGCGGCTTTTGTGTCGCGGTGCGCGGGAAGTCTTCATCAGGCCAGATGAACCAGCGACGGATGCTTTGGAAATCAGCGAGCTGGCGATTCGCACCGCGCACAGCATCGTCCGCCGATGCGCCGGATCGCAGCAGCAATGCAGCGCACGGCTCCGCGTTGCCGCCCTGCGCGAACGCGACGACGGCGGCGTCGCGCACCCCGGGCTGCCGCTTCAGCGCCGCTTCCAAGTCTTCGGGATAGATGTTCAGGCCCGCCGACGTGACGATGACGCTCTTCTTGCGGCCTTTGAAATAGAGATTGCCCTCGGGGTCCATTTCGCCGAGGTCGCCGGTACGCAGCCAGCCGCCTTCGTCGGCGACCGGTTTCAGCTCTTTGCCTTGCCAATACGCACCCGCGATGCTTTCGCCGCGCACCAGGATCTCGCCCGTGGCCGGGTCGAGCTTCATCTCGCGCCCGGGAAGGACCTTGCCGATGGAGCGCCGGCCCAGCTTGAACGGATGCTGGACGCTGACCAGCGACGTCGTCTCCGTCATGCCGTAACCTTGAACGACCACATAGCC
>CAYWSH010000161.1:3083-8640 GCA_964460655.1 uncultured Terriglobales bacterium | reverse complement strand
AATTTATGAATTTTGGTAAATGTTCCATTTACGCAGATGGATGATGCAACTTTAATGATGCGGTGTTGCGCTCATCATCGCGCGACCGAGGCGATGCCAGCTGCGATCATCCGATCGCCAGCAGGCGCACGCCGATCCAGTTGCCGATCAGAAACCCCGCCAGCCCGGTGAAGCAGCCGAGCAAAAGCGTACGCTCGGGTATCACTTCGGGAACCGGGCGTGCGAGCCAGATGCCCAGGACCAGCAGTGCAAATCCAGCGACAATGAAGAAGACAACGAGCGGATGCGCAAGTCCGTCCGTCCCGAACGGCCGTACGGAGATATTGACCGGCTTCCAACTACCGATCGCCCTCTGGCTGGTGGTCGGCTTTGCGTACGTGCGCAGCCGCTGGTTCGGCGGCAGTGGCCGTATGGACTTCGTGCGGTACACCGGCGAGCTCGCCATCTACTACGTGCTGATCGCGCTCGGCGGCGGCGTGTTCACCGCATTCACCCTGATAATGTTCAAAGCAATCGGACTCGACGCCGGCTGGCTGGCTGGGCTCTGGATCGTGCCGTGCGGCGCCGCGGGAGCGGTCATCGTAGGCTCGTGGCTGGTGGAGGCGAAGCAAAGTGTCATCGAGAACATGGCGCCAATCCTTACGCGGCTCTTCACGCCGTTGTTCACCCTTCTGCTGCTGGTCTTTCTCGGTACCATGCTGTGGACGGGCAGCGCGATCGACGTTCAGCGCGAGGTGCTGATCAGTTTCGATCTGTTGCTGGTGTTGGTGCTCGGACTGGTGCTCTACTCCGTGTCAGCGCGCGATCCGCAGGCGCCACCGGACTTCTTCGACGGCCTGCAACTGCTGCTGGTGGTCTGCGCGCTGGCGGCCGACGTCGTGGCGCTCGTCTCGATCGCGGCCCGCATCAGCGAACTCGGCTTCACGCCGAACCGGGTGGCGGCGCTGGGCGAGAACATCATCCTGCTCGTCAACCTGGCGTGGTCGGCAGCGCTCTATGCGCGTTTCCTGCGCAAGCAGGGCCCATTCACAGCGTTGGAGCGGTGGCAGGTCAACTATCTGCCGGTGTATTCCGTGTGGGCGGCGCTGGTGGTGATCGTGTTCCCGCCGGTGTTTGGGTATCGCTGAAGAGAATCCGGCAAATTGGTGGACCTGACCGGGCTCGAACCGGTGGCCTCCTCGTTGCGAACGAGGCGCTCTCCCAACTGAGCTACAGGCCCACGCGAAGGACGCTACGCCGAACGGCGCAGCGGTGCAGATGTAGTGATTTTAGCATGGCAGAACCTGACGCAGAGAACGCGCAGGACGCAGGGATAAGTCGGGCCAAAGAAGAGATCACGCCATCGTGACGCACGCATTCGCGGGGTCCTTCGACTCGCCGCGACACGTCGCGACTCGCTCAGGATGAGCGGCTTATCAGGGGTTCTATTTCGACACTGCTTCCGCGTCGGTGACCACCGGCAATCCCGCTTTCTTCCACGCATCGAAGCCGCCGATGATGTTGCGGCAGTCGTAGCCGGCGCGCTGCAACAGGCTGCACGCGATGGAGCTGCGGTACCCGCCGGCGCACTGGACAGCGATCGGACGTGTGTTGTCGAGCGCGGGAAGGCCGCGCATGAAGTCATCGAGCGCGTGCCACTTGGCTGCGGCGACGTGACCTTGCTCCCACTCGGGACGGCGGCGGACGTCGAGCAATTGCCAATCGCGGCTGATCTTCGACTCGGCATCGCGTGGCTCGATCTGCGGCGTTTGGGCCACTTCCAACCCAGCCGCCTGCCAAGCTGCCATACCACCCGCGAGATACTGCGCCGCGCCATCGAGACCGACGCGCGATAACCGCATACGCGCTTCTTCCGCTTTTTCGGGACTCTCGGCGACGATGATGGGCTCGGCGTCGAGTCCGAGAACGATGCCCGCCCACGATGCGAACTGCCCGCCGAGCGAGATGTTGATGGCGCCGGGGACGTGGCCGGCGCCGAACTCGGCGGGGGTGCGTGTATCGAGCACGAGCGCGCCCTCACGCGCGAATTGCGACACTTCTGCGGGCGAAAACGCGCGCAGCGGAGGAAGTTCAGTGAGCGGTTCGGCGCCGCTGCGGTTGATCTCCGCGTCCTGCAGGAAGTAGGCGGGACGCGCCGGCAGATTACGCGTCAGCTCGGCGATGAAGGCGTCGCGCGTCTTGATCTGCAGCGACGGGTTCGTGAGGCGCTCGGTGCCGATGGTGGAGAACTTGTCGGCGCGCATGTTGCGCCCGCACAGCGAGCCCGCGCCGTGCGCCGGGTAGACCTTGACGCTATCGGGCAGCGTCAGCAGCTTCTGCTGCAGGCTGTCGAAGAGCATGCCGGCGAGCTGTTGCGGGGTGTGTTCGCGTGACAAGTCGGGACGGCCGACGTCGCCGATGAAGAGCGTGTCGCCGGTCAGTACAGCGAATGGTTCGCCGGGCTGGGCAGGATCGATGAGCAGGAAACAGAGGCTCTCCGCCGTGTGCCCGGGCGTTGCGAGCACGCGGACGGCGACGTCGCCGACCCGGAGTTCGTTGCCATCGTCGAGTGGCACGTGCGGGAAGAGCGCTTCGGCGGCGCGGCCAACGTAGATCTGCGCGCCGGTCTTGCGGGCGAGTTCGCGATGCCCGGAGACGAAGTCGGCGTGCAGGTGCGTCTCAAAGATGTGGGTGATGCGCAGGCCCTGCTGCTCCGCCGCGGCAACGTAGATATCGATATCGCGCTGCGGATCAACGACCGCGGCGACACCCTGGGAGCCGAACATGTACGACGCGTGCGCCAGGCACGTGAGATAGAACTGTTCAAAGTACATAGCTGTTCAGCAATTCTAAGTCGTCAGCAACACCGGCGACAGCGGTTTTACTGTACCGTCAGGGTCAAGGTCTGGCTGTGCGTCAGCGAGCCACCTGTCCCGGTGACGGTGAGTGTGTAGGTGCCGGCCGGCGTCCCGGTGGTGCTGTTGTCCGTCTTCTTCTTATCGCTGCCGCAACCGGCGATGAAAAGTAGACCCGCGACCGCGAGCAGCAGGCACAGCGGGCGCACGACGGCCGCGAGGCGTCGCCGTCGCGGCGCGAGCCACAACAAGAGCAAGGCCATGGCGGTTGCGGTCCACCCGGTCGTGGCGAAGCCGGCGTTGCGGACGTCGCCGCGCGGCGACACGGAAGCGGTTGTCGTGTGGGCGGTCGTGGTGACCGTGACGGTCACGTTGGCCGAGCCCGCGCCGATCAGCGAAACACTGGCCGGCGAGACCGCGCAGGTGGCATTCGAGGGCGCACCCGAACAAGTGAACGCTACGGTGCCGCTGAAGCCGCCCGAGGGAGTCGCCGTGAGCAAATAGGTCGCCGTCGCGCCCGCGGTCAGGCCAAAGGTGCTGCTGCTGTTCGACGCGACCGCCAGGGCGAAGTCGGCCGTGACGCCGCCGATCAGGCTGATGGTCTGGGGCGAGTCGAAAGCGTTATCGGTGATGGTGACGGTGCCGTCGCGCTCGCCCGTAGTGGTAGGCGTGAAGGTGACGCTGATCACGCAACTCGCCTGCGGCTGCACGGGAGCGGTGCACGTATTGGTCTGCGCGTATTCGCCGGTGACCGTGATGGACGCAACCGTGAGGGGCGTGGAGCCAGTGTTCGTCAGCGTGACGGTCTGCGCCGAACTCGTCGAGCCTACCGAGACGACGCCAAAGCCGAGCGTACGGCTGGAAAGGCTCACGGTGGGCGAGATGGCAGTGGCGGACAAATGGTCGGTGGTGAAGCCGCCCGTGCCATTGCTGACGATCGTCAAGGTCCCGCTGCGATTGCCGCTGAGCGTCGGGCGGAAGGTCACGGTGATGTCGCAACCGGCGCCAGCGGCCAGCGTGGCGGGGCAGTTGCTGGTCTGCGAGAAATCACCGGTCGTGTTGATAGCGCCGATAGTGAGGCTCGAGGTGCCGTAATTGCCGAGATGGAAGAGCTTGCTGATGGTCTGACCGGAGTTCGCCGTCCCAAAGGCCAGGTCACCCACGTTGACCGTCGTACCGAATGTCGTGCGGTCCGAGGGGAAGAGCACGGGTACGGCAGAAGCCGCAGGCGTGATCTTCGCCAGGAAACCCGATGCGCCGATGGGTCCGCCGCTGATCTGCTGGATCAACGGAAACTCGTTGAGGTACGTCGCGCCCGCGGCATAGATGGAGCCGTCGGGTCCGACGCCGAGTCCGTTCACGCTGTCGCCATCGCGTCCGCCGAGATAAGTGGAGACGAGATATGCGCTCGCCGTGGGATTTAACTCGACGACGTAGCCGTCACCAGAAAGGAAGCCGGCAGTCGTGGCGCCGTCACCGAGTTGCGTCTGCACGGCATTCGCGGTGGGACCGTTGCGGTGCGTCGTGGTGCCGCCGATGAAAGCGTCACCCGCGGCATCGACCGCGATCGCTACGCGCGTGCTCTGCAGCACCACGCCCGCGCCGGCGGTCTGCTGCGCGATGCCGAGGTAAGTGGCGTAGGTCAACGTGGAGCCTGAGCTGTTCAGCTTGGCGGCATAATTCGCCACGCTGCCCGCTCCATCCGGAGCAAAAGTCGCGCCGACCACGCCCGCCGTGACCGGCAGGCTGCCGGTCGAGGTGCCGGCGATGTAGGCGTTGCCGCCGGCATCAAGGGCGATGGCGCTGCCGGGTCCGTTGGGAATGAGGGCGGAGTAGAGGAACGCTGTGCCCAGCGAGTTCAACTTGGAAACGAATCCGTTCGCTGACGCGACGCTGCCTGCTCCGAAAGCGCCGACTGTGGTCGGATAGCCCGAAGCAGCGTTGCCGGTCACGTAGGCATTGCCCGAGGTGTCGGTAGTGACGCCAGTGGGGGTCGAGCCGCCGACGGGAGAATCGAGATAAGTAGAGTAGATGGCGCTGGAACCATTGGGGACAAGCTTGCTGATAACGCCGAGGCGCTGCCCGACGCCGCACGCCGGATGGACCGTCCCTGCGGTTGTCGGCCAGCCGCAAGGCGTGGTGCCCACGAGGTAGGCATCGCCGGCCACATCGGCGGCAATGGCGGTGACCACACCGTCATTCGGCGAGGCGGCGACGAAGACGTCGAGATAGACCAGGTTGCCGCTGGAATCGATCTTCAGGGCTGCCGGACCGGATGCGTTGGTGGTAGCGATGCCGCTGGTGAAGACGGTTGTCGGAGTAACGCACGAGCCGCCGCCGCACGCGTAGTTCCCGCCGCCATAGATGTTGCCGGCAATGTCCACCGCCACCGCGGTGAAAATGAATCCGGGGAACGACCGCGTCGACAGCACCGAGCCGTTCGCGGCGAACACATAGAGCGAAGAGCCGCTGGCGACGTAGGTGAGGCCGTTGGCGTCGGTCGTCGCGGCGGTCGCGGGCGCGTCGAACAACGCCGAGTTGGCGAGCGAGACCTGTGCGCCCAGCGGCGCGGCGACCAGCAGCAAAATGGCAAGGATCAACGTAAGAATGCGGACACCCTGGCTCAAAGGCGCTCCCCCAGAATCATTGCGGAATTGCGGAATTGCCGAATTGCGGAATTTGCGTGCGTCCGGAGGGACCTCAATTCCGCAGTTCGGCAATTC
>CAYWSH010000161.1:0-2983 GCA_964460655.1 uncultured Terriglobales bacterium | reverse complement strand
GCAGTTCGGCAATTCCTTAGGATATAAGGATTTCGGCAAACCGACTATAGAACTCCAAGGTGCGGGAAAGTTGCGCCCTGAGGCAAGCACTTTTTTGGCTTAGATTTAGAGGGTCGCGTCCCGGAAGTCCGGGTTGCGTTGCTGGTCTGCCCCGTCGCCGGTACTCTTGTGCGATGCGACCGCTGCGATACTCCATCAACGTCACCTTTGATGGGTGCTGCGATCATCGCGCCATACCGGCGGATGAAGAGCTGCATCGTCACTCCGTCGAGAGCCTGCGCCAGGCCGATGCCCTCCTCTTTGGCCGCGTGATGTACGAAATGATGGAAGCGGCGTTCCGGCCGCCGGCGCCCCCGGGATCGAGGCCGGATTGGGTGGAACCGTTCGCCCGCACCATCAACGCGGCGCGGAAGTACGTCGTGTCGGGCACGTTAAGCGCCGACCGGGTCGATTGGAACGCGGAGCTCGTACGCGGGGAATTGGGAAAGGCGGTTCAGCAGCTCAAGCATCAGCCGGGTAAAGGACTCCTCGTGGCAGGCGTGAAGCTCCCGCTGGCGTTGGCTGAGATGGGCCTGATCGATGAGTATGAGTTCATAGTGCATCCCCGGATAGCGGGCCACGGGCCGACGTTGCTTGCGGGGCTGTCGCGGCATGTCGACTTGCGGCTCCTGAGCCGGCAGGAGTTCGGCTCGGGCGCGGTGGCGATGCGGTATGAGGTGAGAAGGTAGGCGTTGGGCCGTCTTTGACAACTCGCCTGGGCCCTTGCCAATTCAACGTCTCCGCGACACAATCCCTGCGCCATTTTCGTCCTTCAGGAGGGACTAATGAGCACACGCATACGCACCTGCGCGTTGCTGGTCGCTATCGTCGCGCTGAGCGTCAGCCTGGTCGCGCAAACTCCGGCCAAGCCGAAGCCGGCCGCGCGCGCAGCCGCTGCGAAGCCGATTGTTACCGATCGCTTCGTCTATCAGCGCGCGCCTGAGGTCATTCGCAAGGCGCTGGACACGCAGCCGACGCCGCAGGCCATCGTCAGCCCGAGCCGCGACCGCATGTTGCTGGTGAGCAGTTTGCGGCAACCGCCCATCTCCGACCTGGCCGCGCCGATGCTGCGCATCGCCGGGCTACGTTTGAATCCGGCGACCAACGGGCCTCACCATCCGCGGCACGATGTCGGCTACACGCTGGTGACGATCGCAGACGGTGCTCAGAAGAGGATCGAGCTGCCGCCGAATGCGTGGCTCACGCTGCCGCAGTGGTCGGCTGACGGCAAACATTTTGCGTTCAGCAACTACACGGCGAACACCATCGAGCTGTGGGTCGGCGATGCGGAAAGCGGCGCCGCGCGGAAGCTCACCGGCATCGCGGTGAACGGCACCTACGGGCGCTCCGTCCAGTGGATGCCCGACCAGAAGACGCTGCTCGTCGAGCTGGTGCGTGCGGATCGCGGCCCCGCGCCGCGAGCGCCGAATGTGCCCACGGGTCCGAACGCGCAGGAGAGCGCCGGCAAACCCGCGCCCATCAGGACTTTCGAAGACCTGCTGAAAGACCAGCACGACCAAGACCTGTTCGACTACTACTGCACGGCGCAGCTCGCGCTGGTGGACATCGCGACCGGCAAGGTGACGCCCGTCGGCAAACCGGCGATCTTTGCCGACATCAATCCGTCGCCCGATGGCAAGCACATCCTGGTCGGCCGCGTGCACAAGCCGTATTCGTACCTGATCCCGGCGCAGGAGTTCCCGCGCACCGTCGAAATATGGGACCCCACGGGCAAGAGCGAGCACCTGGTGGTGGAAGCGCCGAGTCGCGAGGGCGTGCCGATCGAAGGCGTACCGACTGGGCCGCGCAGCTACGGCTGGCGCGCTACCGCGCCGGCAACGCTCGTTTGGGCCGAGGCGCTCGACGGCGGCGACCCGCGCAAGAAGGCCGCTCTGCGTGACCGCATCGTGGGGCTGGCGGCGCCGTTCAAGGGCGAGCCGGTCGAATTGGTGAAGTCGCAGTTCCGCGTGGGCGGCGGCTTTGGCGGTGGAGGCGGTGGCGGCGGGCAGTTTGCCGGCCTGGTGCGCTGGGGCGCGAATGGCCTCGGGATCTTCAGCGACACCGATCGCGACCGTCGTTGGACGCGCACACTCGCTATCAACGCCGACCAGCCGGGCTCCGAGCCGCGCGTTCTGTGGGAGCGCTCACAACGCGACCGCTACGGCGACCTCGGTACACCGCTGATGCGCACGCTGCCCTCGGGTGAGCGCGTACTGGCGCAAACGGGCGACAGCATCCTGCTGGAAGGCAACGGCGCGACGGCGAAGGGCGAATTTCCATTCCTGGCGCGCTTCAATCTGAAGACGCTGAAGTCGGAGCGCATCTTCACCAGTGCTGACGGCACGTATGAAAGCGTGAGCGCGCTGGTGAACGAAGACGGCTCGAGATTCATCACACGCTACGAAACGCCGGCGGATGTGCCGAACTACTACCTGCGCACCGCGGGTGGCGACAAGCGGCAACTGACGAAGTTCGCCGATCCAGCGCCGGCGCTGCGCGGCATCACCAAGCAGATCGTCGAGTACAAGCGCGCCGACGGTGTGTCGCTGAACGCCACGCTCTACCTGCCGCCGGAGTGCGGTTCAGCGAAGGCCGATCCGGCGATCGCGTGCCGCAAGGCGGGTGAGCGCCTGCCGACGATCGTGTGGGCGTATCCGCTGGAATTCAATGATGCCGACACCGCGGGCCAGATCAGTGGTTCGGCGAACCGCTTCACCACCATCACCGGCTACTCGCACTTGTGGCTGCTGACCCAGGGCTACGCGGTGATGGACAACGCCACGATGCCCGTGATCGGCGATCCCGAGACGATGAACAACACCTACATCGAGCAGATCGTGGCGAGCGCGAAGGGAGCGATCGACAAAGCCGACGAGATGGGCTTTGGCGACCGCAATCGCGTGGGCGTGGGCGGGCACAGCTACGGCGCGTTCATGACGGCGAA
>CAYWSH010000160.1:2862-8692 GCA_964460655.1 uncultured Terriglobales bacterium | reverse complement strand
GCGCGAAAGAACTCGCGCCCGATGATCGAAGGCAGCCGTCCCTGCTGCACCGCCATGCGCGCGTAGCGCCGTACCAGGGCGACGGTGCGTCCGCGATACGCCGCCAGGTTGATCGCCGGCGCTTCGCGCCGCCACTCGCCGGCCTCGGCGCGACGCGGCGGCTTGCGCTCGCCGGGCCGAAATGCCGGTACTCGCTTCTCCGCGACCGCCAGGAGCGCCACCCGGCTCATGCGGCACCTCCCGCCGCACGTTGCATCACCTGCAGCCGCGCCGTGCAACGCGGGCAATAGACGTTGGTGGCTGACGCCCGTATCCACAATCCACCGCAGCGTTCGCAATACTTCAGCTCCAGCTTGACTGCTTCGCCTCGCTCCATGCTTCGCCTCCAAAGTAAAAGGCCCCGCACCGGCGCGCTCTGGCTGCGACCGATGCAGGGCTCGTTTCGCTTACGATGACCTGCGTAGTTGCTATGTAGCTGGTTGGGTCTTACGTTCGCCGCGCCCCTCCTACGGGCCGTTGTTCTGCGAGTTGCGGCGGCAGAAGTAGCCTTCCTCGTATCCGGACTTCAGGATGCGGCCGTTCTGCACCACCACGCTCAGTCGCCCGGTGAAACGCAGGCTGCCGAGCAGCCTCACCATCGCCGCTGAGAGCACCTCCGCCTCCTGCACCTTGCGCCGGAACTCCAGGAAAGCCTCGCCCGGCCGTTCTGCCTGCTGTTCATTCATGGTTCCGCGCTCCTAACGTGTCAGCGAAAGAGAACTTGGTATAGCGGCGTCATCGCCGACCGTCAATTGCACAGCAGACGGTGCAAAGCACGAAGGTAATACCGGATTCCCATCGCCAGCGTCTCGCTTGAACGGCAAAATACGGCGCGGCAGAGCGTCGGGTCAAGGACTATATTCCCTTTCCGATAAGCAACTTGCACGTTGTATTTCTTTTTGCTATTTTCACGGCATGAAATTCAAGGCTTTACAGGACAATCTCCGCAAGGAACTGCTGCAGCGCATCGACGCCGGCGAACTCACCGGCCTGCGCATCGCCGACCTGATCGACGTGCGCCAGGCGCACGTCTCCAACTTCCTGAACAAGAAGCGCGGCCTCAGCCTCGAGGCCATGGACCGCGTGTTGCAGACGCAGAAGATCAGCGTGCTCGACCTGCTCGATCCCGCCGAGGTCAACAAGCGCGCCAGCATCGTGCCGCCGGCGGAGAGCGGCTTCGAGAACGTCCTGCTGGCCACGAGCGAAGTAGCCGCCAACGAACCCATCATCCAGAACCAGGACGTGAAGGACATCCTGAAGTTCAAGAAGGGATTCCTGAAGCGGCTCAAGACGGACGCGGTCGGGCGCCGCGAGTGGAGCCGCTTCGTGCTCATCAAGCTCGATGCGCGCGAAGGCATGAGCATGTACCCGCGCCTGCTGCCCGGCTCGAACATCCTGATCGACCGGCATTACAACGGGCTCTCACCGTATCGCCGCGGCGAGGCCAACATGTACGCCGTCCGCAAGAACGGACGCTGCACGGTGAAGTACGTGGAGCGCATCGGCGACAACCTGGTGCTGCGCCCGCACAACCAGGCGTATCCCATCGAGGTGCTGCCGATCGCGGCTGACACGCGCGCGGAAGAGCAGATCGTCGGACGGATCTGCTATGTGGGCATCGAAACGTAGTTCGTGTCAGGGCACGGCTTCAGCCGTGCCGAACAGAATGCACTGTATGAAATCAGCCGGCTTCAGCGGCGGCACAAATCTTGTGTCGCCGGCTGAAGCCGGCTTCTGCCTTGAACAAGCGTCCATGCGGCACGCCTGAAGGCGTGCCCTGACACAAACCTTAGTGCACCACTGCCGGCAGCCGCTTACGTAGCGGCGGCGCGCCAGCCGCGCCTGCTCCCGCTGCAGCGTTGTTCGGTTGCGTCATCGCCGCGAGTTCTGCCGCACGATACTTCGGCTCGCTGATGTAGCCGTGGATGTGGTTCTTGGTCACGCTGTTGACCACGAGCTCCACTGGCGCGCCGTTGTCGCCGGCATAAAACATCACCGGCTGATACAGGTTGACGTGCTTCTGCGTCAGCTGCGCATCATCGACCACGAGCTTCAGGTCGGCGTAGCGGTCTTTGGTGCTTGCCTTCCGCAGGCTGAGGCTGACCGGTCCGGCCTTGGCGAAGTTCTTGCTCTTATCGAGATCGAACTCGTAGTAGTTGCGCTCGCCTTTCTTCTGCAGGACGACCAGTTCGTCGTGCGTCATGGCGATCGAGCCGCGCAACTCCGTGCCGGTCGATTCCAGCTGCGCGCGCGTGTCGTCGATCGCTTTGCCTTGCGCGTCGAGCTTGGCCTGCATCTGCTTCCAACGCGGGTCTTCGACGCGGCGCCGCTTGCCGTTGACGACCACCGCGCGTTGCCGGGCTTGCGCCGCCGCCTGGGCCGCTTGTTCCCGGCGCTGCTCCGCGTCGACCATCTGGGTGACTTTCGTGTTCAGCGCCTGGATCTCGCCCTGCGTCTGGTTGAGCGACGCGGTGAGTTGTTGGTTCTCCGTCGCCGTGCGGGCCGCGATGTTGTGCTGCCGCAAGGCATAGCCGGAGAGGCCACCGGCAGCCGCCAAAACCAACAGGATGATGAGGAGCCGGCGTGACACGGAAGCCTGGGGGAGGGGGTTCTCGTACATACAGAGGTCTCCTGGGACGTGGCGCGCTCCACCCTTTATGCAAGCAACATGCCACGCAAATCGGCGCTAACTGGCTGTATTACAGCGACTTCTTAGGCGCGGAAACCCTGCCGCAGGGTAGCTTCTGCCGTTCGGCAGCGCGTTTTTACCAGCGTATGATGCCCCGTATGTGGCGTGGCGCCAGCAAGGAAGCTTTGACGACGGACTTCAGCCGTCCGCTCACCGAACGTCTGCTCGAGATCACGGCCCAAGTGCGCTCGCTCGTGCCCGCAGAGAAGCTAGCTGCGCCCGATCAGGCCGCCGCTGAACTTGAAGCTGCCGGCGCGGCGCAGGCAATCCTGCCGGTGGGCACGACCGCACCCGAGTTCGAGTTGGCCTCTGCCTCCGGCGGGACGATCCGCAGCGCCGACCTGCTCGCGACCGGCCCGCTCATCATCAACTTCTTCCGCGGGCGCTGGTGCCCTTACTGCATCGCCGAGCTAGAGACCTGGCAGGCACTTGCTGCCGAGGTCACGCAAAGGGGCGCGAGTCTCGTCGCCATCTCGCCGCAAACGGTGCGGCATAACAGCTTCACCGCCGATCAGCACGGCCTTACCTTCCCCGTACTGAGCGATCCCGGGAACCGCGTGGCACGCAGCTTTGGCCTCGTGCATCGCTTGCCCGAGTACTTGCAGCAGCACTACCGGCGCATCTTTGTGAACCTGCCGCACACGAACGGCGACGATAGTTGGGAGCTGCCTCTGCCCGCCACGTACGTTATCGGGCGTGAGGGCCGCGTGTTGTTCGCGGAGGCGTTCGCGGACTTCAAGCAACGACCTGAGCCGTTGACCGCACTGCGATCGCTCACCGGCTGAACACGGAAGCCCCAACGTCTTAAACCGCCGATTTCGCAGATAAAAGCAGCGCAGATTTGCGCGGATCACAGCCCGTCTGCGCAATCCGCGATAAATCTGCGGAATCTGCGGTTTAGG
Organism: uncultured Terriglobales bacterium; assembly: GCA_964460655.1. GTDB lineage: Bacteria > Acidobacteriota > Terriglobia > Terriglobales > Acidobacteriaceae > CAVUAF01. The sequence continues at coordinate 5,062 of CAYWSH010000160.1, read as the reverse complement.
ATTTCTCTCCGCAGCTCAGCGCCTCCGGGCGGCGTCATGCTTGCGAATCCCGGCCAAATAGCTGATAATCGGAAGTTCGTCTGCCCCACAGAAAGCCATCCGGGCGGGCGGGTATCCGCAAGAAAGGAAAAGGCTTCTCGTGTTAATGATTCGTTTAGCGCGCGTTGGTGCGCGCAAGCAACCGTATTACCGCGTGGTGGTCATCGACAAGGAGCGCGCCCGTAACGGTCGCGCGCTGGAAGTCGTGGGCACCTACAACCCACGTACGAGTCCCGCAAGCGTCGACCTGAAGCGCGAGCGCATTGACTACTGGACGTCAAAGGGCGCGCAGCTGTCCGATACCGTGCAGAAACTGGTTTCGAAACAGCCCGCAGCGGCGCCCGCGGCCTGAGTCTTAATCGTTTCCGGCCAATCCTCTGGGGTAAGACGGCGGTGAGCAAGTGCCTGTTGGAGCGCGAGTGCGCGCACGTAGCACCGTGCCATGCGGCAGGCGAACTCCACGTTGAGGACGATTGCCATGACAGCCGAGGTGGGCGGGGACATGCGTGCGTTGGTGGAGCAGATCGCCAAGACCTTGGTGGATGCTCCTGACAAGGTCTCGGTAGACGCGGTCGACGAAGGCGGCGAGACGGTGCTGGAGTTGCGCGTCGCCGAGAGCGACCTGGGCAAGGTCATCGGCAAGCAGGGACGCACGGCGCGCTCCATCCGCACGCTGCTGGCCGCGGCGAGCATGAAGTTCCAGAAGCGCTACACGCTGGAGATCGTCGAATAGCAGACCGTGGAACAGCCGGCGCGTTCATCACCATCGCGCGTGTGCTCAAGCCGCAAGGCCGTAAGGGCGAGGTCGCGGTCGAACTCTCCACCAGTTTCCCGGAGCGATTCGCCGAGCGCCGCCACGTCAGCGCGTTGCTGCCGAATGGCCGGCGCCGCTCCTTCACGATCGAAGACTTCTGGCCGCATCTAGACCGCCTGGTGCTGAAGTTCGCCGGCGTCGATTCCATCAGCGATGCCGAAGCCCTGCGCGACGCCGAGATCCAGATCGAGCGCGCCGAGCGCGCCGAGTTGGCGGCGGGCGAAGCGTTCGTCAGCGACCTGATCGGATGCGAGGTCGTCGCGGACGGCAAGACGGTCGGCATGGTCGAAGCGGTCGATTTTTCCGCCGGCGAAGCGCCGCTGCTGGTGACGAAGCACGGCAAGAAAGAGATCCTGATCCCGTTCGCCGCGGCGTATCTGGTGCGCGTGGACGTGGAGGGCAAACGGATCGAGATGCGCTTGCCGGAAGGATTGCTGGAGCTTTAGGTCAACTCACTAGGATTCGTCATCCTGAGGCCTTTTGGCCGAAGGATCTATGCATTTTGTCGGCGAAATACGTAGATCCTTCGGCGGCAACACAAGCCGCCTCAGGATGACGATCTCAAAAAGCATGAAGTTTGAAGTTCTAACGATCTTCCCCGACTTTTTCCGCGGTCCGCTCGATTACGGCATCGTGCGGCGGGCGCGGGAGCTCGGGCTGGCGGAGGTCGCGTTGCACGATCTGCGTGCCTTTACGCACGACCGGCATCGCACGGTGGACGATCGTCCATTCGGCGGCGGCGAAGGCATGGTGTTGAAGCCGGAGCCGATCTTCGAGTGCCTGGAGAAGCTCGGGATCGGGCCGCGCGGTGCGCGGCCGGAGACGGAAGTCGTGCTGTTGTCGGCTCAGGGACGCATGTTCGACCAGGCGATGGCGCAGGAGTTCGCCGCCCGGGAACGCGTCGTCCTGATCTGCGGCCGGTATGAGGGTGTCGATGAGCGCGTGGCCGAGCATTCGGCCGACCGCGAGGTTTCGGTAGGCAACTTTGTGCTCAGCGGTGGCGAACTGGGGGCGGCGATCATCGTGGATGCGGTTACCCGGCTGTTACCCGGGGCATTGGGAAATGAGGCTTCGGCACGCCAGGAAAGCTTCACTTCCGGTTATACTAATAAGACCGTCACCACGCCGGATGCGGGCCTGTCGGCCGCCAATGTGCCGCCGGATTCGACCTGCGGCTCGGGTGGCTTGCTCGATTACCCGCACTACACGCGCCCCGCGGAGTTCCGCGGCATGCAGGTGCCGGAAGTGTTGGTGGGCGGTGACCACGAGGCCATCCGCCAGTGGCGGCGCCAGAAGGCGCTGGAAAAGACGCTGCGCAACCGTCCTGACCTGCTGGAAAAAGCGGGC
>CAYWSH010000160.1:0-2762 GCA_964460655.1 uncultured Terriglobales bacterium | reverse complement strand
TTCGGCGCGCTGCGCCAACGAAGGGAACGACGACGATGTCCACATCACCCATCATCCAGAAGCTGCTGGCGAAGGTGCAGCGTACCGACCTGCCTGCCTTCAACCCGGGCGACACCGTCCGGGTCCACGTGAAGATCAAGGAAGGCGACAAGGAGCGCGTGCAGGCGTTCGAGGGCGTGGTCATCGCCAAGACGCGCGGACCGCAGGCCAGCTTCACCGTCCGCAAGATGAGCTTTGGCCAGGGCGTGGAGCGCATCTTCCCGGCCAACTCCAAGGTCATTGACCGCGTCGAGATCGTGCGCTCGGGCAAAGTGCGCCGCGCGAAGCTGTACTTCCTGCGCGGCCTGCGCGGCAAGTCAGCCCGTCTGCGCGAGATCGATGCCCGCACGCAGGCTGCGGCGGCGTCGGCCGAAGCAAAGAGCTAAATCTTCCGCCACAGATTTGCACGGATCGGCACTGATCCGTGTGATCTGTGGCGCACTTGTCTCTAGGCCTTTGACTTCGCCTGCCACGCACCCACGATCACGCCGATCGCCAGCATCCCCAGCAGCGTCGAGCCGCCGTTGATGGCGAAGAGGGAGAACGGCCGCTGCTCGAAGCCATATTGCGTGGCGAGGTTTGTGGCCACGAATCCCATCCAGCAGACGAGCGCCACCTGTACCCCGCGCTTCACGCTCACCGTGCCGGTGTAGATCATGATCGCGCTGATGACGTAGGCGACGATGATGTTGCTGACTAACGCCGTAACGTACGGCAAGGCAGACATGTTCTGCTGCGCCGCCGCGACCTGCTCCGCCGTATAGCCGAACGCGCGTATGTATGGACCGGAAAGCGCGGTGTACCAACCGGCCTGGAGCAACCAGTACACGATCCCCGATACGACCACGGCGACGTAGTTGATGCGGTTCATCGCTCTCTCCTGGAAGTCGCGGGCGCATTGTAACCGCTGCCGCCGCCTCCGCCAATTCACCGATTGACGCCGGCCGCCGCTCGCGGCAAACTACCTTCGTTCCCAGCCGGAAAGCAGTCGTCGCCTTTGCCGCGAAAAACCACGTCAGAAGCCGATTCGAGCGTCTCGCCCGCCACGCTCAAGCTACGCCTGCTGAAGCGGCTGAAGTGTACCGTGCGTTATGAAAAGCGCGCTTGGGAGACGGGCGCGCAACTCGTGGCCGGCGTGGATGAAGTGGGGCGCGGTTGCCTCTTCGGGCCGGTCGTCGCCGGCGCCGTGATCCTCGACCGCGGTGATCGCATCCGCGGGCTGCGCGATTCCAAACTACTGCCCGCCGAGCGTCGCGAGGTCCTGGCTGAACGCATCAAGCAACGCGCGATTGCGTGGGCCGTCGCCTCAGTCGACGTCGCGCGCATCGACCAGATGAACATCTATCAGGCTTCGCGTCTCGCGATGGCGTTGGCCGTCGCCAAGCTCGCGCCTGCGCCCGATCATCTGCTGCTCGACGCCATGATCATCGACTGGCCCGGACAGCAGACCAAGATCATCCACGGCGACGCGCTGTCCGCCTCGATCGCCGCCGCGTCCATCGTCGCCAAGGTCGAGCGCGACCGCATGGTCGCCGCCTGGGACCCGATCTTCCCGATGTACGACCTTGCGTCCAACAAGGGCTACAGCACGCCCAAACACATCGCTAGCCTGCAGGAATACGGGCCCTCCCCGCTGCATCGGCAGTCGTTCGCACCCGTGTGGCAGGCCAGCGCGCCGCAGGAAGTGCTGGGATTCATGCTCGAAGAACCACCTGCCGCGGTCTCCGATCTCGCGCCCGCCTAGTTCAGTGCGAGGCGGGAACGCTCGCGGCGTGCTGCTTGATGATCTCGCTCAGCAGATCGGGCTGCGCGTTGTCGCGCACCAGATGCGGATAGCGCGGCCCATCGTGATAATCCACGTGGAACGTCGTGTAGTACTCGCCGTTCTCCACCAGCAACTCGAGCGGCGTGCGCGCGGTCTTACCAGCCTTCAGCGCTTCGTTCAGCCCGTCGCCGGAATAACGCCTGCCGTTCACTGCAATGATCTTCATGCCCGGCCCGATGCCCGCTTTGTAGGCCGGCGAATTCATCCATACGTCCGCGATGCTGCCCGTTTCGCCCACAAGCACGCCGATGGAGTAGGTCGCGTCCGTGTACTTCCGCGCCTGCGCGCGCGCGGAAGCCAGCTCGCCGGGGTTCTCGTCGTACTCCAGCTTCCAGCCGCCGCCGGTGATACCGCCGAGCGGCGGGACCGCGTTCGTCGAGGTGACGCGATCGTTCAGGAACTTCTTCCAGTCGTACGGGACGACCTGGTTCAGTGCCGCCACGACGTCGTCGAACGTGTACGGCTTCAGCTCCGGCTTACCACCGGGACCACCGTGGAAGATGTGCGTGAAGTCGTCGAACGACTTCTTCCCTTGCGACTCGCGCCGGATCGTCACGTCGGCGTCGAGCCAGATCAGCTCGCCTTCATCATAGAAATCCACGCCGCGGCGCCACGATGCCCATGCGCCCGACGCTTCGTACAGCCGCTGTGCCGCGATCGTGGTATCGAGCAGCGGACGCCATGTCCGTCCGGGCCGATGCAGCGACGCAGCCACCTGCGCGAGGTTGTCGCGATATTGGTCGGCGGTCCACAAACCGCTGCGCGCCGCGAGAATGTCGCCTAGATACTCGGTGAGCCCTTCGTACACCCACAACAACTCGCCCTTCATCGGCTCCTGGAAATTCGGCGTCGCCAGGCCCGCCGGGCGCCGGAACTTGCCGTTCCAGGAGTGCGTCAT
>CAYWSH010000159.1:6508-8715 GCA_964460655.1 uncultured Terriglobales bacterium | reverse complement strand
GCCGCCAGCATGGAGAGGAACAAGTTCAGCAGGATGAACGGATACGGGTCCCAGGAGCGCGGTCCAAGCGTGATGTTGGTTGCCGTGTACGCGAGCAGGATGATCGCAAACAGCACGATGAACGTCCACGAGCCGCCGAACGCAGCGACCATGTCCGCCAGCCGCTCGCCAACGGTCGCTTCTTCTTCGATGATCTCGTTGGGATTGCGATTAGCGCGGCTCTGCACCAGCCGATGCGCGGCGTGGAACTGCCGTCCGAGCACCGCCAGCATGTCCATGCCGGCATGCGGCTTGTGTTGCAGCAGCACCAGGATGTCGTCGCGGTCTACCTCGATGCAGACGCTCTCTTCGGTAGCCACGGCCTCCGTCTGGTGCGGGTTCTGCTCCAGCATAGAAGCGAAGCCGAAGAAATTACCCGGCGCGACCTCGTCGACCAGGACTTCCTGGTTGTCTTCATCGATCGTCGTGATCCGGACGAGGCCCGACACGACGATGTAGCCGCGCCCGCCGGGATCGCCGCGCTTGTAGATCCTCTGCCTCGCGCGAAACGTCTTCGCTTCGACCTGGCCGGCGAGGACGCCGGCTTCATCGCGGTCGAAACCGGCGAACAGCGGTACCTGTATGAGCAGATCGGGGCTGCACGGCATGGGCTTCTCCTATCGCTGGAACGCAGCTCGACAGAATGTTTCCTTCGAGGGTGTTCCTGCAATAGGAAAAGCCAGACTTGCGGTACCGCGCGGGCGAGACGGGCAGCTCTACGCCGCCGATCTTGCGGCGGCGGCTCGTTTGGCCTGGCACATCACGGCGAACATCTCCTGCACGGAGCAGGATTCCAGCACGCCGGCGAGTCCGGTCATTTGCAGGACGCGCGCTACGCGCGGCGGCACATTCATCAGCTTCAAGCGCTTGCCGAAACCGGTCGCCAGCGCATGCATCTCGGCCAGCGTTCCCAGGCCGGCGGCGTCGAGGACCGTGGTCTCCGTCAGGTCGAGCACGATCACGCTGACGGCATCTACCATCGTCGCATCGCTCACCGTGGTGCGCAGTTCGTCGTCGTGGCCGGCAACGATGCGGCCCGTACAGCGCACCAGGCAGACATCATCCAGGTATTGGTGGATCACTTTCATTGGCGTCAAAGGTCCTTCTTCACTCCCAGGCTCTAGCAACTCATTGGAATGCGAACTCGCACGGTCCTTGCAACTCTCTTCACGTGCTCTTACCTGTAAGACGTTTGAGAAACGGAAATATCGACGCCACATCGAAAATAATTCTACCCAACGATTGTTACGTTCTGGTGAAGGCCGCAAGTCGTTGCAGCGCAGGTTGTTCATAGTCAAGTTGCAAAGCGGGCTGCCGGCCAGCCGGCAGCCCTGGTTCGTAGTGCGCTTCATTTAGCGGATGCGGACCTTCTTCGCTACCAGTGTCGGTGTGGCTCCCTTGAACAACAGCCCGCGCACCGAGACGCTGGTCCCGGCCGTCAATGAGCCCAACGACCCGTTGCCGAAGTTGGTCTGCGACGACGTCTGCACCGTGATGCTGGTCACCGGCGGCGTCGCTCCCGTGAATATCGGTGGCAGCGAGTTCAGCGTGAACGTGTTGCCCGACGGCGCCGCCGCTACTTTCGCGGTGAACTGCGTCATCCGCAGGCGGACCAGATCGGTCTGCACCGTGGTGCCCGTCGAGCCCGAGCGCCGCCGCACCTGGATCTCTTGCCCCACCATCACATCGCTCAGGCTGGTAAAAGCCAGCCCCGCAGGCACGCTCAGCTCCTCGGGCCGGATGCGGAACAACGCGCCGCTCTGCACCTTCACGTCCACCTGATTACCCAAGTTGATGCCCGTGATATCAGGCATCTCATCGAGCACGACGATGTGGATGGTCTGCGTCGTCGTGTCTACGCCAGTCACGACGCCTTCGACCTCTTCCTCATTCTCCTGCTCATTCTCGCGATTCTCCAGTTCGACTTTGCGCGCCAGGAAGCCGCCGCCCGGCATCAGGCGCAGGTCCACTTCCACCGTCTGGCCCACCGCCAGGCTGGCGAACGTGTTGACGAGCCCCGCTTCATCAAAGTCGTCGAAGCGCGTATTGGCGTCGACGTTGATGGTGAGCGAGGTACCCGAGCGCGTCTGCAACGTGAACTGGTTCGTCCCTTTGGCCGTCACCTTGCCGTGGACTTCATCCATGTCTTCGAGTTCGCCGGCCGCCTG
>CAYWSH010000159.1:0-6408 GCA_964460655.1 uncultured Terriglobales bacterium | reverse complement strand
TCCGGATTCGAGAACGTCACGTTCAGGCTGGTGTATGTGCCGGCCGGCACGTTCACCGTGCTCAGGAACGCTGTTTCCGTTTCCAGCCGCCGCATCTCGATCTCTTGCGGCGACGTCACCAGTTGCACGTTGCCCGGTTGCAGCAGCGCGCTGGTCACCGTCACTTCAAACGCCAGGATCGTGACCCCGGCGGGCGGCGCATCGGTGATCCCGAAGCTCACCGGCGCCATCTGGTTCGTTGTTGTTGTCGTGGTCGTCTTCGCCATCGTGGAAGACCCACCGCACCCGGTCAGCAGCCAAGCCACACTCGCGAGCAGCAATAGCACGGAGACTTGCTTCACAAACTTCCTCCTGCCGGGCACGCCGGCGTGCTTAGGGCGACCGGAGACACTCCAGCCCAGTTCGAAAACGATTCGTTATCGGCAGACGAAGCGGCGGACGAAGTGAGAACCACAAAGCGGGGGGCGGGACTGCCCCACTGCTTGAGTGCCAGAACTTCAGGATACGCGTCTCACTGCGATCGCGGACCGCACATCGGTGCACCGCGCGATTTGGCCGTTCGGACAAGCCCTCCGCAGTTGCAGTGAGCACCTAAACGAACGGATGCAGATTCCGCTACGAAGGTTTTCCAACGCAACTCCTTGTTATTTCGTGCGATTCCCTCCGCTCGATTGCACCGTTTTTCGTGCTACGCTCGGCTTGGACTCGCTTGCGCGAATTCGAAAAAGCGCCTCCTGATCTGCAGGAGATACTCAAGAAGCCCATCCGCGACCTCGGCCTCAAGCTCGAGGGTTCGCCGTTGGAGCGCTTCGTGCAGCAGCTTTACCTGGAGCTCGAACGCAAAGGCGTCAAGAAGTTCCGCCCGGCGTGTTATCTCTCCGACGAGTGGGGATGTCCCGACGAGGAGCCGGTCATCGGCATCCCGTTCTACCTCGCGAATCCGCAGCTGGCGCAGCTCGAGCGCCAGATGAACGACCTTGAAGACGCGCGCGAGATCATGATGTACCTGCGCCACGAAGCCGGCCACGCCTTCAACTACGCCTACCAGCTCTACAAGACCGAAGACTGGACGCAGCTGTTCGGCCGCTTCCGCCGTCCGTATCGCGACCGCTATCGCCCCGTTCCGTTCTCGCGCAGCTACGTGCGCTACATCGCCGGCTGGTACGCACAGAAGCATCCCGACGAAGACTTCGCCGAGACGTTCGCCGTGTGGCTCACGCCGCGCTCGCAATGGCGCAGGCGTTACAAGGGCTGGCCGGCGATGGCGAAGCTCCGCTACGTCGATCGCATGGCGCGCAAGTGGGGCGATCAGGATCCGCTGCACGCGCGCGGCGAGACCGATATCACCGTCGAGCAGATGGAGTCGACCGTCGGCGATTTCTACCAGGAACACGTCGCTGCGCAGCTCACCACGTCGGACCTGCCGCTCGACGTCGACCTGAAAGACCTGTTCAGTGCGCCGCGGCGCCGCAAGCGCCGTGTGCGTCCGGCGGCGGAGCTGCTGCGCGAAGCGCGCAAGATGCTGGTCGACAAAGTGACGTACTGGACGGGCGTGCAGCGTCCGCTCATCAAACAACTCATCGAGGCGATCATCGAAAAATCCGCCGAGCTCGGCCTGCTGGCCGAAACGACGCGGGAACGCGAGCACCTGGCCGAGGTCACGGCGTACGCCACGGTGCTCGCCATGAATTACCTGGTCCGCGGAAAGTTCGTGCAGCCGTGAGAGGTGATGTATGACCGACCGCAAACTGAAGATTGCGGTGCTTTACGACCTGTGGGAAGACGACGAGCCCACGACCGAAGAGCAACCAGCGGAAGAGAAGCCGCGCAAAGGCCGCAAAAAGCCGGGCAAGGTGAAGGCCGAGATCGAGGACCGCGACGAGATCCACGCGGCGCTTACCAAGCTCGGCCACGACGCGTTCTTCCACGTGCTCGATGGCCGTACCTCGTCGCTGAACGCGCTCAACAAGCTCGGCGCCGATCTCATCTTCAATCTCACCGAGTCCTACGCGGGCGACGACACCAAGGAGATGCACGTCACCGCGTACCTCGACCTGCTCGGCATTCCCTACACGGGCAGCGGACCGCATGGCCACTTCCTCGCGCAGGACAAATCCATCGCGAAGAAGATGTTCGCTTTCCACGGCATCAAGACGCCGTTCTTCGCCACGTCGTATCGCGGGCGGCTCGACCACGCGCACGACGTCAAGTTCCCGCTCATCGTGAAGCCGGTGTCGGAAGACGGCTCCATCGGCATCGACAACGACTCCGTCGTCAAGAGCGTGAAAGACCTGATGGAGCGCGTCGAGTACATCCAGACCGAGTTCAACTGCGCCGCGCTCATCGAGGAGTACATCGAAGGCCGCGAGATCTACGCTGCCGTGCTCGGCAGCTACGAGAACGCACACGTCCTGCCGCTCATCGAGCTCGATCTGTCGAAGCTGCCGAAGGGTACCCCGCGCATTGCGGGGCAAGATGTGAAGTTCGAAAAAGACACGCAGGCGTACAAGCTCACCAAATCACAGCCCGTCGAAGACCTCGACGAAGAGACGCAGCAGAAGCTCGCCGATACGGCGCTCGCGGCATATCACGCCGTCAAGCTGCGCGACTACGGCCGCATCGACATGCGCCTGAACAAGCAGGGCGAAGTGTTTGTCATCGAAGCGAACCCGAACCCGTGGCTCTCCAGCGTGCAGGAATTCTCGATGGCGGCGAAGAAATCGGGCCTGTCGTACACCGACCTCATCCGCGAGATCGTCGACCTGGCCATGCACCGCTACACCCGCGGCGTGACCAAAACACCGGCACTGGCGTAACTCGGCCGGCGTGGCCGCGTAGCCCGCGCGCTTGGGTGGACACGGGCGACTCGCCCGTGTCGCGTCCGCAGGACGCCCTTCCAGTCTTTTCCCGCTCCGCGTCCTCTGCGTCAGGTTGGCTTACTTCGGACGCCTAGCGCGCTTCGCGCTTTTCGATGCGGCCCAGGGTCTCGCGACGCGGCGGGCGGCGCTGCGCGCGCAGGTCCTTCAGGTCGACCCCAAGCTGCCTGATGGCCCGGCTCAGGGTGTTGCGGTGGAGCCGGAGGCGCGGGGCCGTCTGCGAAAGGTTGCCGTAGTTCTCCCGCAAGGCGGCGGTGATGTAGGCCTTCTTGAACTCGCGGACAGCCTCTTCGTAGCGAATGCCGCCCTGGTGCATGCGCTTGACCAGGTCTTCGAATTGGTCCTTCACCGGCGACCTCGCTATCGGCGTCCCGACCCTGATCCTTCGTGATCCGGGAAGGATGCGGCGCTACAACTTTCAACTACACGCATCGCGCGCGCAATGCAACCACGAATAACGCCGCGCATAACGCGAAGAAGAAATTAGTGCTTCGGCGGTTTTGCACCGTCGTGCACAAAACCTGTGCCACAGGAACGTTGCAGCGTGCTATTCGCCCAGCAGCTGCGCGCTCTGCTCCGTCACGCGCGCTGTGTAAATCGCGGCAATAACCGTCAAAATCGGCGAAAAAACGCGCCGATTGCACAAGAAACGGGCATTGACTCATTTCGGTGCAACGTTTAACTTGCACCTCGTCGACGGCTGAAAGGGTTAGTCACTTAGATGATGGCTAGTCCGAAGTAGGCTGGGTGATCAGCTCGAGGGGCGACCCGAGGGCGACCGGACCTGAAAAAACCGACGGCCCTGCGAGGGGCAGTTGGGGTCTGGGACCGCGAAAGCGGTGATTACATCAGGGGCTGCGATGGTGCGTGCCACCACGCTGCTTGACTCCCTCGCAGGAGTCGGCGGCTAGGGCATAACCAATATCGCGGCCCTTTCTATTTTTTTGCTCGCTCGGCTCGCAAACCGCTAGAGAGCCGTTCTCGACCTGACACCCTCAAGGCCTTGGCGGCGCGCTACGCCGCCTGCACCGGCGGCTTCGCTATTCCTTGCTCGCTCCGCTCGCAAACCGCTAGAGAGCCGTTCTCGACGTGGCACCCTCAAGGCCTGCAATCGCGCTACGCCGCCTGCACCGGCGGCTTCGCTATTCCTTGCTCGCTACGCTCGCAAACCGCTAGAGAGCCGTTCTCGATCGAACACCCTCAAGGCCTTGCCGACGCGCTCCGCCGCCTGCACCGGCGGCTCCGCTCTTTTTGCAAACCGCTAGACGGCTGTTCTCGCCGCGAGACCCTCGAGGCCTGCGATCGCGCTCCGCGGGCGTGTCCGGCCCGCTCCGCTTTCTTTTGCTCGCTGCGCTCGCAAACCGCTAGAGAGCTCTGCTGTCCATAAGACCCTCGAGGCCGGAGGGAACTGCCCACTAAGGTTTGCGAGCGGAGCGAGTAGTCTTCGTGAAAGCGGAGCCGCCAGTGCAGGCGGCGTAGCGCGATGAGAGGCCTCGAGGGTTCGATGGCGAGCAATGCCGATTGGCGGTTTTGCGAGCGCAGCGAGCAGAAAGAAACGAAGCGCGGCGTGAGCGCGCAGCGAAGGATCCCGGCGTAGAATCCCGACCGTGTTCGCCGCCTTCTGCCTTTTGTCGTCGGTCGCGGTCCTAGGGGCCCTGGATACCGCCTACTATCACGAGTGGCGCGCACGCCTGCCGGCGCTCGGCCCGCGTGCCGCCACCGAGCTGCGACTTCACGCCGCCCGCGACCTCGTTTACGCCGCCATCTTCATCGTGCTGCCGTTCTTTGTTTGGCACGGCACACTTGTCTGGGTGCCGGTCACTTTGCTCGCAGTCGAGATCGTCCTCACGCTCTGGGATTTTGTGGTCGAAGATTGGATCCGCAAACCACTCGGCGGCGTCTATCCCGGCGAACGCATCATGCACGCCGTCATCGGCATCCTGTACGGCGCCATGCTAGCTATGCTGGCCGTCCCACTACACTCCTGGTCCGAGCGCCCCACCGCACTCATCGCCGCCACCGACGTGGCGCCGTCATTCCAGTGGACAATGATCTTCGCTACGGTCCTGGTGTCTTTTTCGGGCCTGCGCGACCTCTGCGCCGCCGCCGGCATTCGCGGCAGCGCGTGGCCATGGTCGCGTGATTAGCGGTGCCGCCGGCCACCCAACCTGAACGAAAAGTGACCTAGCGCTTAGAGAGTGTCTCGGGACACGTCTGAAGGCGTGCCGCTTGAGGGGACTGCCGTTCGGCGCGGTCGACTGACACGGGCGAGTCGCCCGTGTCCACCCGTTGAGGGGCACCCTACTCCCACGTCATCCTGAGCGAGCGCGAACAAGCCCGCTCCCGCGCAGCGGGACACGCGGCGTGAGCGCGCAGCGAAGGATCCCACTCCGGCGTTGAAGTCCCCACTGTATTCGCAGTCCTCCCTGCTCTCGTCGGTCCGCAGGTCTCGATTTCGTCCTCTTGTTTAATATGACTATTGACAATACTACAGTCATTGTCTATATTTCCTATCGATGACCGACGACCTGGAGAAAGTCCTTCAATCGAGAGTAGCCCTCCTGCGCAGCCTCGCGCTGCAACGCGAGAATTTGGAAGCAGAGATGGCAAAGCTCAGGCATTTCATCGCGGCCGCAATCGAACTGCTGCCGGAGGACAAGCAGGCCAATTTCGAGATCAACATGGCCGGCTTGAGAATGGCGGACTCCGTCCGCGCGGCCAACTTATCTAAGGCGGTCAGCGACATCGTCCAGACATACACTGGCTTCTTTGGAAACACGGTAACAGTGGCCCAGGTCCGTGATTGGTTGACTCTCCGTGGTTTCGACTTCACCGAATACCGGAGCAATCCGCTTGCTACGATCTCGACGACTCTGAAGCGCCTCAGCGATGGATCCGACTCGCAAATTGAAGCGGGCGTGAACGAGGAAGGCGTTGCTGTCTATCGCTGGAAGAAAGTTGCGGTCCTCCCTCCTCCCGAGACATACGGCCTTACGGTGGAAGAGGTTGCGAATGCGATTGCTGGGCCTCCGAAACGCGACCACGAAATGCGTTTACCGAAGCCGCCCAAACCGGTTCGGAGTTGAGTCCGGACCTTTGAGGTAATACATGCAGCGCCTATTGGAATTCCTGACCAACATTCGGATCCTCGCTGCGGAGATCGGCGGGACTGTGACATTGATAATGTTGATAGCTTTTGGGGTGTACAAGGCCTGGGAGGAATTCATCGCGAAGGTTTGGCGCGATAAGGCTTAGCCCATCGAAGCTGTTTGCCATTTTCACCGGATTCCCTCGTCAACGCATTCCACTGAAATAGCTGCCAAGATTGCAGCTTCATCGATGTTTCGCGCCAAGATTATATCTTAAAGCTTAACCTATAGATTCCACGACTACTATAAGTCTTGACATCCCTTCCCTGCTCGTCCTATCCTCGAAGTTTTTCCAAGCGCCTCCGGACGCTACCGTGCCTCCCGCAACGGCAATAATATACTTGACAAATCAACCGCCTTTCGCTATTCTTCCGCCCATGGCA
>CAYWSH010000158.1:0-8745 GCA_964460655.1 uncultured Terriglobales bacterium | reverse complement strand
GTCTGCTCCACGTCATCGCGATGCGCGGCGATGGCGAGGATGTCGAGGGCGTCAGGCATAAGCGACAAAGGCAAACCGCGAAGGACGCCAAGGACGCAAAGCGGAAAAGGGAGTCATTTCTTACGCTCCACCAGGTGACGGGCGAGCTGCTTCAGCGTGTTCGCCCGCTCGCCAAACGTCGCGAGTTCGGCTTCGCCCGCCGCGACGAGCTCGTGTGCCATCTGCATGCTCTTCTCGACGCCGAAGAGCGCGGGGTACGTGACCTTCTCCGCCGCAACGTCTTTACCTGCCGTCTTGCCGAGCTGCTCGGACGATTGCGTAACGTCGAGCACGTCGTCGGCGATCTGGAAGGCGAGTCCGGCCTTGCGGCCAAAGCCTCTGACCTTCGCGACTTGGTGGTCCGATGCGCCACCGTAGATAGCGCCGCTGACCAGGCTTGCCGTGATCAACGCGCCCGTCTTCGCGCGATGGATAGCTTCGAGCTGCTCCGCGTTCGGCTTCGTACGTTCGGCCTCGAGGTCGAGGACCTGCCCGCCGATCATGCCGTCGACCGTGCCCACGGCATGCGATATCTCCCGCAGCACCGCCACACAGCGCGGTGCGCGGCAGGGAAGGCTGGCCAACACCTCGAAGGCGCGGGTCTGCAGCGCATCACCGGCAAGGATCGCCGTGGCCTCACCGTAGGCGACGTGACAGGTAGGACGCCCGCGCCGCAGGTCGTCATTGTCGAGCGCGGGCAGGTCATCGTGGATGAGCGAGTAGGTGTGCAGCATCTCGATGGCAGCGCCGAGTTCGTCCACTCCCTTCGGCAGCTCACCCGCGATCATGCGTGCGGCTTCGTAACACAGCAGCGGACGCAGCCGCTTGCCGCCGGCGAACGTGCTGTGCCGCATCGCCTGGTGGATCGAGGCCGGGACGGCGTCGACGGCGGGTAGCAACCGCTCCAGCGCCGCGTCGGTAAGACGCCGGCCTTGCTCCATCGCTTCCTTGAGCATGAAGCGGCAGTATAGCAATCGAGCGCAGCGCGGAATCGCAGTACAATCCCGCCATGCTCCTGCACGGTATCCACTTGCCCATCACCACGCCGTTCTATCCCGACGGCGGGGTCTACCTGAAGAAGCTGGAGGCGAACGTTGCGCAGTACTCGAAGACGCCCGCCGCGGGGATCGTTGCGCTCGGCTCGACCGGCGAAGCCGTTCATCTGAACGACGACGAGACGCGCCAGATATTCCGTACGATCGCCGATGCCGCCGAGCCGGAGAAGGTCCTGATCGCCGGCGTAGGGCGTGAGGCTGCGCGCGAAACGCTCGCGCTGTGCGAATTTGCTGCCACGCTCGGTTACGACGTCGCCATGGTGCGGACGCCGCACTACTTCAAGTCGCAGTTGGCGCCCGCAAACATGCTCGCGTTCTACCGCACCGTTGCTGACCGCTCGCCGCTGCCCGTCATCATCTACAACTTTCCGCAGTGCACCGGCTACGACATGCCGGTGGAGATCATCGCCGAGCTGGCGGAGCACCCGAACCTTATCGGCATCAAGGAATCGTGTGGTGAAGTCAGCAAAGTGAAGCTCGAGGTGGAAGCGACACGCGGCGTGCAACGCAGCGCGAGTGTGACGGAGGTGTTCGCAGCGGTGACCGCGCGCATGCAGCGCCCAGCGGCGGAGAGCAACGTGATCGCTGCTGCGTCGCTCGCGAGCGGATCGCAAACGGCATCGACCGCCGTGCTCGCTCCGCCGAAGTTCAAGACGCGCAGCAAAGAGGTCGGCTTCCAGGTGCTCGTCGGCGCGGCACAAACGCTGAAGGATTCGCTCGACGTCGGCGCTGCCGGCGCCATCCTCGCCTTTGCCGACTGCGCTCCGACGGCCTGCTACGAGATCTACGCGGCGTGGAAGGAAGGCGACGCGAGGCTCGCCGAAGAAAAGCAGACGCGCGTAGCCGGCGCCGCCAAACGCATCATCGGCCAGATGAGCGTTCCGGGCATCAAGTACGCGATGGAGCTTAACGGCTACTTCGGCGGCCCCTGCCGGTTGCCGTTGCTGCCGCTGACGGCGGAGGCGAAGCGGGAGATCGAGACACTGATGGCAGACATCCGGAACTGAGCGGTGGGGCGATCCTAGTCGGGCTGCGCCCTGGTTGCGAGAAGCCGCACTACTACGGGTTGGGAGGGACACGGAAATCGCTCCGCGAAGTTGCAAACCGTTGCATTAAGGCCCTGCCTAAGGTCTCTCCTTCTAGCTGTAACCGGCTGAAAAGCAAGCAGCTTCCTTTCCATAACCCTTGGTATCAGAATTGCACGAACAGACGTCAAGAGTCTAGGAGGATGTTGATGAAATTGCGCGCGCTTCTGGGAACAATCTTGGTCTTGGGCTTGTGCTCCTCGGCCTTTGCCGGTAGCGTCACCATTTATGTCGGCTACGCCGATGGCCTTCGCGGCAGCCCGACGTTCCCGTCGATCTGGGATGGCGACCCGAACACGATCTTTATCGGTGCCGGTCCCTACGATGCCGGCGCGTTCATGATCACCAACAATTCTGGTGCGCCGGTTGTTTTCGGTGGCGCGCTGTATAACTCGAACGGCGCCCTGTGGAACGGCATCAACATCTGGGGTTCGGGCACGATCATACCGGATGGCTGGAATCTCATCCTGACCCAGACCTTCGCGTACAACTTCGACACCAGCGAATCCTACGGTGGCGCTTGCTGCTCGAACCAGAATCCTGGTGTATTCCCCACGATCGCCATCACGCTCGACGGCGTGACGAACGTGTACAACGATACCGGCCTGGTTTCGAGCACCGGCAACTTCGACCTGGCTGTTACCGGTCAGAACGAAGCGCTCGGCTGGCGTCCGATCGGCACGACGGGCATCGGTAACCCCGGCAACCAGCTTGCTCCCGAGCCGGCCTCGATGCTGCTGATGGCCACTGGCCTGGCAGGCATCCTCCGTAAGAAGCTCCGCAAGTAATCTGCTCCTTTGGCCGAAGCCCGGGCCGTGCGCCCGGGCTTTTTTACGCTTGGCCGGCCGCCCGCGTCGTCTCGCAGCGCGGTACAATCATGGGTTCGAGGCGCGCGCGCCGCGCGTTCGAGGAGCCCGCATGGTCACTACTCTGAGTCCCGCTGAAACCGCCACTAAACAACTGGTGCAATACCGCGTGGAAGACGGCGTGGCCGTCATCACGCTCGACGATCCGCCCGCCAACACCTACACCTACGAGATGAACCGGCAGATCGACGAAGCGGTGCTGAAGGCGCGCTTCGCGAACGACGTCCACGTCATCGTGCTGACTGGCGCGGGCGACAAGTTCTTCAGCGCCGGCGCGAACATCAAGATGCTGGCCAGCGTCGATCCGGTGTTCAAGTATTACTTCTGCCTGCACGCCAACGAGACGCTGCTGCGGCTGGAGCACACGCCCAAGCTCGTCATCGCCGCGCTGAACGGCCACACCGTCGGCGGTGGGCTGGAGATCGCCATGGCGGCCGACTTGCGTATTGGTCGCGGAGGGACGGCGGACAAGATCGGCCTCCCGGAAGTGAATCTTGGGGTGCTGCCCGGCACTGGAGGCACCCAGCGGTTGTCACGCCTCGTTGGCAAGTCCAAGGCGATCGAGTTCATGGTGACCGGAAACACGTTCTCGATGGAAGAGGCGAAGGACTACGGCATCGTTAACGACCTGTTCTCGAAGGACAACTTCATGAGCGACATCATGGAGTATGCCAGGACGTTCTGCCCACCGAACAAGGCGGCGATGGCCGTCGGACACATCAAGCGCTCGGTGCAGACGGGCTGGGAGCTGCCGCTGGAGTCGGCGCTCGCCATCGAGCGCGAGCTGCAATCGCTGCTCTTCAAGAGCGCCGACGCAAAGGAAGGCTTGGGCGCATACGTCGAGAAGCGTCCACCGGACTTCAAGGCGAAGTGACGTCATCAGGCGCAATGAACCACAAGAAGAGAGAATTCACCTGGGAGCAGCCGGAGGAGCCGCAGCCGGAGTGGCGCCACGCTGACGTGGGCGGGAACTTTGAGCGGCTCGACGAGGGATCGGAGCGCGATGGCGTTCTGTGGCGGTTCTTCTACAGCCGCGATCCTAAGCGCCGGACGATTACCGGACGAAAGGTGAAGTGACTTGATCGCCGCCACCAAAGCCCAGATCCGTCCCGGCAAATTGCTCATCAACGGCCAGTGGACGGACGCGTCTGACGGCAAGACGTTCGCGACCGTCAATCCAGCAACCGGCGAAGAGCTGACGCAGATCGCTTCGGCCACCACCGCCGATGTCGATCGCGCCGTTACGGCGGCACGCAAAGCTTTCGACGATCCCAACGGCGCGTGGCAGAAGATGACCGCCGCCGAACGCGGAAAGCTCCTGTGGCGCATCGCTGACCTTATCGAGAAGAACATCGATGAAGTCGCTGAACTCGAAACGCTCGACAACGGCAAGCCCATCTTCGAGTCGCGCTACGTCGATGTGCCGACCGTCTGCGAGGTCTTCCGCTACTACGCCGGTTGGGCGACCAAAGTCACGGGCGAGACCATCAATTCGCGCCCCAACGCCTTCACCTACACGCTGCGCGAGCCGCTCGGTGTGGTCGCGGCCATCGTGCCGTGGAATTTCCCGTTACTCCTCGCGTCGTGGAAGATCGCGCCGGCGCTGGCGTGCGGCAACACCGTGATCTGGAAGCCGGCGTCGCAAACGGCGCTCTCGGCGCTGCGTGTCGGCGAACTGATGCTGGAAGCCGGCGTGCCCCCGGGGGTCGTCAACATCCTGCCAGGTTCTGGGCCCGTCGTGGGCATGGGCTTGGTGAGACATCCGGGCGTGGACAAAGTCGCGTTCACCGGCTCGACCGCGGTCGGCAAAGAGGTGATGCGCGGCGCGGCCGACACGATCAAGCGCGTCACGCTGGAACTCGGCGGCAAGTCGCCGAACATCGTGCTGGCCGATGCGAACATGGACGAAGCCGTCAAAGGCGCGACCACCGGCATCTTTTACGGTAAGGGCGAGGTCTGTGCGGCGGGCTCGCGGTTGTTCGTCGAGCGCAAGGTGCACGATGAGTTCATGACGAAGCTCGTGGACCGCGCGCAGAAGCTCAAGCCGGGCGATCCGCTCGATCCCAAGACGCGCCTCGGCGCCATCGTGAGCGAACAGCAGATGAATACCGTGCTTGGCTACATCGAGGCCGGGAAGAGTGAGGGCGCGAAGCTCGTCGCCGGCGGCAAGCGCGCGAACGTCGATGGTGGCAAAGGCTACTTCCTCGAGCCGACCATCTTTGACGCGGTCGACAACCAGATGAAGATCGCGCAGGAAGAAATCTTCGGGCCGGTGCTCGCGACCATTCCGTTCGACGACGTGGAGCACGTCGCCGAACTCGCTAACCGCAACATCTACGGTCTGGCCGCGGCGGTGTGGACGAGCGACGTCAAGAAAGCGCACGCCATCGTGCGTAAGCTCAAGGCCGGCACCGTCTGGGTGAACGCCTACAATCTGTACGACGTTGCGCTGCCGTTCGGTGGATACAAGCAGAGCGGCTTCGGCCGCGAACTCGGCGCCGAGGCGATCCAGCATTACACAGAAGTGAAGAGCGTGTGGTTGAGCTTATAAATTGGGTAATCGGGTAATTGCGTAATCGGGTAAATTAAGAGCTGGCGCAGTGTTTTCTCAATTACCCAATTACACAATTCCGCAATCCAGGTTTCCCCAATGGCACAGGCAGCAACCCGCATTAATACCTTTTCCGACTGGGTCGGGATGTTCGAAGGCTGGAAGAAGGACATCGGCGTCGACGTCGCGGAGCAGGGCGGCTTCAAATTCCAGACGCTCTACGGCGCGATCGAGACAGAAGAGATACAGTTCGGCCACTACAAGGGCCGGCGCAAGTGGGAGAACCTGCGGCAGATCCCCTCGCAGCAGATCCGCGATGCGCTGCTCAACCTGATCGTCTACCAGGGCGACACCGAGTTCGCGTCGGTGGAGCAGCAGCGCTTCCTGTTCGAATCCGCGCCGTCCGATTGGGACCGCAATGCGCTCGTGCGCGTCATGGTCGAGGAGATGCGCCATGGCTGGCAGATGTGCGCGCTGCTGCTCGACCACTTCGGCCACTCCGGTAAGGTGGAAGCGCAGAAGCTGCTCGAGCGCCGGGCGTTCGAGAATGAGCGGTTGCTCGGCGCGTTCAACCAGGACATCGACAACTGGCTCGATTTCTATGTTTACACCGACTTTGTCGATCGCGACGGCAAATTCCAACTGCAGATGCTGAAGTATTCGGCGTTCGCGCCGCTGGGCCGCTCCATGTCGTACATGCTGCGCGAAGAAGCGTTCCACATGGGCACGGGCAACGACGGCATCAAGCGTGTGGTCGAGGCTGGCGTGCTGCCGACGTGGCTGCTGCAGAAGTACCTGAACAAGTGGATCTCGACGAGCTACGACCTGTTCGGCACCGATAATTCCTCGTCGGCACACTGGGCGTATGTGTGGGGCGTGAAGGGACGCTACGACGAGCCGAAGAACGACAAGCAGCCCGATCTCGGCGACATCAACGACTACAACCGCAATCTGTATCGCGACGAAGTCGCTGGGCTCATCGAGAAGTTCAACCTGGCGATGCCGAACGGCGGCAAGAAGCTCTATACGCCCGATATCAAGTTCAATCGCGCTATCGGTCGCTACAAAGGCATGATGGTCCATCCGCAGACGGGCGCAGCGATGGAAGAGAAGGAATACGCGCAGCAGCTCGACGACTTCCTGCCCACGGTGGCCGACAAGAAGCTGCTGAAAGACATTCTCGGTGCGGAGAAGAAGTGGATCGCGCCTAAGCAGGGCGCGCGCGACCCGCTCCAGACCATCGCCGAGCCGAGAAAAACGGCCATCAATCTGTAACCACGGATTTCGCGGATGCGGACGGATTTATTCTGATCTGTTCGAATCCGTGTAATCTGTGGCGACTCCTTTGACTGCATCCACGCAAACCGTTGCTTCCTGCACCATGGGCGAGCTCATGGTCGCCGCCGCGGCGCGCGAGATCAAAGACGGCGAGGTCGTCTTCGTCGGGATGCGGCTGCCGCTGATCGCGTTCGTCGTCGCCAAGCGCACGCACGCGCCGAACGCCGTGGGGCTGTTCGAGAACGGTGTCATCCGCACGACGCCCGCACCCGAGCTTATCTACACCATGGCCGATCCGCCGAACATTCGCGGCGCCACGCAGTGCCTCGACATGCTGAGCGTGATGGGCATGCTGCAATCCGGGCGTGTCAATCTGGGCTTCCTC
Organism: uncultured Terriglobales bacterium; assembly: GCA_964460655.1. GTDB lineage: Bacteria > Acidobacteriota > Terriglobia > Terriglobales > Acidobacteriaceae > CAVUAF01. Next base: position 1,486 of record CAYWSH010000158.1, on the reverse strand, counting down.
GGCGCGGCTGAGGTGGACCGCTTCGGGAACCTGAACTCGACGCTCGTGCACGGCGACCACGGCATCGTGCGCCTGCCGGGGTCCGGCGGGGCGTGCGATATCGCGTCGCTGGCGCAGCGTTTTGTCGTCCTGATGGAGCACTCCGCGCGCCGCCTGCCGGAAAAAGTCGCTTACATCACCTCGCCGGGCAACGGCACCGGCGGCTCGTGGCGGCGCAGCGTCGGCCTGCCGCGCGGCGGCCCGGCGGCGTGCATCACCACGAAATGCGTGCTGAGGTTCAAACAGCAGCATGATCCGGTTGCGCCGGAAGCAGCAAAGCTCGGCGAAGCGTACTTGAGCTCGGTCCATCCGGGTGCCAGCGTGGACGACGTGGTGAAGAACACAGGCTGGGAGTTGCAGGTCGCTAAGAATGTCTGCGAGACGCCGGCGCCGAGCGCGGAGGAGCTGAAGGCGATACGCGAGTACGATCGGGACGGGTTTTGGACTTCTTGATGAACCACGAAGGCACGAAGCCACGAAGCAGAGAGGTTCAACTTCGTGTCTTTGTGCCTTCGTGGTGAGATCTTCATGACTACGCCGGTAGAGAACGCGCTTACGAAGCTTGCGCTGGGCATTGATGCCTCCGTCGCGCGCATCGTGCTGCGCAAACCGCCGCTGAACATCATCGATATCCCGATGATGGAAGAGCTGCTGCTCGCGCTGGAGCAGATCAACCAGCGCGCCGACATTTCGACCGTTGTCCTTTCGGGAAATGACAAGGCATTCTCCGCCGGCGTCGATGTCGCCGCCCACACGCCGGACAGAGTCGAAGAGATGCTGCGCAAGTTTCACGCCCTCATCCGCGCGCTGGTGGCGACGCGCAAGGTCACGATGGCCGGCGTCCGCGGACACTGCCTCGGCGGCGGCGCGGAACTCGCGATGATGTGCGACATCGTCATCACGGCCGACAAGGCCACCTGGGGATTCCCGGAGATCAAGCTCGGGTGCTTCCCACCGGTCGCCGCGGCGGCGTTGGCGGCGGTGGTCGGGCAGAAGCACGCGGCCGACCTCATACTCACCGGCCGGCAGATCAGCGGCACCGAGGCCGCGCAGATCGGCTTGGCGTGCGAAGCGGTGCCGGACGCTTTGGTGTCAGCCAAAATAGACGACCGCGTCGCACAGCTATCGGAGCTCAGCCCGGCCGCGCTAGCCGTGACTAAGAAAGCACTCTATGGTTGGGACGCCGCGCACTTCGATAAAGGCCTCGCCCGCGCCGAGCAGACGTATTTGAACGAGTTGATGAAGACCGAGGACGCGCAAGAGGGGATTCGCGCGTTCATCGAGCGGCGGAAGCCGGAGTGGAAGGGCGCTAACAAATGACGCGGCTGGCTTCCATGGGGCGGCTTTCGAGTCGGCGGCAGCAGGCGCCGGCGCCGAGCTATGTCTTTCCCTCTGACCGCGCGGCGGCCGAGTTCCTGATGAGCAAAGTCATGGCGGAAGCGCGTCA
>CAYWSH010000157.1:0-8792 GCA_964460655.1 uncultured Terriglobales bacterium | reverse complement strand
CTGGTCGAGATCCTTACGCGCCCGCGCAACGCCATCGTCAAGCAGTACCAGCGGCTCTTCGAGTTCGAGAGCGTCAAGCTCAAGTTCACCGATGATTCGCTCCACGCCATCGCGCGCGAAGCGCTGAACCGCAAGGTGGGCGCCCGCGGCCTCCGCATGATCCTCGAAGAACTCATGCTCGACCTCATGTACCACCTGCCTTCGCAGAAGCGCGTGAAGGAGTTCGAGGTCACGAAGGAAATGGTGGAGAAGCGCGACGTCTCCATTACGCAGGCCCACATGGAGAAGGCCGGCTAGCACGCGACCTCACCTTTGATTGTGTAGACGCGGGCGACTCGCCCGCGTTCTTTGTTGTCTTTGAGACGGTGGGCCTCTCATAGACTCCGTTCCTGGCGTGCCCCAGACGAGCGGTTTGTGCTCGTCTGGGTGGGTTCATTCGCCGAACAACTGCCGATAACTCTCCCGGAGCTCTGCCCGCTGCTCGACTACTTCCTCGATCTGCTCCCTCACCTTCTCATTCCCGCGAAACCGCTGCATCGCCTCCAGCACTTCGCGCGCCACGCTCGCGGGCGCACCCTCGACGATCTCCAGCAGGAACGCCACCGCCGCCTCCGACCGTAATGCCACGAACGCCGCCAGCATCGCCTTCCGCAGGTCGCTGCGCGCGCCATGCTCCCACTGCGCCTTCAGGAACTCGAACGCAGCGTTGAGCCGCGACTGCCCCAGCGCCAGCAGCGCCACCGCCGCCACTTCAAGGTCGTCGTGCTCGGCGTACGACCCGACGATCTCGATCGCCTCATCGCGCTCCACGCTCAGCAGTCCCGCGAAGCACTCGGCCAGCACGTCGGGATCAGGGTCGCCGGTCAGGACCTTGAGGCGCAACAGGAGGGCCGCTGCCTGATCACCGCGCGCCGTCAATGCCCGCACCGCTCCGATGCGGGGCAACGCTTCCTTGTCGGCCAGCAGACGCACCAACTCTTCCGCCGCCCTCGCGTAAAGCGTCCGTCCCAGCCCCAAGGCGCATTCCGCGCGCAGCTTCGCCGCCGCATCCACCGGCGGCCCGAACGATCCCTCCATCTGTACGTGGCGGATGCCGCGCAAGAACACGTCGGGCTCGGGGTAGTCCATCGCATTGAGCGCCGTGATGATCGCGGTGGTTCCAGCGCACGTCTTGTCGCGCTTCGCCGGATCCTTCATCAATCGCTCGAACGTTGCGACGAGGTCGGGCATGGCCTGGAGCACTGCCAGCTCTCCCGCCACCTGCGCTGCACGTGCCACCACCAGGTTGACAGGATTCTTCAGTGCCCGCGTGATCGCCGCCGACAGTGTGGCAGGATCCGGAGCAAGCCGCAGCTGCGCCACTTCCGCCAGCGCTGCTTCGACCGGATCGTTTCGCACACGACGATTGTAAATTCACTCTTTCGATAATGGAGCCCGGTCGCCCTCGACCGGGCGGTATTTCAAGGGTGAGAGTGCGGGAGGCGACCAGCTTGTCGGCGGCACGGTTGAGCAATCTTTCGGAGGGGCGCGGCTTCAGCCGCGCCGTTGGGGCCCAGCCACGATGCGCCGCGAGCGAGACGAGCGTGCGCGAGTCGTAGCGAGCGCCCCTACGGCCGTCCTACCACCACCGGCACCGACGAGAACGGCCCGTAGTCATCCTCCAACGCGACCGCCGAGATCGCCGCCGAACTGTGCACCACGAGCGACCCAATGAAGTTTCCTGCCGGCAGTTGCGTCGCAAACTCCGTTTGGATGCTCGAGATCAGCTGCGCCTTGGCCGCGATGTTCTTCACGAGCGAGCCCAGCGTTGTACCATCGGCGCGCAAGAGCGTCAGCGTGACCGTCGCACTCGTGCTGCCCGCGTTCGCCATCGCAATCCCCACCGTGCGGCCGACAGTCGAGACCTGCGAGGCCGGTTCCAACTCCACCGGCACGGTGAAGTCGGTCAGCTCCGCCGCATTGTTGAACCCGATGGTGTTGATCACGTTGTGCGCCGAGGTCCCGTCCTGCACCTCGAAGAACAGGTTGATGCCGAGGTTCGCCGACGAGGTGATCAGCGCCCATTGGACGTAGAGGCTCTGGAAGCGTGCCGATTCCGGCGTCGCGATGCGCGCCGAACCGTTCGCCGGGATCACCACCGACGTCATCAGGCTCTGCGGATTCGTGATCAGCCCCGTCTGGTCGTAATACACGATGTTGACCGTGTTCGACACCGCCGCCAGATTGACCAGCGTGAGCTTGGTCACATAGCCAGTGCCGCTCGCGACACCACTGACCATGTGCGGTACCACGAGGCGCGTTGCGCCGGCGAGCGGTGGCGTCGAGAAGAACGGACCGTGGTCGTCGCCCAGCGCGATCGCGCTCACGCCCTGCGGCGTGGACAAGCCACGCACACTCCCTACGAAATTCCCCGCCGGCAGTACGTTCGCAAAGTCGAAGTCGAGAGACCGCTGCGTATGGCTGTACGGCGGCATGACCACGTTGCTCGTCCCCACCGTAGCGCCAGTCGTATCGCGCAGCGTCAGCGTGACCGTGTTTTGCACCGCCGTCGGATTCGACAGCGCCAGCCCGACCGTGTGCGTGATGTTCCCGCCGGAGAGCGGTTCAAACTCCACCGGCAGAACGAACGTTGTCCCACCCGCATCATCGTTGAAGCCGACACTGTTGATGATGTTGTTCTGCGGCGTCTGGTCGCTGATCTCGTAGAACAGGTTCGCCGCGATCCGCCCTTGCGCGCTGAGCGACGCCCACTGTGTCGCGATCGGGCCGTTGCGAGCGCTCTCCGCCGTGGCCACGCGCATCGCTTCACCTATGGCCAGGGTGCGCGTCGTCGAACTCGTCACGACGCCCGTGTTGTCCACGAAGTTCACGCTCACGCTGTTGGTCGCGCCTGCCATGTTCACGATGGTCAGCTTGGTCACATACCCGCCGCCCGTTACGACGTGCGGCATCATCGTGGAGTACGCCGCCTGCGGGACCGCCAGCCCCGCCGCGAAACTCAGACCAAGGTTCAGCGTCCCACCGTCGCCATTCGTCGCCGTGATCAGCAACCAGATCGTCTGTCCGGCATTCATCTGGAACGTCACTTTCGGCTGGATGATCGTTCCGCCGCCCCCGGCGCGCGACGGCGCCAGTGTCGCCTCCGCACAGCCATTCGCAATGGCCACCAGCGACGCCGGCGACGCTCCCTGCCACCCGCTAAGCAGGGTCTGGTACGTGCTGCCCGCGAGGTCCGCCGTCACCGCTCCGCCGATCGGCGCCGTAAAGCTGAACCACGCGCTCTTCTGTTTGCTGTGGCTGCCACACGTCGGTGTGGTCGCATTCGCGGCGATCACCGAGGTGCTGGTATTCACTGTCTTGCTGGATGGCGTGTTGATGATCACCGGCGCACTGCCCGGCGTATCGGTTGCGAGTGTTGCGATGGTGAACGGAGCCCCGCTGGACGTTCCGCCTCCGGGGCCGGGAGTGAATACGCTGACTGCCGCGCTGCCTACGCTTGCGACGTCACTCGCAGCGATCACCGCCCGCAGCGTGGCGCTGTTCACGTAAGCCGTCGAACGCGACACACCGTTCCACAGCACCGTACTCGCGGGCCCAAAGCCCGTACCGCTCACCGTCAGGACGAAAAGACTGCTGCCCGCCGCGGTCCCCGCCGGGGAGAGTCCCGTGATCGTCGGGACCGGAGCGATGATGTTCAGTCCGGTTACCACGCGTACGCGATTCGTGTTGTAGGCAGATACGAAGAGTTCGCCGGCGCCATCAACGGCGAGGCCCGTGACCGAGGCGATGCCGGCCGACGTGGCTGGACCGCCATCGCCGCTGAACAGACTGCTGCCTGTACCGGCGATGGTGGTGATCGTTCCACCGCTCACGCGCCGGACACGAGAATTCGTATAATCCGCGATGAACAGGGTGCCGCTACTGTCGAGCGCCAGCGCCGCGACCCCGCCCAGGTTTGCTGATGTCGCCGGCCCACCGTCGCCCGCGAACCCGAACGTGCCCGAACCCGCCACCGTGGTGATGATTCCCGTCGCGGCATCCACGCGCCGCACGCGGAAGGCGCCGTATTCCCCGATGAACACATTGCCCGCGCTATCGATCGCCAGCGCATCGGGTGTGGTCAGGTTGGCCGACGTTGCTGGAATATTGTCGCCATTGAACGTATTTACGCCGGTCCCGGCAAAGGTCGTGATGATGCCCGTGCTCGCATCCACGCGCCGCACGCGATTCGCGAGTTGGTCAGCGATGAATACGTTGCCGTTGCCATCCAGTGCCACGGCTGCGGGAGAGATGAATTGCGCGGCGGTGGCGGGACCGCCGTCGCCGCCGGTGCCGGTCCCCCCACTGCCGGCGAAGGTGCTGATAAGGCCCGTCGCTGCACTCACCTTCCATATCTTGGAAAAGTTCGCGTCCGCGATGTAAATGTTGCCCGCGCTATCCACCGCTACACCTATCGGGTTACCCAATCCCACCGCCGTCGCCGGCAGGCTGGCGTTAGGATTTCCTGTCCCTCCGCCGGCAACCGTCACGATCAGTCCGCTGCCGACGTTCACCTTGCGGATGCGCAGATTGCCGGAATCCGCGATATACAGGCTGCCCGCGCTGTCAGTCGCGACCTGGAATGGTTGCTTCAACGATGAAGCCGCTGCCTGACCGCCATCGCCGGCATACGCCGCCACGCCGTCACCGGCGTATGCGTTGATCGTCTGCGCCGTGGCGCTGGCACACAACGCCACCAGCAGGGACAACACGCGGGCCTCGCGACACCACATTACGGGACTCCACTGGGGGATGCGGCCTGCATTGTGTTTTCGAAACCCCGGCCAGTCAATAGCTTTTGCCCGGAACTGCTACAATTGCCCCGCTGCCCGGGCCCCTTGCCCTGTCTGCCCTGAGATCAACCACGGCTCGATCTCGCTCTTCTGCGCGTGACCTGCCGACATCACCCGACTGCGAGGTCGAAAACTGAATGAAGAACATCTACGTGGGGAACCTCACCTTTGATTCCGGCGAAGACCAGGTCCGCCAGTTGTTCGAGCAGTATGGCCAGGTCGACCGCGTCTCCATCGTCACTGATCGCGATACCGGCAAGTCCCGCGGCTTCGGCTTCGTCGAGATGACCGACGATGACGCCGCCGGCAAAGCCATCGAAGCCCTCAATGGCTACAACGTCGGTGGCCGCGCCCTTACCGTGAACGAAGCGCGTCCCAAGACCGAGCGCCCGCGGGGCGGCGGATTCGGCGGCGGCGGTGGCCGCGGTGGCCGTGGCGGCGGCTATGGCGGAGGTCGCGGTGGTGGCGGCGGCAACCGCTGGTAAGACATCGATCCCTATGGCGCCCGGCCGCTCTCGGCCGGGCCTCATAGCAGTGGGGGCAAGTATCCTCGCCTTAGACGTTCTCTAAGGGAACGCCCCCGTCGCGCGCGGCTGTCCGGCTGCGTTAGATTAAGCACAACGCTGCGGCGCGCAGGCGCGTCTTTCTTGTATGGGTCGTAGGTTCCTGAGTACCGCTCTATTGCTGCCCTTCCTGGCGGCCGGCGCGTTCGCGGCCGCGCTCGCCAGCGCCACCCGCACCATCATCCCCAGCGAAGTGCAGCAGATCATCTCGGTGGACTACCGTGCGCTGCGTTCTTCGTCCACGGCCATGTCATTGAAGGACCGGGTCCTCCCCGAGAACCTCAAGCAGTTCGAGCAGGCATTGCGCGGTCTGGGAGTCGATCCCGAGAAAGACATCGAGCAGCTGGCTTTCATTTCTTTCCGCGACAAGGGCGCCGTACGTGTGATGGGCATCGCCCAAGGCAATTTCGCCACGCAGAAGATCACGCAGCGCTTCACCGCGCGCAAGGTCAAGGCGACGCGCTACAACAGCAATGACCTCTGGCCTGCCGCCGGCGGCCTGCAGATGTCGTTCCTCGATCCCAGCACCATGCTCTTCGGCGATGCCACCGCCGTGCGGCTCGCGCTCGATACGCGCGACGGCGCTTTGCAAAGCATGAACACGAATTCGCAGGTCGGCGACATGATTCCGGCCGTCGAGCGCGGCACCGTGTGGAGCGTGCTCGACAGCAACGGCACGCAGAACATGATGCGCTCCGCCCTGGGCGACGCCGCGCGCCTCGCCGATTACGAGACGGTGAAAAAGCGCCTGCTCGGCTCACGCTATGCCATGGACTTCAACAGCGGCGTGAACTTCGACCTCGACGTGGTCTCGTCCGACAGTTTCACCGCCGCCAGCCTCTCCGCCCTGGTCAAGGCGGGCATGATGTTCAAGAAGATGAACGCCAGCCCCATCGAGAAGGTCGCGCTCGACAGCCTGACCGTCGACAGCGACTCCAATAAGCTGCGCCTGCACTTCAAGACCGATGACTCCAAGTTCGAGTCGTTGCTGCACTCCGAACTCTTCGCCGCCATCTCGAAATAACCTCGACTCGTGTAAGCACAGCCGCCTCGGCTGTGCTTGGTTTCAAGTGCCTGGTGCCCCACCCTGGCCGGTTTTGCCAGGGTGGGGTTCTCGATCACGAGCAGCAAGCCGTCTTCTCGTCCCCACACGCACACACCGCCGGATCGTGCTTCTCGTACTCGGTAGCCGAGTCACCCTTGAAGACGTAGGTCTCCCACTTGTAGCCGCTCGGGTCCGTCACCCAAATCTTGTCTTGCACGGCGTAACAGCACGTCGTGTTCATCTCATCGAAGGTCGCGAGTCCAGCGGCCTGCAGCCGCGCACGCACCGCCAGGACTTGCTCTGTGCTCGCCACCCGAATGCCGAGATGGTTCAGCCCGCAGATGCAATCACAGAAGCCCTTCTTCTCCTGCAGCGCCAGCACCAGGCCCGGCTCCGCCACGTCGAACTTCGCATAGCCTGGCTTGACCTTCGTCGGCGGCATGCCGAACAGCGTCGAATAGAAAGTGAGCGATCGCTCGAGGTTCGTGACATCGAGCGAGATATGCGTTTTGGGATTCATTGCCCTCCTTCAGAAACCAACGGCCGTCATGCTGAGCGAAGCTGTGGACCTGCATTCGCAGGTCCGCAGCGCAGCCGAAGCATCCCTATAGCCACGACGGTCCTAGGGGGATCACAGCTCCTGCGCCAGCGTCCGCGCCAGCTCCTTCAGCGACTTCTCGTTGCGCCGATACCACATCCATTGCCCGACCTTCTCCGCGTCCACCAGTCCTGCATCCCGCAGGATCGCCATGTGATGCGACACGGTCGGCTGCGTCAGCTCGACGCGCTGCTCGATGTCGCAGGCACACAGCCCCATGCGTGCGCCTATGGAGCAGCAGCCCGTCTTTTCCGCCAGCAGGCGGATGATGCGCCGCCGCACCGGGTCGGCGATCGCCTTCAGCATCGCGGTCAGGCGGTCTTCCGCAGTCACCGTCGCCATATAGACACTTATCTATATACGTTTACATTGATAGCTGTCAATATGCTTTTCTTGGAGGAAATGGGCTTAGGTCTTGCGGAACACGCCGCCTGCGCTGATGCCCAGCCCGATCACGATCAGCGCCCACGCGATCATCGGTGTATGGCAGCCATGTTGCGTCGTGATGTTCGCCAGGCAGCGCTCGTCGGTCGCGATCCGAGGTATCCCGACCACGACCACCGGCACGAGCACCGCCAACCACGCCCAGCGCGCGCCGTTGCGCAGCGCCGTCAGCGCAATCACCATCTCGACCCACGCCAGCGCCACCGTCAACGTCGTCGGCCAGAGTGCGGTGTATTGGATGAAGTGCGCTTCGTGCTCGGGATGAGCATGCACGAAGAGATTGCTGCCCAGCGCGCTGTACACCCAAACGCCGTAGCCGAGGATCACCAGCGCGACGCCCCAGCGCAGTCCGCGGCTCATGCTATTTCACGATCGCGTTGTAGCCGTCGCCGGCGAGCTTTTCTTTCATTGCCTGGGCTTCCTTGCGATCGCTGAACGGCCCGATCTGCACGTGGAACAGATGGTCGCCCGTGTCGGATGCCAGGAAGACCGGATAGCTCTTCTTACGCAGCGCGCCGACCAGCGTGTCGGCATCTTCCTTGCGCGTCACCGCAGCGATCTGGACGACGAAACCCGACGCCATGTCCCGCGCAGCGGCTGCGGCGCGCGTGTCGGCTTGCGGAGCCGGCGTCTCGGCATGCGCTGCCACCGGCTCGACTGCCGCCGGCTGCGCCTCGGCCGCCACCGGCGCCGGAGTCTGGGCTGGTGTCGCGGTCGTCGCAGCGTTCACCGGCTGGCACGGCTGGCCTTCCGCGCACGTCGGCACAGCTTCTCGCGCGCCGTTGTGCTTGCCGGTGGTCGAGGTCGCCACCACCGGCGCCGGCGGCGCGAGCGTGATCGGACCGCCGGCCGCGGCCGCGCTACGCCCCATGGTGAAGCCCACGCCGAAGAAGATGCCGCAGACGAGGACGAAGCCGAAGAACAGGGCGAGCAATCGCCCTGTCCCGAGAGTGATCTCTGTATCTTGGATCTCAGGCATAAGTTTGTCGGATCTTGCAGCCGCCGCTGAGCTTGGTGCTGCCCTGATTATGACCCGATTTATGCCCGAAACGCGCTACGAACTCTGTTTATTAATCAGCTTCTGCAAACCACTGATCAGGTCCACTGGTAACGGGAACACGATGGTCGTGTTCTTCTCCATCCCTATCTCGGTCAGGGTCTGCAGGTAGCGCAACTGCAGGCTGGTAGGCTCTTTCGCCAGCAGGCTCGCGGCCTCCACCAGGCGCTGGGCCGCCGCATATTCGCCTTCGGCGTGGATGATCTTGGCGCGCTTCTCGCGCTCCGCCTCGGCCTGCTTCGCCATGGCGCGC
>CAYWSH010000156.1:0-8910 GCA_964460655.1 uncultured Terriglobales bacterium | reverse complement strand
TACTCGTACCGCAGGCTCTCGATCGGATCTGCTTGTGCTGCTCTGCCTGCCGGCACGGTGCCGAAGATCACGCCCACGAGCGACGACGTCAGGATGGCGATGATCGCCGAGAGCCCGGAGATGGGCACGCGGAACGCGGTGAAGAAGCGCACCGAGAACGGCAGCGCGAGGCCGATGATCGTACCGATCACGCCGCCGGTTAGGGCGATGAAGACGGCTTCCGTCAGGAACTGGATGCGGATCTCACGGCTGGTGGCGCCGATGGCTTTGCGGATGCCGATTTCGCGGACGCGCGCGCTCACGTTCGCCAGCATGATGTTCATGATGCCCACGCCGCTCACCACGAGCGTCACCAGCGCGATCGCCAGCAGTACCACGGTGAGCGCGTTGGCGATCAGGGCGGCCACGCGCAGCAATTCCGTCAGGTTCTGGACACGGTAGACCGATTCGGGCCGGTGCCGCGACTTGATGATGTCCTGGATCTCCTGCGTGGCGTGCGGCACGTCGCTCGCGTCCGAGGCGGAGAAGAAGATCTGCTTCGTCGTGTCGGTACCGGTGAAGTAACGCGCCACGGTGAACGGGATGACGATGGTGTCGTCGGCCAGCTCCGACTGGCCGAAGGTCTCGACGCGCTCCTTGAACGTACCGATCACGGTGAAGGGAAGGCCCGAGATCTTCAGCGAGCGGCCCACAGCGTTCTCTTCGCTGCCGAAGAGGCGCACGGCAAGCTGGCCCGTCAGGCAAGCGACCTTGTTGCGCGCCTGCTGATCTTCCGCGTCGAAGAAGCGGCCGGCGGGGACGGCGAGGTTGCGGATGTCGCGGTACTGCTCGCCGACACCGAGCACCAGGATGTCGCGCTCCTTGCCGCTGCCGGTGGGGATGCGCTCCTGCAACTGCACCATCGGCGAGGCCGCGCGGATGCTCGGCACCTGCTGCACGGCGGCGCGCATGTCGTCGATGGTGAGGAAGTCCTGCGGGGTGGAGCTGACGGTGCCGTTCCCGCCGCCTTCGTACTCGGCGATCATCATGTTAGCGCCGATGGCCTGGATCTGGTTCAGCACGTACTGCTTGCCGGTGAGACCGATGGTCGTGACCAGGATGAGCGACGCCGTGCCGATGACCATGCCGAACGCCGTCAGCACGAACCGGGCTTTGTTGAGGCGGAAGGAATCGACGGCGATGCGGCACATCTCGGTGAAGATCATGCCGCGGCGGGTCTCGGGCAGATGCGGCGTCGGGAGATGCGGCGTAGGGACCTTCACGGCTTCATGCTACTAGATGAAAGTGCCATGCGGCAGGCTGCAGCTTCCGCGCAACTTCCTGGCTCGGCGAGTGTTTCAGTCAGTGGGGAAAGTGTTGGAGGAGAAGGCTGCAATGAGATTGCAACGTGGTTTTGCCGTCGCCGTGCTGGCGGCGGCCGTTTGTTTCACTGCCGCGGCGCAGACGCGCGCGGAAGGCGGCGCGGGACGTCCGGGCGGGCGCGGCATGCGCGGCCCGTGGGGCGAGAGCTTCCAGAACCTGAACTTGACCGATGACCAGAAGGCCCAGCTGAGGACGCAGATGGACAACCAGCGCCAGCAGATCGAGGCGCTGCGCAGCGACACGTCGCTGACGCCGGAGCAGCGGCGGGCGAAGTCGCAAGAGATCATGAAGAGCGGGCACGAGCAGTTCCTGGCGATTCTGACGCCGGAGCAGCGCACGCAACTGGAGAATGACCGCAAACAGGGCCGCGGGGCGCGTGGCGGGCGCCCGGCAGGACCTGACGGACGTGGCCCAGGTCACGATATGGCCGGACTCCCGGGCATCAACCTGACCGACGAGCAGAAGACGCAGCTCAGGACCATCCACGAGCAGACGAAGCAGCAGGCGCAGACCATCGAACAGAACACCAGCCTGAGCGATGTGCAGAAGAAAGACCAGCTTCGCCAACTGCACGCCAACGCAATGAAACAGGCGCATGACCTGCTAACGCCCGAGCAGCAACAGCAGCTTGCGGCGAGTATGCGGAATCACCGCGGCCGGGGCCCTGCACGCCGGGGACCGCCGCCAACGAACCCTTCGTAAAAGGGGGGCTCTCTCCTGGGGCCAATGCAACACTAAGCCGGGGCGGCTAGTCCGCCCCCTTTTTCTTGTCGCCTCCGGCTCCAAAACCGCCAGAGGGCCGTGCACGCCCTATTCACCCTCGAGGCCTACTAACGCGCTCCGCGGCCGGTCCGGGCCGCTCCGCTATTTTGCGTTCTAAATGCCATGTCCGAAGACCAACCGGTAGCCATTACAGTCTTCCATGTCGAAGTCACGGATACCGTAGTCACGGTCACCGATCTCCCGCACGATCTTCACGCCTTTGCCGCGGAATTCGTCGTAAAGCGCGTCGGCATCGTCGACCCAGAGATAGGCGTCGTGCGCTTGCGGCCCCGCGCGGCCATTGGGTCGGAGAGCGATGGCTGCTTTCGCCTGACTCAGCATGATGATGATCCCGCCACGCTTCACCATGCAGAAACCCGGCGGATCACCCCAAAAACGCTCGTAGTGGAAACCGAGCTGGTCGCGATAGAAGTTGGCAGAGGCGACCACATCATGGACGAGGAAGCAGGGCGCAATCATCCAGCACGACGGGTTCGGAGCGACAGGCATCAAGGAAAAATCAAAATGGGCCTGCGATCAAGAAGCGGTGACTCTTTCTTGACCGTAAGCCCATTCGACCCTGAATCGGATCGGAGGTGATAGGTATATGGTCACCCTGTTCGGGCCGGTTGTCAAGGTAAACCGACGGCAGAAAAGCCTTAGAGAGCGGCGAGGCCAGGTGGGCCTGAAGGGCGCGTTTTTTCCATCTGTTCGCGGTACTTTCGCGCGTTGACGCATGCGCGTTTAGTCTGTTATTTTCATTGGTTTTAGTGCCCATCCTCACGACGTTTTAGGCGCCCGAACCAGCAGAAAAATGGAAGAGACAGTCAGGCAATTAGGCGAATTACTGCTCGGATCGATCCCTACGGCGATCATCCTGCTGGTGCTGTTCACGCTGTATCGGGTGCTGGTCTCGAAGCCACTGGAAGCCGCGCTGGCCGAGCGCTATACCCGGACCGAAGGCGCGGTCGCGAAGGCCAAGAGTGACATCGCCGCCGCCGAGGCGCGCACGGCCGAGTACGAGCAACGGCTGCGCGACGCGCGTGGCGCCATGTTCAAGGCGCTGGAGCAGCGCCGCCAGCAGGCGGTTGCGGCCCGCTCGGTGGCTGCACAGGAAGCGCGGACTGCTGCGGAAGCCCGCCTCAAAACGGCCAAACAGCAGCTGGAGCAGGATGCCGCCGCGGCACGCGCAGGCTTGCAGCAAGAAAGCGAGCGACTCGCGCAGACGATCATCCAAACGGTCCTGCAGCCGGCGGGAGGCGCGCGGTGAGGCGGCAACATCCACCACGAAGACACGAAGACACCATGTTTGTCCTGGTCTCTTCGTGCCTTTGTGCCTTCGTGGTAGGTGTGCTGCTGGCTGGCTCAGCTCTCGCTCAAGAAGCGCCGAGGCAAGATGCTGCCGCACACGCGGGGGCGCAGCCGGGAACGAGCGCGCAGCTAGCGGAAGCCTCGAAAGAGGCGGCGGGCGAGGAGAATGCCGAGTTCAAGCTCTCGCCGACGGTCCGCTGGCTGGCAGAGAAGACCGGGATGAGCCCGACAGCAGCGTACTGGGTCTTCATCCTCTTCAATTTTGCGATCGTGGCGGGCGTGATCGGCGTAGTGGTGAAGTCGAAAGCGCCGCACGCGTTCCGGGCGCGCACCGAATCGATCCAGCAGAGCATGCGCGAAGCGCAGAAGGCGAGCGCGGAGGCGAACGCGCGCTTGTCAGATATCGAAACGCGGCTCGGACGCCTCGATAGCGACATCGCGCAGATGCGTGCCCAAGCGGAGAGCGAAGCCAGGGGCGAAGAAGAACGCATCGCGGCCGCGGCCCAGGAAGACAAACAACGCACCATCGCAGCGGCGGAGCAGGAGATCGAGGCGCTGGCGCGGCAAGCGCGGCGCGACCTGAAGGCGTATGCGGCATCGCTCGCCGTGGAACTAGCGGAGAAGCGCATTCAAGTCGATCCCGCGGCCGACCGAGCGCTGGTCAAGAACTTCGCCCAGAACCTGGGAAAGGACACGCAATAGATGGCCGCCGTCAGCAGCCGTTACGCGCGCGCCCTCGCCGATGTCGTCGTCGAGAAGCGCCTCGACGCGGAGAAAACATTGGCGGAGCTGGCCGATGTGGCGCAGCTGCTCGAATCGAGCCACGAGCTGCGTGTCGTGTGGGAGAACCCGGCGATCGCGGCCGACCAGAAGCGCAAGCTGCTCGATGCCATCGCGCAGCGCGCCGGGCTTTCGCAGCCGGTGCGGAACCTGGTCGCGGTGGTGATCGACCATCGACGCGTCGGTCTGCTACCGGATATCGCGCAGCACGCGCGCACGGAGCTGAATCAGCGGCTCGGGATCGCGGAAGCAAGCGTCACCAGCGCGCGCGTGCTCGGCGATGACGAGAAGAAGGAACTGGAAGCACGCATCGCGGCGGCGACGGGGCAGAAAGTCCGGGCGAAGTACACGACCGATCCCGCGCTGCTGGGCGGCGCGCTGGTCAGGATCGGCAGCACGATCTACGACGGGTCGGTGCGGGGGCAGTTGCGGAAGCTAAAAGAGACTTTGAGTAGCTGACGGCTCGCGGGCGAGTCGCCCGCGTCCACACAGGATCGTATGGCAACCATCAAAGCAGACGAGATCACAAAACTAATCCGCGACCAGATCGAGAACTACGAGTCGAAGATCGCGGTCGACGAAGTGGGCACCATCATCTCGCTGGGTGACGGCATCGCGCGCGTCCATGGCCTCGACAAGGTCATGGCGGGCGAGCTGCTCCAGTATCCGCACGATGTCTACGGCATCGCCATGAACCTGGAAGAAGACCAGGTGGGCTCGGTGCTGCTCGGCGAATACACCGAGATCAAGGAAGGCGACGAGGTGCGGCGTACCGGGCGCATCATGAGCGTGCCGGTAGGCGATGGCCTGATCGGCCGCGTGGTGAACGCGCTCGGCCAGCCGATCGACGACAAAGGCCCGATCGCCAGCACCGAGTTCCTGGCGGTGGAGCGCATCGCGCCGGGCGTGATCGACCGCCAGCCGGTGCGCGAGCCGATGGCGACCGGCCTGAAAGCCATCGACTCGATGATCCCGATCGGCCGCGGACAGCGCGAGCTGATCATCGGCGACCGGCAGACCGGCAAGACCGCCGTGGCGCTCGACACCATCATCAACAGCAAGGGCCGCAACCTCATCTGCATCTATTGCGGCATCGGGCAGAAGCGCTCGACCATCGCACAAGTGGTGAAGATCCTGGAAGATGCGGGCGCGATGGAATACACCATCGTGGTCACGGCTTCGGCGTCGGAACCGGCGCCGATGCAGTACATCGCACCGTACGCCGCGACGGCCATGGGCGAGTACTTCCGCGATTCGAAGCGGCACGCGCTGCTCATCTACGACGACCTTTCGAAGCACGCGGCGGCGTATCGCGAGATCTCGCTGCTGCTGCGGCGTCCGCCGGGGCGCGAGGCGTATCCGGGCGACGTCTTCTACCTGCACTCGCGGTTGCTGGAGCGCGCCGCAAAACTTTCGGACAAGAATGGCGGCGGGTCATTGACGTCGCTGCCCATTATCGAGACGCAGGCAGGCGACGTTTCGGCGTACATCCCGACGAACGTCATCTCGATCACCGACGGCCAGATCTTCCTCGAAACCGACCTGTTCAACTCAGGCGTGCGCCCGGCGGTGAACGTGGGCATCTCGGTGAGCCGCGTGGGCGGCAGCGCGCAGATCAAGGCGATGCGCCAGGTGGCCGGCTCGCTGAAGCTCGAACTCGCACAGTTCCGCGAGTTGGCAGCGTTCGCGCAGTTCGGCTCCGATCTCGACAAGGCCACGCAGGCGCAGTTGAACCGCGGTGCACGCCTCGTCGAAGTGCTGAAGCAGGGCCAGTTCCAGCCGCTCTCATTCGGCAAGCAGATCCTGACCATCTCGGCCGGCACGGGCGGCTATCTCGATGATCTGGCAGTCGAGGATGTGCGCGAGTTCGAGAAGGGCCTGTTCCAGTATGTGGACACGATCAATCCCGGGCTGCTGAAAGCGATCGAAGAGAAGAAAGTCCTTGACGACGCCCTCAAGGGCGACATGAACAAGCTGCTCAAGGAATTCAAGGAGCGGTTCGTCGCGGAGAAGAAGACGGCAGTAGCGTAGAGCGAGGTTTTATGACGCAACGCGAGATCGAAGAGCTGTTGGAAGACACACGCAAGACGCCGCGCGCGGGCGACAAGGTGACACTGGCGATGGCGCTGGGAGTGCTCGAAGTGGCGCGCCAGTTGGTCATCCTGAACGAGAACCTCGCCGGCAGCGAAGGCGAGCGCGGTAAGGCACGGGCGAAGGCGACGAAGAAATAGTCAGTCAGTCGATCAGTCTGTCAGTCGGTCAACAAACCGGCTGAATGACTGACCGACTGACCGACTGACCGACTTTCATGGCAAACGTCCTCGACATCCGGCGGCGCATCCGCAGCGTGAAGAACACGCGGCAGATCACCAAGGCGATGCAGATGATCTCTGCCGCTCGCCTGCGCAAGGCGCAGGAGCGTGCGCTTTCGGCGCGCCCGTACGGGCAGATGCTGACGAATGTCTTGAAGTCACTCGTGTCCCGCGCCGAGCTCTACGATCCGGAGACGGGCGAGCCGAAGCATCCTCTGCTGGCGCAGCGTCCTGAACAGAACATCGTGCTGATCGTCGTCACCGGTGACCGGGGCCTCGCGGGCGCGTTCAGCGCGAACATCATCAAGGCGGCGATGCGCTTCATCCGCGAGCATAAAGCGGGAAAAAACATCGACATCATCGCCGTGGGCCGGAAAGGACGCGATTTCCTGAAGCGCCGCTTCCCGATGGTCGGAGAGGATCTGGCCGAGCGCGCGGCCGCCGTGCAGATGAAGCACGAGATGGTCGGCATCCTGAACCGGCTGGAATTCGCGCATGCCGGCGAGGTCGCCGAAGACGTGATGGCGCGCTATACGCGCGGCGAGATCGATTCGGTCTACATCGTTTACAACGAGTTCAAGTCGGTGATCGCGCAGCGGCTCGTCGTCGAAGAAGTGCTCCCGATCCGGCAGATCGGCGTGGTCGGGGTAGCGCACGCGCAAGAGGCGATGACGCTGGAAGAAAAGCAGCATGCCGCCGAAGTCGCCGGCCATGCCGGTGTGAGCGCGCAGGCCGCGGACACTTCAGCCATCGATGCGAAGGCCGCGGTCTTTGCGACATCGTCGACCGATTACATCTACGAGCAGCCGCCGGTGGAGCTGTTCCGCCGGCTGCTGCCGAAATATGTGAGCACGCAGGTGTTCCGCGCGTTCCTGGAATCGATCGCCGCCGAGCACGCCGCGCGCATGACGGCGATGGATTCGGCAACGAACAACGCCTCCGACATGATCGACCGCCTCACGCTGGCGATGAACCGCGCCCGCCAGGCGAAGATCACGAAGGAGATCATTGAGATTGTGAGCGGAGCAGCAGCGCTGTAAGAAAGTTTCAAGTTTCGAGTTTCAAGTTTCGAGTAGCCGATGAGCCATTCATACAAAAGCTTGATTGTTTGGCAGAAGGCAAAGGAACTCTCCCTTGCGACTTATCGAGTGACGGAGAGGTTTCCGAAGACCGAGCAGTACGGGCTTACTTCGCAGCTACGGCGTGCCGCGATCTCGGTTGTCTCGAACATTGCAGAAGGTCAGGGACGATTAACGAAAGGTGAATTCGTCCAATTCCTCGGTCACTCGCGTGGCTCACTTTTGGAGCTCGAAACGCAGTTCTCCATCGCGCTGGAATTAAACTTCATAGCGAAGGACGACTTCAAGAAGTTGGAGAAGCAAATCGAAGAAGTACTTCGCCTGACGAACGCGCTGATAGATTCAATGCGCGCTAAGGCAGCGTCCTCGGCCACTTGAAACTTGAAACTGGAAACTTGAAACTCAAACTTTATGCCTGACAACACAGGAAGAGTCATCCAGATCGCGGGTCCCGCCGTGGACGTGCAGTTCAGCGAGGCGGCGTTACCGCCCATTTACCAGGCCATTCGCGTGGTCAGCGAAGGCTTCAAAGTGCCGCAGCCGATCGACGTCGTGCTCGAGGCGCAACAGCATCTCGGCGAAGGCCGCGTGCGCTGCGTTGCCATGCAGCCCACCGACGGCATGGTGCGCGGCATGAAGGCCATCGACCTCGGCGGGCCGATCTCCGTACCTGTGGGCCGCGAGACGCTGGGCCGCGTGATGAACGTGATCGGCGAGCCGGTGGACCAGCTCGGCCCCATCAAGGCGGACCAGAAGCTGCCCATCCATCGCCTGGCGCCGGCGTTCGACGAGCAGGCGACCACGGCCGAGATGTTCGAGACCGGCGTGAAGGTCATCGACCTGGTGCAGCCGTTCCAAAAAGGCGGCAAGATCGGATTGTTCGGTGGTGCGGGCGTGGGCAAGACGGTCGTGATCATGGAGCTGATCAACAA
Source organism: uncultured Terriglobales bacterium (assembly GCA_964460655.1). Lineage (GTDB taxonomy): Bacteria > Acidobacteriota > Terriglobia > Terriglobales > Acidobacteriaceae > CAVUAF01. The sequence continues at coordinate 372 of CAYWSH010000156.1, read as the reverse complement.
CGTCGCCAAGAACCACGGCGGCTACTCGGTGTTCGCCGGTGTGGGCGAGCGCACGCGCGAAGGCAACGACCTGTGGCTGGAGATGTCGGAATCGGGCGTGATCAAGCCCGGCGACCCCGCGAACTCGAAGGCCGCGCTGATCTACGGCCAGATGACGGAGCCGCCCGGTGCGCGGCTGCGCGTTGCGCTGACCGGACTCACCGTCGCCGAGCACTTCCGCGACGCGGAAGGCGCAGACACGCTGCTGTTCATCGACAACATCTTCCGCTTCACGCAGGCAGGCTCGGAAGTGTCGGCGCTGCTCGGCCGCATGCCGTCCGCCGTCGGCTACCAGCCGACGCTGCTCACGGAGATGGGCGAGCTGCAGGAGCG
>CAYWSH010000155.1:7454-9051 GCA_964460655.1 uncultured Terriglobales bacterium | reverse complement strand
ACATGAAGCTCGACCTCACCCAGATGGCTGACGGTTTCAGCGGCAACGAACACACACTGCCGCTGCAACCTCTGTATAAGGACGTCGTCCAGTTCGTCGCCAAGACCAAGACGTTCTACACGCCGACCACGCTCGTGGCTTACGGCGCACCGTGGAGCGAGAACTACTACTTCGAAAGCGAGAATGTGCACGAGAACATGAAGCTGCGCCGCTTCATCCCGCATGAGCTGTTGGACACGATGGTGAAGCGCCGCAAGCAGTGGTTCCTGCCGGAAGAATACGGCCATAAGGCGATCGCGAAAGGCATCGCTGACGTGGTGCACGCGGGCGGGCGCGCCGGCCTCGGTGGTCACGGCCAGTTGCAGGGACTCGGCGACCACTGGGAGCTTTGGGACCTGCAATCCGGCGGCTTGACGACGCACGAAGCGCTCAAGGTGGCGACCATCTTCGGCGCCGAAGCGCTCGGCTTGCAGCAGGACCTGGGCTCGCTCGAACCCGGCAAGCTGGCGGACCTGATCGTGCTCGACAAGGACCCACTGGAGAACATCCGCAATACGACCGCGATCCGCTATGTCATGAAGAACGGAGAACTGTACGAAGGCGAGACGCTCGACCGTGTGTGGCCGCAGCCGCAAAAGCTCGCCACGCAGTACTGGTGGGAGCAAGGCGGCTCGCCGGTGGTATCGGCGGGTGGCGGCGCGGGGAACAAGTAGAGGTTAGCGGTTTATCATTGAGCCCGGTCCAGTACGGACCGGGCTTTTTATGCTCCTGCCGCTCTTGTTACTGCTCGCTACCACCACTGATCCCGTCCCGCCCAAGGTCGACGTCCAATTGCTCGCCGACGCAAGTTCGATCGCGCCGAATTCCACAACGTGGCTCGGCGTGCGCTTCAAGCTGGAGCCCGGGTGGCACATCTACTGGGTCAATCCGGGAGATTCGGGCCAGCCGCCACGCATCGAGTGGCATTTACCGCCAGGATTCACCGCCGGCGAGATCGCGTGGCCCTATCCGGAGAAGTTGGAATCTCCTTCGCTGCGCGATTACGGCTATAAAGATGAAGTGCTGCTACTGGTGCCGCTGCAAGCTCCCGCGAATGCGAGCGGCACCGTGAACGCCTGCGCGACCGTGAAGTACATCGTCTGCCGCGAGGTCTGCGTGCCGGGCAAGGCGGATGTGAAGCTCACGGTGCCGGTCGCCGCGGCTGTGAAGCCGTCAGCGAGTTCTTCCCTGTTCACCGAGACCCGCAAAAAGACCCCGCAAGCGCTGCCTAAAGGCTGGACGGCGAGCGCGACTTCGGACGGCAAATCGTTCCTGTTGAATATCTCGGGCACTGCGCCCATCCGCAGCGGCTGGTTCTTCCCGCTCGACGCCGAACAGATCGAGAATGCCGCTCCCCAGAAGATCACGCCCACGGCCAAGGGTGCACAGTTCACGCTGCAGAAGTCCGAGCACCTGCTCAAACCCATCGCACGGCTGCGAGGAGTAATATATTTGGCGACCGATCGGGCCTATAACGTCGATGCTGCCGTCCGCGAGCGCACACCGCGGCACTGAGCGGCTCACCCACGGAGGAACCATGAAGCGAATCGTCCTGATG
>CAYWSH010000155.1:0-7354 GCA_964460655.1 uncultured Terriglobales bacterium | reverse complement strand
CCGCGGCACTGAGCGGCTCACCCACGGAGGAACCATGAAGCGAATCGTCCTGATGCTGCTGGCATTGCTCGTCGCGGCCACGCTCGCGCTCGCCGCGACGGTCGGCCAGCCGGCGCCGACCTTCACCGCTACCGACAGCAACGGCCAGACCCACAACCTCGCCGACTACAAGGGCAAAGTCGTCGTGCTCGAGTGGCATAACAACGGCTGTCCTTATACGAAGAAGCACTATGACAGCGGCAACATGCAGAAGCTGCAGAAGGAATGGACCGCGAAGGGCGTGGTGTGGCTCACAGTGATCTCTTCCGCGCCGGGCACGCAGGGCTACGTGACACCCGCTCAGGAGAACGCCTACATGGCGGAGAAGAAAGCCACGCCGACGGCCGCGCTGCTCGACGCGACGGGCGAGATCGGGCATCTTTACAACGCGCGCACCACGCCGCAGATGATCGTGATCGACAAGAACGGCACGCTCGTCTATGACGGCGCCATCGACGACAAGCCGACCTCCGACGCGTCTGATATTCCTGGCGCGGTGAACTACGTCTCTGCGGCGCTCGGCGAAATGACGGTCGGCAAGGCGATCAGCAATCCGACGACGAGGCCATATGGGTGCTCGGTAAAGTACGCGAGGTAGGTGACGCGATCAGTTCCGTCAAGCGGCTCGGTCCAACGTGGATCGAGCCGTTTCTTTTTTCCTGTACCATGCCGCCGTGGGCAAAGGCCGCCTGGAGGCGTTCAGCGACGCGGTTATCGCCATCATCATGACGATCATGGTGCTGGAGATGAAGGTGCCGCAGGGCGAGAGCTTGTCGGCGCTGCGGCCGGTGCTGCCCGTCTTTTTCAGCTATGTGCTGAGCTTTCTGTACGTCGGGATCTACTGGAACAACCACCACCACATGCTGCATTGCACGACCGAGGTCACCGGGTCGATCCTGTGGGCCAATCTCCACCTGCTGTTCTGGCTGTCACTGTTCCCGTTCGCTACCGGGTGGATGGGCGAGAATCACGATGCCCTTTCGCCGGTAGCACTCTACGGTCTCGTACTGCTGATGGCAGGCGTTGCGTATTACATCCTGCAGCAGACCATCATTGCTGCGCAGGGCCCGGACTCGCTGCTCCGGCAGGCGATCGGCGCGGATTGGAAGGGGAAGGTCTCGCCCCTGTTGTATGTGGCGGGAATGGCCGTGAGCCTCTTTTCGTCGTGGGCGGCGCAGGCGCTCTACGTCTTGGTCGCCCTGCTCTGGCTGATCCCGGACCGGCGCATCGAGCACACCCTGCGGCAGTCGCAGAAGCGATCCTAATGCTTCGGTGCTGCTCTTTCCAACGCCGCACTCACACGGGAAAGCAGCGCGGCCTTCGTGAAGGGCTTGGGGAGCAAGGCGATCCCCGGGTCGAGCACGCCGTGATGAGACAGCAACTCACCCGGATACCCAGACATGTAAAGCACGCCCAGGTCGGGCCGGTGCTGTTTGACCTGCGCAGCCAGCTCGATGCCGGTGGCATCGGGTAGGACGACATCGGTGACGACCAAGTGGATCGGGTCAGCATGGTCGCGCGCAATGGCGAGCGCCGCACCTCCGGTCTTCGCCTCCAGCACTCTGTAGCCTTGCCCGGCGAGAAGCGTGTGGGCGAGTTGGCGAAGCGCTTCGTCGTCTTCGACAAGCAGGATGGTCTCCCAACATTTCCGCAGAGGCGTCTCCGGTTGGGGAATGACCGCGGCCACGTCTTCTTCCACGCGCGGGAAATAGATCTTGAACGTGGTGCCCTTGCCGACCTGGCTGTAGACGCTGATGTGCCCGCCGTTCTGCTCGACCGCGCCATGCACCATCGCGAGGCCCAGCCCCGTGCCCTGACCGACCGGCTTGGTGGTGAAGAACGGCTCGAAGATCTGCTTCATCGTTTCCTGGTCCATGCCGACACCGGTATCGCTGACCGCAAGCATGACGTAACGCCCAGGCGTTGCCGACGGATGGTCCTTCGCGAAGTTCTCATCGAGTTCCGTGTTCTCCGTCTCGATGAAGATCTTCCCGCCTTTGGGCATTGCATCGACCGCATTGACGACGAGGTTCATCAGGATCTGGTCGATCTGTCCCAGGTCCGCTTTGATCTTCGTGGGGTGCGGAGCGAACGTGATCTGCAACAAGGTGCGCTCGCCGATCATGCGCGCCATCATCTTCGTCACGTTCTGGACCACGGAGTTCAGGTCCAGCACAGCCGGCTGGATGACCTCACGCCGGCTGAAGGCGAGCAGGTGCCGCGTCAGCGAAACGGCCCGCTCGGACGCCTGTCGGATCTGGGCGATGTGCTTGAGTACCGGCGCGTCCGGCGGTGAAGATTCGCGCGCCAGTTCCAGGTGGCCCATGATCACGCACAGAAGATTGTTGAAGTCGTGCGCTACGCCGCCGGCCAGACGGCCGACGGATTCCATCTTCTGCATCTGCCGGAGCTTCTCCTCCAGCAGTGCCCGTGTGCGCTCAGATTCCTTGTGGACCGTGATGTCCTGGCAAGTACCGACCATCTTCTCGGACTGCTGGTTCTCGTCGAAGAGCCAGAGCGCCTTGCAGAAGAGCCAGCGCACCGAGCCATCCGGGCGCACGATGCGCTCTTCCATCTCGAAGGGACCACGGTCACGCGCGCACTGCTGGATGACCTGCATCACCTTTTCCCGGTCTTCCGCGTGGACGTGCGCGAGATAGCCCTCGAACGTGGGAGCGAATCCGTTGGGCTGCAGGCCGAAAACGCGATAAAGCTCATCGGTCCAGCTCACCGTATTGGTGGTGGGCAGCCACTCGTAGCTGCCGCAGTTCGCGACACGTTGCGCGTCGGCGAGCTGGATCTCGCGGGCCTTGATGTCCTCCTGCATGCGCTTGTGCTCGGTGACGTCAAAGCCGACACCGCGCATGCACGTGGGCCGGCCGTCGGCGTCGAACTCCGGCTTGCCGCGGGCCGCGATCCAATGCACCGAGCCGTCACCCCACACCACACGGAACTCGAGCTCGTAGTCCCGGTGTTCCGCGATGGCCCGCTCAGCGGCCGACTTGAGCTTTGGGCGGTCATCCGCATGCACGAACTGCAGGAACGTATCGAAGGTGGGGTTCTCGCCGACCTCGGCGTGGCCGATGATCTCCTGGTTCTGTTTGCTCCAGAGCACGCGGTGCGTGCGCAGGTCGCGCTCCCAGATGCCGATCCGGCCGGCGTCAAGCGCCAGCGTGAGCCGCTTGTTCGCGGTGAGCACGGCCTGGCGCTCGCGGTCGCGCAGGATGGCGATGGCCGCGGTATCGGTGACCATCGCGATCTGCTTCCTGTGCTCTTCCGTGGGCAGACCGGGAGAGCGGAAGTAGAGCGCAAAGGTACCGAGCACATTCCGCTCTTCATCGAAGATGGGCGTTGACCAGCAGGCCCGCAAGCCGTACTGCAAAGCGAGGCCGCGATAATCGGCCCACAGGGGATCGGTCGCGATGTCCTCGACGATCACCGGCGCGCGGCGGTACGCGGCGGTGCCACACGAACCGGCGCGCGGACCGATCGCTTCGCCGTCCACCTTCTGCATGTAGCCTGACGGCAGGCTCGGCGCGGCGCCGTGACGAACATGCACGCCATCGGGATCGAGGAGCAGGATCGAGGCCAGCATCCCCGGACTCTGCGCCTCGATGATGCGCAGCAGCGCGTCCAGGACGGTGGGCAGCGTCTCGCCCCGGGCGATGAGCTTGAGCACCTCGCTCTGCCCTTGCAGCAGCTCGAAGTCGAGCGCGAGCCATACATCCTTGCGGCGCGATGTACCGCCATGATCGGCAGCAGAATGCCGCGCAGATCGCCCGCCCGGTGGCATCTCTCACCTCGCACGAGGCCTGAACTTATGGAATGAGTCCCAGGGATAGGGTCTGGCTTAGGGCCGGCCGACCGGAAAGTAAGATGCGGGAGATTATAAGCAAGGAGACTTGGTGAGCGCGGAAGGAATCGAACCTTCAACCTACGTCGCTCGATCAGCCACTGAAGACAAATGGTTTCAATGATTTTCCGACGTTCCACGTAGCCAGAAATCGGCAGACCTAGGCGCAGTTGTTATCACGGTTGTTATCAAGATTCTCCCGCGTTCAATTCTCAAACCGCGACTCATTCATACCGCAAAGCTTCCATGGGATCGACGCGCGCGGCGCGCAGCGCCGGCACCATGCCTCCGACAACAGCCACAACGATCATCAGCAGCGCTGCACCGCCTATCGCCATGGGATCGTTGGCCGCGACGCCGAACAAGCGGTTCTTCACGACGGGAGCAGCCGCAAGGGCCGCGGGCACGCCAAGAACGATCCCCGCCAGGGCCAGCAGGAAACTCTCGCGCAGGACCATCGCGAGTACATCCCCGCGATGCGCGCCCAAGGCCATACGAATGCCGAGTTCGTTCGTCCTCTGCGCTACGGTGTAGGACATGACTCCGTAGAGGCCCAGGCACGCCAGCAGGATGGCCGCAACGCCGAAACAGAGCGAGAGGTCGGCTACGAGGCGCTCTTGAAAGAGGACGTCTTCTAGTTGCTCATCGACCGTATCGATCTTCTGCACCGGCAGCCGTGGTTCGATCTGCCTTAATGCTTCGCGCACGCTGGCGGCCACAGCGGCCGGCGGCCCCGCGGTCCGCACCACCATGCACATGCGGATCAATCGCAAGCTGATCTGCTGGCGTACGGGATAGTAAAAGCTCATGTGCGGGCCCTCGCGCGGCGAGTACACCTTGGTGTTCGCTGCGACACCGATCACCTGCAGTGGCGTAGTGTTGATCAAGGGCATCCATACATGGCGGCCAAGCGCGCTGGCGGTCCCAAAGAAGTACCGCGCCATCGCTTCGTTGATGATGACTACCTTCGGCGCGTTAGCGTCGTCGCCCTCCGTGAAATCGCGCCCCTCCAGAACCTTGATGCCGGCAGTCTCGAAGAAACGTGGCCCCACGATATGAAAATAGGCGCGAGGTTCTTCGTGAGGTTTCAATGTGTAGCCTTCCGCGGCGACCGTTGGACCATCGCCGCCCGCGTTAAACGTGAGGAGTCCGTATACCGAAGGGCTCGCGGATACGACGCCGGGGACCGCTGCGATCCGCGCCTGCGCGGTCTCATAGAGCGCGGCTAAGCCGGCGGGAGGCCGGCCCAATTGGCCTGGATGTGTCCATATCAGCAGCAAGTGCTCGCGATCAAAGCCCAAATTCTCCGAGCGCAAGTTGTGCAGCGAACGGAGGAACAATGCCATGCCGGCCAATAGCACCAGAGACATCGTCACCTGCGAGACCACCAGCAGGTTGCGGAGATTCACCTTGCCCAGCGTGAATCCGGCATCGGGACTGCGGTTAGCGAGCGCCGATGAGAGCGCAACCTTCGATCCGTGCCATGCCGGCACGAGTCCGAAGACGATGCCGGTCAGGAAACAGAGGGCGACGTCGAACGCCAGGATGCGCGCATCGAAATGCAAATCCAGGTCGAGCGATCCCAGGCCGGCCAGGCCACCAGCAGGCCCGCCGCGCACGAAAGCAGCCAGGGTATAGGCGCCCCACCTGGCGAAGAGCATTCCGCAGGCGCCGCCGGCCACCGCGAGAAGCAGGCTTTCCACCAACAGTTGACGGACGATCCTCCCGCGTCCGGCGCCGATCGCCAGACGCACGACGATCTCCCGGCGGCGGGCCGTGGCGCGGGCGAGCAGGAGGTTGGCCACGTTGGCGCACACGATGAGCAACACGGCAGCGACCATCGCCATGAGTATGGTGAGAGGTTGGGTGAAGGATTCGCGCTGCGGAGAGTATCCGCGCGCCGCCGGAAGCAGGCTCATCGTCATACCAGGGTCCGCGGAGCTTCCACCCTCCTTGGTTATCTGCTCAAGTAGGACCTGCGCTGCGGTTTGTGCTCGTGCGCTCGTTACCCCACGACGGAGCCGCGCGATGACACGGAAGCTATTCCGTGAACCGCGTTGACCCGGCGGAAGCTCAGGCATTACCTGGTAAAGCATCGCCACCGGGATCCACATGTCGAAAGGACGCCCCACCCAGTCGCCCGTGAATTCCTTCGGCATCACACCGAGGACCGTATACTTCGTCTGGTGGAGTGTGAACGTTCGCCCCACAATCCCGGGATCTTGCGCGAACTTGCGCTGCCAGTAACTGTGGCTGATCACCGCAAAGGGATGACCGCCGATGCCTTCATCGTCTTCAGGCATCAGCGTGCGGCCGACTTGGGCGCTGACACCCAGGGTCGAAAAGTAGCTTCCGCTCACGATTCCAACTCGCACGATTGCGTCGTCGGGCATTGCCGCGCCAGACGCACCGGTAGCGACGAGAATGCCGGACCTGTCTACAGGTGTCACGGCCAGCATGTCGGCGAAAACCTGCGTTAAGCCTCGAAAGCGATCGAACTCACGGAACTGAAAAGTGGTCCAGACATCGTTCGGCATCGTCTTGGTGAGCATCACCAATTCTTCGGGATGGCGCACCGGAAGGTTGCGTAGGAAGAGCGCGTCGATCACGCTGAAGATCGCCATGTTGGCGCCGATGCCCAAAGCTAGTGAACCAATGGCGGTCGCCGCAAAGAGCGGGCTCTTTCTCCACTGGCGCAACCCGTATTGCGCATCGCGGAAAACGTCGCTTAGCCATCGCCAGCCGCTCTGGTCGCGTATGGATTCCGCGGCTTGGGCTATGCCTCCCGCCTGCAGGCGCGCCTCCCGAAGTGAGTGTCCCCGGGCTAGGGCGTCCTGCTCGGCCATGGCAACGTGGAAGCGTAGCTCTTCTTCTATTTCGGCATCGTGGCCTTTCACCGTGCGCCAAAGACGGAGACACCATTCTCGTAGCAGCCGCATCATCACGCCTCCTGCTGCCCGCCTAAGAGCGCTTGCATGATGTTGGCCATGCGCACCCAGTCAGCCTTCTCGGTGTCGAGCCGCTTCTTCCCCGCTTTCGTGAGGCTGTAGAACCGTGCGCGGCGGCTGTTCTCGGTCTTGTCCCAGCGCGCGCGCACGAACCCTCGCTGCTCCAGCCGCAAGAGGCCCGGATAGAGCGTTCCCATATTCAGCTGAATGGCGCCGCTGGAAGCTTGTTCGATGCGCGCCGCAATAGCGTACCCGTGCAACGGGCCTAGCGTGGCGAGCGTCTGCAGGACCATCAGGTCAAGCGTGCCTTGCAGCACCGGGGCCTTGGGTTCATTAGTCATCCTAATGGACTATAGCACCTGTCCATTAGGATGGCAACTGGAACCGCAAGCCTACCAACCGGGAGCTTGTTCTCAAGTTGTTTGATTCAGAAAGAGATGGTGAGCGCGGTAGGAATCGAACCTACAACCTACTGATTAAGAGTCAGTTGCTCTGCCAGTTGAGCTACGCGCCC
>CAYWSH010000154.1:0-9192 GCA_964460655.1 uncultured Terriglobales bacterium | reverse complement strand
CCGTTCTCCGGCTCGATGAACTGCAGCTCGTACAGCCGCCGATACGTACCGAGTCGATTGACCAGGTCCTCGTGCGCGCCGATATCGGCGATGGTGCCGCCCTCGAGCACCACGATGCGGCTCGCGTTCCGCACCGTGGACAGGCGGTGCGCGATGACGAACACAGTACGGCCCGCCATCAGATTCTGCAACGCCGCCTGCACCAGCGCTTCGCTCTCGGTGTCGAGCGCCGACGTCGCTTCGTCGAGGATGAGGATGGGCGCGTTCTTCAGCAGCGCGCGCGCGATGGCGATGCGCTGCCGCTCGCCGCCGCTCAGCCGCACACCGCGCTCGCCGATCACCGTGTTGTAGCGTTCGGGGAGTTGCTGGATGAAGTCGTGCGCCAAAGCCGCCTGTGCCGCCGCGATCACGTCCGCTTCCTTCACGTGCGGCTGACCGTACGCGATGTTGTTCCGCACCGTGTCGTTGAACAGGATCGTCTCCTGCGTCACGATGCCGATCTGCGCGCGCAGCGACACCAGCGATACCTCGCGCACGTCCGTGTTGTCCAGCAGTAAGCGTCCGGTGCTCACATCGAAGAAGCGTGGGATGAGCTGTACCAGCGTGGATTTGCCCGCGCCGCTCGAGCCGACGAACGCCACCACCTCGCCGCGCTTCACCTCGAGATTCACGTCGCGCAGGATGCAACGCTCCGCGTCGTCTTCGTAGCAGAACCCAACGTTCTCAAAGCGCACGCTCTCGCGGAAGGGCGCGAGCGCCGGCGCGCCGGGCTTCTCTTCGATGTCGTCCGTCGCATCCATCACGCCGAAGATCCCGGCCGAGGCGCCGATCGCCTGCTGGAAGTTGTTGTAGAAGAGCGCAAACTTGCGCACCGGCTCGTACAACTTGAAGACCGCGACGATGAAGGCGAGGAACGTGCCCGCAGTGAATATCTGCCGGTTGATCTGGTTGCGCCCGAGGAAGAGCAGCAGCGCGATGGCGACCGCACCCAGGATGTCCATCACCGGCGAGCTGATAGCGGCCGCGCTCACCGAGCGCAGGTTGGCGCGGAACAGGCGCTGTGCGGCGCTACGGAAGCGGCCTTGCTCCCACAGTTCCATGCCGAACGCCTTCACGATGCGCGCACCCGTGATCGTTTCGTGCAGCAGGTTCTGGATCTCGGCCAGCTTGTCCTGCCCTTTGCGCGTCGCATGCCGCACGCGCCGCCCGATGCGCCGCACCGACCACATGATGATCGGCACGAACGCCAGCAACACCCACGCCAGCCGCCCGCCCAGCAGCACTACGGCGATCGCGGTGAAGATGAGGGTGAAGAGCTGCTGCAGGAACTCGGCCAGCACGTTCGACATGGCGAATTGCACGCGCTCGATGTCGTTCACGATGGTCGAGAGCAACTGCCCGGTCGGATTGCGATGGAAGAACGCCATGCTGCGCTTCAGCACGGCGCCGTACAGGTCATTGCGCAGGTCGGTGATCATGCCGAAACCGGCGTAGTTCACCAGGTACGTCCCGAGATAATCGAACAGGCCCTTGAGGATGGTCGAGACCACCAGGGCGAACGCGATCACGTTCCACGGGTTGTTCAGGTGCGCGGGCACGAACTGCCGCACGTCGAGCGTCGAGTGGGTGAACAGCGGCAGCGCGCGTCCCGGCTTGCCGGGATTCAGGACGACATCGAAGATCGGACCGATCAGCAGGACACGGAAGGCATCGAGCAAGCCGACCAGGGACATCAGCACGACGGAAAGCAGGAGCTGGCCGCTGTACGGCCTCACGTAGCGCAGAAGTCGGCCTACCGCGCGCATGGGCACCCGCGGCCGCGCAGGATGGATTTCGGCTGGAGCAAGCGTTGATTTTACTGGATTGCGTGCGGGTATGGCGTGACTATGCGGCTACTTCGCGGTCGCCTGCGCGCTCGCCAGCACGCGCCCGTAGACTTCGCGGTCGACGTTGCCGCCGCTCAGCACGATCCCGACCTTCTTCCCGCGTAGCCGCCCGCGCTCCTGCAAGACGGCCGCCAGGGAGGCCGCACCGGCGCCTTCAGCGATATTGTGTGTATCGGCGAAGTAGGCCCGCATGGCGGTTTCCACTTCATCATCCGTGACCTCGACGATGCGCTCGACACCGCGCCAGATGACCGCGAGCGATTCCGGATGCGGGTGGCGCACCGCCATGCCATCGGCGATGCGCGTGGTGCACTCGACGTCGATCGACCGTTTCTCGGCGAACGAGCGCGCGTACGCGGCGGCATTCGTGGAGACCACGCCGATGATGCGCGTCTTCGGGCTCAGCGCGTCGCGTGCCGCCATGGCGCCGGTTATGCCCGAACCCTGCCCGATCGGCACATAAAAGACATCGAGGCCGGGCACCGCGCGCTGCAGCTCGGCGCCATAAGTCCCGGCGCCGGTCGCCAGCGTACGGTCATACGATGGCGCCGGATAGAGGCCGCGCTCCCGCGCGAGCTCGGCGGCGTGCTCGAACGATTCCTGAAAATCGCGCCCATATTCGACCAGATCCGCACCCAGCGCGCGCATCGCGGCATTCTTCTCGCGGCTGTTGCCGTGCGGCACCACGACGGTCGCAGTGAGAGCGAACGCCTTCGCGGCGAGTGCGATCGCCTGCCCGTGGTTGCCGCGCGTCGCCGCCACCACACCGGTCACCTGCGGGTGATGCTGCTTCAGCCAGTCCATGAAGACCAGCCCGCCGCGGATCTTGAATGCCCCTACGCGTGTCTGGTTCTCGTGTTTCACCCACAGCTCGCAGCCTGCGCGCTCGGCCAGCAGGGGCCAACAGTATTGCGGCGTCGGCGGCTGGAAGCGATAGATCAGCGCGGCGGCGCGCTCGAGATCGGTGAGGGTGATGGGCTGCATGACTACTTCGGGCTGTCGCGGTGCACGACTTTCAGGTTATATCCCGCACGCCGCAGGTTCTTGGCCACGTCTTCCGCGATCATCACGCTGCGGTGCTGCCCGCCGGTGCAGCCGAAAGCGATCGTCAGGTAGCTCTTGCCTTCGCGCACGTAGTGCGGCAGCAGGTACACCAGCAGGTCGGAGATGCGCGAGATGAACTCCTGCGTCTGCGGGAACGAGCGGATGTACTTCGCGACCTTGGGATGCCGCCCCGTCAGCGGCCGGAACTCGGGCACGAAGTGCGGATTTGGCAGGAAGCGCACATCGAAGACCAGGTCGGCGTCCACCGGCACCCCATTCTTGTAGCCGAAGCTGACGCACGACACCAGGATCGTCTTGTCCGTCGCTTCCCGCTGGAAGCGCTCCAGGATGTGCGCGCGCAGCTCGTGCACGTTGAACTTCGAGGTGTCGATCACCACGTCGGCGACGTTGCGTAGCGGCTCCAGCCGCTTGCGCTCATCTCCGAGCGCATGCTTCACCGTGTCGGTGGCGCGCCCCAGCGGATGCGGCCGCCGCGTCTCGCTGTAGCGGCGCACGATCACGTCGTCGCTCGCCTCCAGGAACAGCAGCGTGGTGTTGAGTTGCTTCTTGAGTTGCTGCAGGAATTGCGGGATGCGGCCAAGCTTCGTGCCTTCGCGGATGTCCACCACCAGCGCGGCCCGATTGATCTCACCGGACTGCTTCACCAACTCGGCGAAGCGCGGCATCAGCTCGGCCGGCAGGTTGTCGACCGCGTAGTAGCCCAGGTCCTCAAAGGCCTTCAGCACGCTGGCCTTGCCCGAGCCGCTCATGCCCGTGATGACGACCAGTTCAGTGCGCGGGCGTGCCCCGTCGCCGCTCGGACGAGCACCATCGTTGGACGGCACACTGGCCGCCTTGGTCTTGGTAGCACGGGTGGGCATTCATGTCATGGTAGCACCGGAGTAGCGACGCGAGTCACGCGTGGGATCTGCGTGACTCGCGACGCGCGCTACTTGATCTCCGATTCGTGGTACCGCCGGCACTTCCAGTCGCTGCCTTGCTTGCTCCACACTTCCGTGACAGCCAGCGTCTCATTGAACTTCTGGCCGGCAGCGGTGCCCGCGACCTTGGCCTGGTACGTGGCCATGGCTGCATCCGCGCCGAGCGAAGTGATCTTCATACTGGAGAGTGTGAAGCTGTCGAGCGTCCAGGCGTCCATGTCCTTCATGATGGCCGCTTTGCCGCGTGGCGGCTTGTTGTCTGCCCAGACTTGCGTGACGTCGTCGGCCTGCACCGCGCCGAACGCGTCCTTCTTGTGGTCCTTGAAGTCCTGCCAGCCTTGGCGGATCTTCGCTTCCAGTCCCGAACCGCCTGCGGGTGCGGCGGCCTTTGCGGCGTCTTTCTTGGCCGCGCCTTGCCCCCAAGCCGACATGCTGATCAACAGCAGCGACACTACTGCGAGCTTTCTCATCACGTTTCTCCTTCTCAGAAAATCGCCAGAGGCTAGCGGACAGTGGCCCCCGTGTCAAACCACGAACGCCTGTTAACCATCTCGTTACTCGTTTTCCGCAGAGCGGCGCGGCTATGCTGCCGTCATGGATGTGGCAGTGCTCGCCAGCGGAAGCCGGGGCAATAGCGCCGTGGTGCGCTCCGAGCGCGCCATGGTGCTCGTGGACGCCGGCCTCTCCTGCCGCGAGACCTGCAAGCGCATGGCCGCGGTCGGGCTCGATCCGAAGCAGTTGAGCGCTATCGTCATCTCGCACGAACACACAGACCACATCGCCGGCCTCGCCGTGCTGGCCAAGAAGTTGCGCGTGCCCATTTACATGACGCGTAACACCTGCCGTGATTGGCGCAAGCAGCTGAGCGACGAGAACCACGCCGTTCATGTCCTGGAGCGCAACACGACGTTCGAGGCCGGCCGCGCCTTCACCGTCGCCGACATGGAAGTGCGCAGCTTCACCATCCCGCACGACGCCGCCGACCCCGTCGGCTTCACCTTCCACTCCGGCGGCAAGAAGGTCGGCATCGTCACCGACCTCGGCTACATGCCCGCGAGTGTCTCGCACCACCTGCGCGGCTGCGATGTGCTGGTGATCGAATCGAATCACGACGTCGAGATGCTGCGCGTCGGGCCGTATCCCTGGATGGTGAAACAGCGCGTCCTGAGCCGCGTTGGGCATCTCTCCAACGACGCCCTCGCGGATTATTTCGCTTCTGACTATGATGGCGGCGCTGCCTGGGTCGTGCTGGCGCATCTCTCCGAGCACAACAACCTGCCCGAGATCGCTTTGCGCGCCGCCGAACAGGCCCTCGCCCCGCGCGGGAGCCTGCTGCACAATCGGCTCATGCTGGCGCAGCAAGATGCGCCGCTCGCGCCCATCACGGCCTGAACTCATTGGCTATTCGTTATTTGTTATTTGTTATTGAAACCCCATCACCGCAGCCCGCTCTCCGCTAGAATCTTCAATAACTCAATAACGAATAACGAATAACCAATGAAGTCCTGTATCGATCCCATCGTCGGCGGCATCCTTTCGGGCTGGCGCTACGACATCTCGGGCATCGCGCCTGACATGCGCGGCGACTACGAAGGCCACCTCGTCGCCTGCGAGTACTGCCGCGCGCGCCAATTGCTGCACCGCCGCATCGATATCGGCCTCATCGCCCTGGCCAGCCTGGCCGCGGTCCTGTTCACCATCGCGTTCTTTATCGTGCGCCGCTTCAACCTGCTGCCCCATCATTCGTTGCTCTTGCAGCTCGGCTGCATCGTCGGCCTGGGGATCTCGGTCCTGGGCGCCATCCTGGTCGCCATCAGCACGCCGGCGCCCCTGGTCATCACCGACAAAGCCTTGGAGCAGGCGCGCAAAGTCCACGACCGGCTACCGGAACACATCCGCAACCGTCTACCCGAAGAGCTGCGCTTGAAGCTTTCGGCATCGAACAATCCATGATCGCCCCGCGCCAGTCCGCCGCTGTTGCCCTACTCGTCCTTGCAACCTTGGCGAACTGTGCGCTGGTTTGCGTCCTGCCGTGCAGCGGCGCTCGGCGAGTGACCGGTCATGACGCGATCCGTCACTCCTGCCACGGCGCGCGTTCGGCCACCGCGCCAGCGCTGGGATTCACATCGCTGCGCACGCACACCAACCATGACTGTGCCGCGCCTGACCGGTTAACGACGCGCGTCGTGTCGTTCGTGCCTTCCGCGCAGCGGCAAACGCCGTTCGCATTGACGATGTCGCAGCAAGAGCAACGGATCGCCGTCATCTCCGTCGCTGAGGTCGCTTCCCCGCCGCCTGCCATCCTCCGCATCTGATCCGTTCCTCGCCTCGTCTTCCCGGTCTCACTTCCCTAGCGAGGTCTTGATGCGGTCGCTTATCGCCTTCCTTCTTCTTAGTCGTCTCTGCGCCGCGCAGGCGCCGATGCCGCAGCACGAGCATGGCAACATGCCCATGCCGCCGCAGCATCAGCACCCCGGCATGACGATGCCCATGCCGGCTGAAGACTCGGCCTCGCTCGTGGCGCAACATACCGAGTTCTCTTCCGGCACGGCCTGGCAGCCGGTGGACGCGCCCGCGTTCATGTGGATGACGGCGCGCGGCCCGTGGCAACTCATGGCGCACGGCAACCTATTCCTGACCTTCAATGATCAAGGTGGCCCGCGCGGCGCCGGCAAGCTCGAATCCATGAACTGGTTCATGTTCATGGAAGAGCGCAAGCTGGGCGGCGGGCGGCTGGTGCTGCGCGAGATGTTCTCCGCCGACGCGCTCACCGCGCCGCACGGCGGCTTCCGCCAGCTCTTCCAGACTGGCGAGACGTACCACGGCCGCCCGAATGTCGACCGCCAGCATCCGCACGACGTCTTCGGCGAGCTCTCCGCGCTCTACGCGCATCCCGCGGGCGAGCGCGCGGCGTGGTTCATCTACGGCGGACCATCCGCAGAGCCTGCGCTCGGCCCCGTCAGCTTCATGCATCGCGACTCGGCCAGTGAACTTCCAGCCTCGCCGCTTAGCCATCACTTGCAGGATTCGACGCACACCAGCTACGGCGTCCTGACCGGCGGATTCATCGTAGGCAGCGCAAAAGGTCAGAGCGGATCCGGTGCAGCGCTTAAGCTCGAAGCCTCGGTGTTCAATGGCCGCGAGCCCGATGACAACCGCGCCACGCTCGATTTCGCGCCCATGGACTCATGGTCCGTCCGTGCCGGTGTCGACGTCGGCAGCCGCTGGTCAGCGCAATACAGCGCCGGGCATCTCGTCCATCCCGAGGCGCTCGAAACCGGCGACGTGCTACGCCAAACGGCCTCGCTCGCCTACACGCGCCGCTTTGACTTTGGCCATTGGTGTACCACGCTCGTCTGGGGACGCAATCACAAAGATTTCGACGGAACGTCGCAGAACAGTCTTCTCGGGGAGTCCACCCTGAACTTCGCGCGCCGCGACTACGCGTTTACGCGCATGGAGTTGGTGGACAAAGACGAGCTGCATGTCACGCCGACGCCACAGTCATTCCGCATCGGTGCGTTCACCTTCGGCGGTGTGCGTGATCTCGTGCAGAACGCGAAGTGGCAGGTCGGTCTCGGCGCGGATGTGACGTTCTATGCCAAGCCCGCGGCGCTGGACGCGGCATATGGAAGGAATCCGGTGTCGTTCGAGGTCTTTCTGCGCTTGCGACCCGGCGAGATGCGCCACAGCCACTGATCGTACAAGGCGCCTACGTGCGGGCCTTACCCGCCACCTGCAACCGCACGAGTGCGCGTTCCAGGGCCACCTGGCAGCGGCGGATGTCCATGTCTTCCGTAGGACGCTGCATGCGCTGCTCGGCGCGCTCCTTGGCTTTCTCGGCGCGCGCCACGTCGATCTCGCTGGCTTTCTCGGCCGTCTCGGCGAGGATAGTGACTCTGTCGGGCAGGACTTCCGCGAATCCCCACGCGACAGCCAGGCGTTCCGTGCGTCCGCCGGACTTGTACGAGATCTCGCCGAGTCCTAGCTCGGTGATGAGCGGCGCATGCCCGGGCAGTACGCCGAGGTACCCGCCCCGCCCGGGTATCTGCGCCTCTTCCGCGCGGTCGTTGACGACCAAGCGGTCCGGTGTGACGATCTCGAGTTGGAAAGAATCTGCCATGGGTCGTTGGTCGTTGGTCGTTGGCGATTGGTCGCGGCTCATGCTCTAGCCAACGACCAAAGACCAACGTCCAACGACGGTTCTTTACGCTGCTGCCTTCATCTTCTCGGCTTCGGCGACGACTTCCTCGATCGTGCCCTTCATATAGAAGGCCTGCTCCGGGATGTCGTCGTACTTGCCCTCGATGATCCCGCGGAAGCCCTTGATGGTGTCGGCGATCTTCACGTATTTGCCCTTGTAGCCGGTGAACTGCTCGGCCACATTGAACGGCTGCGAGAGGAATTTCTGGATCTTGCGTGCGCGCGACACCGTCAGCTTGTCCTCTTCGGAAAGCTCGTCGATGCCCAGGATGGCGATGATGTCCTGCAGGTCCTTGTAGCGCTGCAGGATCTTCTTCACGCCCTGCGCCACGTCGTAATGCTCTTGGCCGACGATGCGCGGATCGAGGATGCGCGACGTCGACGCCAGCGGATCCACTGCCGGATAGATGCCGATCGCCGTCAGGCCGCGGTCCAGCACGGTCGTCGCGTCGAGGTGAGCAAACGTCGTCGCCGGCGCGGGATCGGTAAGGTCATCAGCCGGAACGTAGATCGCCTGCACTGACGTGACCGAACCCTTCTTCGTCGAAGTGATGCGCTCCTGCAACTCGCCCATTTCGGTCGCGAGATTCGGCTGGTAGCCGACGGCGCTCGGCATGCGGCCCAGTAGCGCCGACACTTCCGAGCCTGCCTGCGTGAACCGGAAAATGTTGTCGATGAACAGCAGCACGTCCTGGCCTTCTTCGTCGCGGAAGTACTCGGCGGCGGTGAGGCCGGTCAGGGCAACCCGGGCGCGCGCGCCGGGAGGTTCGGTCATCTGGCCGTAAATTAGAGCTGCCTTGTTGATGACGCCCGATTCCTTCATTTCGAGCCAGAGGTCGTTGCCCTCACGCGTTCGTTCACCGACTCCGGCAAAAACCGAAATGCCGCCGTGCTTGGTGGCGATGTTGTTGATCAATTCCTGGATGATGACCGTTTTGCCGACGCCGGCTCCGCCGAACAGGCCGATCTTGCCGCCACGGAGGTAGGGCTCGATCAGATCGATCACTTTGATGCCGGTCTCGAACATTTCGAGATTGGTATTTTGCTCGATCAGCGCCGGAGCCGCCTTATGGATTGGATCGCGGCGCTTGTAAGGGATCTCGCCCATCTTATCGACC
>CAYWSH010000153.1:0-9250 GCA_964460655.1 uncultured Terriglobales bacterium | reverse complement strand
AGCTCGGGCGCGATGCGCAGGTAGAGGTCCATGTCGAGCGCGTTGTGGTGCGTGATGAACGGACGCGCGGTGGCGCCGCCGTAGAGCGGCTGCAGCATGGGCGTTTCGACCTCGACGAAGCCGCGCGCGTCGAGGAACTTGCGCATCGCCGCGACTACTTTGCTGCGCTTGACGAAGACGGTGCGCACGTCGGGGTTCATCGCGAGGTCGACGTAGCGCTGGCGGTAGCGCAGCTCGACGTCCTGCAGGCCGTGCCATTTTTCCGGCAGCGGCGAGAGGCACTTGGCGAGGAAGGTCAATTCTTCAACGTGAATCGTGAGTTCGTTCGTGCGCGTGCGGAACAGGTAGCCGCGCACGCCGACGTGGTCGCCGATGTCGAGCAGGCGGAAGAGTTCCCAGCCCTTTTCGCCGACCTCGTCCCTCTTGACGTAGATCTGCAAGCGCTCGCCGTTCTGCTGCAGGTGCGCGAAGCTGGCCTTGCCCATGAGGCGGATGGCCATGAGGCGTCCGGCGACGCGGACCGGGACGCGCTCGGCGGCGAGGTGTTCGGCGTTGCGCTCGCTGAAGGCGGCGAGGATCTGCGGCACGGTGTGGGTGAAGTCGTACTTGAAGGGGAAGGCGGGCTGACCGAGCTTTTCGATCTCGGCGAGCTTCTGGCGGCGCAGCGCGTAAATGTTGTCTTCGAGGGACAAGGAGCGGTCTCGTTCTCCCACCCTGCGCGCCAAAGGCAGGCGTACAAGAGTGGGGCACCCAATGAATGCAGAAACGACGATTATAGCGAGCGGCCGGTTTGCATTGCGTTGCAGCGCGGTCTAGAGTCTGCGGAACGAGGTACGTATGGCTCTCCTCGCGATTTTTCTTGCCGCGTTGGCAGCGCTGCCACAGGCGGCGTCTACCTCTTCAAATCCAGCCGTCCCGCGCGGCTTTCAAGTGATGGCGGAGCTGCAACGCGAGGTCTCCAGCAAGAAGGCGAAAGTCGGCGACACGGTGCTGCTGACGTGTACGGACGAGATCGCGTCGGAGACGAACACGGTGTATCTGCCGGCGGGAGCGAAGCTGACTGCGACGGTAGTGGCCGCACAGCCGCACAAGGGAAGTGATCCCGGACAATTGGCGTTGCACTTGACCGCGGCCGATTGGAAAGGCGGGCACGCCGAGCTGAATGCGATCGTGACGACGCTGGCGGCCCTCCCGGCGACGCGCGAGACGCCACCGGATACGGCGGGCATGCTGCAGGACCGGATGTCATCGCCAGCGGTTGGCACGGGAACGAACATGCCGTCCATTGAGTCCGATCGCACGATGCCGACAATCGGTACGGTGTCGCATCCGGCGGATACTTCCGTACATAATCCCGGCCAGGGCGTGACACGGGTACGCGACGCTTCGGCGGGCGAGAAGAGTCTCGCCGATCTCGACAAGAAGAACGATGCTGCGGTGCGCGGGGCGCTGCCGAAGAGTTGGGAGATCAAGAGGCTCGATGACGCGAAGCTGGGCACCGCGATCGTAGCCTCGGGCGGCGACGTCAATCTACCGAAGGGCGCGCGCCTGATCTTTACGGTGCAGTGATGAGTCTGTTCAGCGCAGCGCTAGTCGGATTTCTGGCGATGCCACAAGCTGCAGCGCCGAGCGCGGCGGTCCCCGCGGGCTTCGAAGTGATGGCGGCGCTGGAGCACGAGGTTTCGAGCGCGAAGGTGAAGCCCGGCGATGCGGTGCGGCTGACGTGCTTGCATGACATCGCCAGCGAGAGTGGGACGATCTATATCCCGCGCGGCGCACGCCTGTTGGGGCGCGTCTCGGCGGTACAGAAGCTGCATGCGCCGGAGCCGGCGCAGCTTTCCTTGCGTGTGACGGCGGCGCAGTGGAAGGGAGGCAGCACGGCGCTCGATGGGATCGTAGTGGCGCTGGTGGCGCTGGACCCGCGCATCCTGCAGACGCGCGGCGCACCGGCAGCGCCGGAGTTACGGCAGCCGCAGCCGCACCAACAGGTGCCGATGACCACCAGCGGTCCGATGACGATGCCATCGATCGAATCGGACCGTACGATGCCCACGGCGGGCAGCGTGTCGCAACCGAATGCCAACATCAGGACGCAGATGGGGACCATCAAGGTCCGCGACCGCTCGGAAGGCGAGAAAAGCCTGGACGCGCTGGGCGCCGAGGAGCGGCGCGCGATGGTCGTTCAGGGTCGCATCCCGAGGAATTGGGAGTTGAAGCGCGTGGAAGATCCGGCTGTCGGGAGCGCGATCACCGCGCAGGGCACGGAGGTCGCGCTGCCCAAGGGCTCGCAGCTGATCTTTCAGACAAGATGAAAAGCAGATCCTTCGCTTCGCTCAGGATGACAATAGCAAGAGAGTGAGTGCTAGAATCTCGCCGTGCCGCAGAACTACGTTCCCATATTCCTGTTCATCCTGGTGGCGCTGGCGATCCCGGCGGTGACGCTGATCATCGCGACGCTGGTGCGGCCGCAGAATCCCTTCAAGACGAAGCTCATGCCGTACGAGTGCGGTATCGATCCGGTCGACTCGGCACGCGGCCGCTACACCGTGCGGTTCTACATCGTGGCGATCCTGTTCGTGGTCTTCGACGTGGAGACCATCTTCCTGTTCCCCTGGGCGGTGCAGTTCAAGGCGCTCAAGATGTTCGGCTTCATCGAGATGATGGTATTCCTCGCCATCCTGGTGGTCGGCTACGTGTGGATCTGGAAGAAGGGCGCGCTGGAGTGGATCTAGAACAATTTGTGATCTAGTGATTTGTGATTTGGTGATTTGAAACCCGCCCAATCGGTTCGCGGTTTCCGCCTGCCTGCGTTTGCAATCTGCGATAACTGAACAAGCGCTCAACGTAGAGCTTGTGCCGGAGCTGCGGTACACTGCGCGGCCATGGCGCATTCGCAACCGACGGACCCGACTGCGTTCCGCTGGCGCGGGCTGGAGATGGCGCGCATCGACGCGTTCAGCGACGTGGTGTTCGGCTTTGCGTTGACGCTGCTCGTGGTCTCGCTCGAGGTGCCGCACACCTTCGATGAGCTAATGCACGCGATGCGCGGCTTTGTGCCGTTCGCCATCTGCTTCAGCATGCTCATCCTGGTGTGGTACGAGCACTACAAGTTCTTCAAGCGTTACGCGCTGCACGACCTGTGGACCATCTTCCTGAATACCGCGCTGCTGTTTGTAGTGCTGTTCTACGTCTATCCGTTGAAGTTCGTTTTTACGCTGCTGGTCGGCGCATTCACCGGAACGCTGGAGCACGGCGTGATCCGCCTGGAAGATGCGCCGCGGCTGATGCAGATCTACGGCGCGGGCTTTGCGGCGGTCTATATCCTGTTCGCGCTGATGTACGTTCACGCGTGGCGCCTGCGCAAGGAACTCGAGCTGAACGAATTCGAAGAGCTCGAGACGCGTGACAGCGTGACGGAGCACGTCGGGATGGCGTGCATCGGGCTGCTCTCCGTCACGATCGCGCTGGTATCGCGGTCAGAACACGCGTCGGCCTATGCCGGATTCGTCTATTGGCTCATCCCGGTGCTGCACACCGTGCTGGGAACGCGCAGCGGCCGGAGAAAGCGCCGGCTGATGGAGCGCATGGGACTCAGCGTCGCTGCCAAGAAAGGATAAGGACGTGCCGTCAGAAAGCTTTTCCGCATCACGCTGGACCAAAGGGAACCTGATCTTTCCGACGCGCATCGTGGTGACGCCGCAGCATGTGCTGCGCGTGAAGCCGCGGATGTTCGGTCAGATGGAAGAGAGCATCGCGATCGACAAGGTCGCGAGCGTGCAGATATCGACGGGAGTGATGTGGTCGGATATTCGTATTGATTCCAGCGGCGGGTCGAATCCGATAACCAGCCACGGGCACACAAAGCGCGACGCGCAGCGGATCAGGGATTTGATCGAGCAGTACCAGAAGCAGGCGGGGGCCGGGGCTAAAGCCCCATAGCAACGCCGTGTTTTTCGCTGGGCTGAAGCCCAGCGCTCCCACCTCAAACCCCGCGTTGACTCTGCATTTTCAAGCTGTTAAAAAGGTTGGTTACCCAGTGAGCGGCAGCCGCACCGGTTCCCATGGCCGAAGAAAAGAAGCCAGCAGACCAGTCCAAACCGCCGTCCGGCCCAACCCAACCCCAGGGAAGCCCCGCTGTTCCCGAAAGTCACCCCAACGCGCCAAAAGCGGGCGCGTCGGGGACCCCGGAAAAAACAGCTGCTCACGGTGAAGCGCCCAAGCCCGCCGGCGTGATGGCGGCGACGCCGTGGGAGTCCGAGATGGGCTCGCGGCTGAAGCAGCGGCACGGCTCGGGTATCCAGCAGGCGGCGACCTATCTCAAGCAGAACTTTTTCGTCGTCGACAATTCCATCGTGCACGACGTGCTGCGGCTGCTGCGCGATGACGAGCAGTTCGATTACCTCGTCGATGTCACGGCCGTGCATTACCCCGAGCGCGAAAAGCCGTTCGAGGTCGTCTGGATCCTGTACAGCTTTGCGCGCAATGAACGCGTGCGCGTGAAAACGGCGGTCGCCGAGAACGAAGATGCGCCAAGCGTGGTGGCCTTGTGGTCCACGGCGAACTGGCTGGAGCGCGAGGCCTACGACATGTTCGGCGTGAAGTTTGCCGGGCATCCGGACATGCGGCGCATCTTGCTTCCCGAAGATTGGAAGGGATTTCCGCTACGCAAGGACTACGGGATCATCCAGCAGGATCAAGAGTGGGTGCAGATACACCTGGGGATCGAGTCGGGACAGTAAGACATTTGCGATTTGGTGATTTGTGATCTGGTGATTGAAGAAGCAGATGGCGGATAACAACAACCCGAATCGCACCGCGCATCTTGATCTCGATACGCCCGAGAGCGACCTGCAGCCGTCGCGCGTAAAGCCGCATGAGGCCTATGGCGCGTCGGGCGAGCGCACGTTCCTCGACGCGAACGAGCTGATCCTGAACATGGGGCCGCAGCATCCGTCGACGCACGGCGTGCTGCGGGTCATTTTGAAGCTCGATGGCGAGAAGGTCCTCGGCACGGAGTGCGTGATCGGCTACCTGCACCGCGGCGTGGAGAAGATCGCCGAGAACCGCACGTACACGATGTTCAATCCGTATGTCGACCGCATGGACTACGTCGCGGCGGTATCGAACGGACTCGGCTACTGCGAGGCGGTCGAGAAGCTGCTGAACGTCGAAGCGCCGAAGCGCGCGCAGTACATCCGCGTGATCCTGACGGAGCTGAACCGCATGGCCAGCCACATGTTGTGGCTCGGAACGCACGCGCTCGATATCGGCGCCATCACGCCGCTGTTCTACACGTTCCGCGATCGCGAAGAGATCCTGAAGATATTCGAGAAATACTGCGGCGCGCGGCTGACGACGCATGCGTTCCGCATCGGCGGCTGCCTGTACGAAACGTACGACGGCTTCGAAGATGATGTACGCAACTTCTGCAAGTTCGTCGCGCCCAAGATCGATGAGTACGAAACGCTGCTGACGACGAACCGCATCTGGCTGGAACGCACGAAAGGTGTTGGGTTCATCTCCGCGAAAGACGCCATCGATCTCGGCGTGACCGGACCGGTACTGCGCGCCAGCGGCGTGAAGTGGGACATCCGCAAAGCGCTGCCGTATTCGGGCTACGAGAATTTCGACTTCGAAGTACCGATCGGGCAGAACGGCGATACCTACGACCGGTATCTGGTGCGCATGGCGGAGATGCGGCAGTCGATACGCATAATCCAGCAGGCAGTCGAGGGGATTCCCGAAGGGCCGATCATGGGCAAAGTGCCCAAGGTGATCAAGCCGCCGGTGGGCGAGATCTATCACTCGATCGAGGCGCCCAAGGGCGAACTCGGGTACTTCATCGTGAGCGACGGTTCGACGCAGCCATATCGCGTGCGCGTGCGGCCGCCGAGCTTCGTAAACCTGCAGGCACTCGACAAGATGGTGCGCGGACAGTTAGTCGCTGACGTGGTGGCGGTGATCGGGACGATCGATATTGTGCTAGGCGAGGTCGATCGTTAGAGAAGATTGAGTCATTGAGTCATCGGGCCATTGAGTCATTGAAATGCAAGAACAGACCAAACCCGAGGAGATGCGCCAGCGAACGAAGCAGTTTTCGTATCGCGTGTTGAAGCTTTTTCGTGCGCTGCCGCGGAATGCCGAGGGATACATCGTCGGCAAGCAGTTGTTGCGAAGCGGGACATCAGTAGCTGCTAACTATCGCGCTGTTTGTCGCGCACGCTCGAAGGCGGAATTCATCGCGAAGCTCGGCGTTGTACTTGAGGAAGCTGACGAGTCTGTGTTTTGGCTTGAGTTCATCGACGATAACGAAATCCTGAAGAAGTCCCGCGTTGCGGCGTTACTCAACGAAGCGCGGCAGTTGACTGCGATATTTGCCGCGTCACAAGCTACCGCGAAGGCGGGAAACAATGGCTCAATGGCTCAATGGCCCGATGACTCAATCTCCAAGGCCAAGAGCAAGGCGGCCGGGCGATGAAAGAATTCTTGGGCTATCTGAGTTCGAGTGCTACGCCGGGCCAGTACAGCGACCCGCTGTCGGGGGCGATCTGGGCGCTGATCTACATCATCCTGATCTTTACCGGGATATCGATCGGCGTGATCGCGATGAACTGGCTGGAGCGGAAGATCCTGGCGCACATGCAGGTGCGGCTCGGGCCGATGCGCGTGGGTCCGCACGGGCTACTGCAACCGATCGCCGACGCGCTGAAGCTCCTGATCAAGGAAGACATCATGCCGGCGGAGGCCGATAAGGCCGTGTTCTGGGTGGCGCCGGTGTTCGTGGTGATCGCGGCGTTCACGGTGTTCACCGTGGTGCCGTTCGGGCCGGCGCACGCCGTGACGGACATGAACATCGGCGTGCTGTTCATGCTGGGGATTTCTTCGCTCGGTGTGCTGGGCATCATCATGGCGGGGTGGGCGTCGAATTCGCACTATCCGCTGATGGGCGCGCTGCGCTCGAGCGCGCAGATGGTGAGCTACGAGATCGCGATGGGCATGGCGGTGGTGTCGGCCGTGCTGATGACGACGTTCGCCGGTGGCGGCATCTACGGCACAGGCGGAGAAGCGGCGGGTGGCGGAAACCTGAGCATGATCGCCATCGTGCGCGCGCAGGAGATGCAGGGAACGTGGTTCATCTTCAAATTCTTCCCGCTGGGCCTGCTGGCGTTCTTCATCTTTGCCGTGGCGATGGTGGCGGAGACGAATCGCGCGCCGTTCGACTTGCCGGAAGCAGAATCGGAACTCGTCGCCGGATTCCATACGGAGTATTCCGGTTTCCGCTGGTCGCTGTTCTTCCTGGGCGAGTACGCGGCGATGATGGCGGTGTCGTCGATCGCAGTGACGTTGTGGCTTGGCGGCTGGATGCGGCCGTTCGCCGGCGTCCATGGGCCGACGGTCGAGCTAGGCAGCTACTGGTCGGGCGGTACGATCGATCTGGCATTCGCGCTGGTGCCGGCGCTGATGTTCTTCCTGCTCGCCGGCTTGACGCTGCTCGGCACGGTGCGGATGCCGAAGCATCCCTCGTTCAAGGTCCAGACGATCGGCTTGGGCGGCTTCGGCGCAGCGCTGGGCGCGATCGGCTTGCTGCTGCTGGTGCCGCCGGTGCGCGACCGCATTCAAGATATTTTCTGGTTCGTCGCGAAGGTAGCAGTGTTCATGTATTTCTACATCTGGTATCGCGGCACGTTCCCGCGCTATCGCTTTGACCAGCTGATGCAGCTGGGATGGAAGGTGATGATCCCGCTGGGTATCGCGGTGCTCATCCTGACCGGACTCTTAGGGGTGTTGTTGTGAAGATCGGTGAACTCATCAAGAAGATCTTTTTGTGGGACCTCATCTCGGGACTGGCGGTGACGTTCCGCTACCAGCATCCGAAGGCGGTCTACACGGAGCAGTATCCGCTGGAGCGGCCGCAAGTGGCGGAGCGCTATCGCGGCGCGCCGCGCCTGAACGTGAATCCGGAGAACAACGAGACGCTGTGCATTGCGTGCGATCTGTGTGCGCTGGCGTGCCCAGAGCACCTGATCGTAGTGACGAGCGAGCGCAATCCGGCGACGCGCAGAAAAGAACTCACGACGTTCACGTACGACTTGAGCCGGTGCATGTTCTGCGGGCTGTGCGAAGACGCCTGCCCGACGGATGCACTGGAGCTGACGCAGGACTTTGAACTGGCGGCGTACACGCGCGATGGCGCGATCTGGGACCGGCAGACGCTGGAGCGCGGTCCGCAGCCGACGGTGTACCCCAAGTAGTGCGAAAGTGCGGAACTGCGAAAGTGCGAAATTGCCGAAGTGCCGAACTGCGGAATTGCCGATCGAGGTCGCACGCGGTCGGGTTGCAAAGACTGAGAACTGGCAACTGACAACTGGTTCATGAATCCTGTAGCCACACCGTTCTTCTTTTACTTCCTGGCCGCGCTGGCCGTGGTGAGCGCGCTCGTCATGATCACGCGCAAGAATCCGGTGCATTCGGCGCTAGCGCTGATCGTGACTTTGCTCGCGGTCGCGGGCCTGTACCTGATGCTCTACGCGCCGTTCGTGGCCGGCGTGCAGATCATTCTTTATGCGGGCGGGATCATGGTGCTGTTCCTGTTCGTCATCATGCTGGTGTCGATCGAGAAGGCAGAGAGGGAAGACCAATTCAATCGGCAGTGGCTGGTCGGGATCGTTGCAACGCTGGCGCTGGGTGTGCTGTTCGTCTTTACTTATGTGCGCGGGCAGAGCATCTTCCCGAATCGTCTGGTGCCGATGCCCGAGCAGCAGAACACGCAGCAGATCGGGTTGGAGTTGTACGGCCGCTACATGCTGCCGTTCGAGGTAGCGTCGTTGCTGTTGCTGGTGGCAATCATTGGCGCGGTGGTGATGGCGAAGAAACGCATTTAGCTGCACGCCTTAAGCTCTAAGCCACAAGCTTGGAGCTTAAGTGCTTGCAGCTTGGAGCTGAACTTGGGCGAGATCACGACACTGCATTACCTGGTGGTGGCGGCGGCGCTGTTCATCATCGGCGTCGTCGGCGTACTGACGCGCCGGAACGTCGTCATCATTTTGATGTCGATCGAGCTCATTCTGAATGCCGTCAACCTGAATCTGGTGGCGTTCTCGCGGTTGTACGGGTTGCAAGGGCAGGTGTTCTCGATCTTCGTGATCACCGACGCGGCAGCGGAAGCGGCCGTGGGGCTGGGTATTCTGATCGCGTTCTTCCGGAATAAAGAGACGGTGAACATGGATGAGGTGGATCTGCTGAAGTGGTA
>CAYWSH010000152.1:0-9274 GCA_964460655.1 uncultured Terriglobales bacterium | reverse complement strand
GCCGCGATGCGGTTGTTCACGTTGTGCGTCTCGGCGTAGCGCACCACGTCGGCAAACGACGACTTCATGATGTGCTCGAGCTGCTGGTTCACCACGCTTTCCTGCCAGAAGTAGCCCTGCCGGTCCTGCACCCACTCGAAGTAGCTGGCGGTGACGCCGCCGGCGTTGGCCAGGATGTCGGGGATCACGAAGACTTTTTTGTCGGCGAGGACTTCGTCGGCGGCCGCGGTGGTGGGGCCGTTCGCGCCTTCGCACAGGATCTTGGCTTTGACTTTGTCGACGTTGTGGCTGGTGATGACGTTCTCGGTCGCGGCCGGGATGAGGATGTCGCAATCCGTGACGAGGCCT
The DNA here is from genome assembly GCA_964460655.1 of uncultured Terriglobales bacterium. Taxonomy (GTDB): domain Bacteria; phylum Acidobacteriota; class Terriglobia; order Terriglobales; family Acidobacteriaceae; genus CAVUAF01. Next base: position 8,926 of record CAYWSH010000152.1, on the reverse strand, counting down.
TCGGCGTTCTCGCGGCGCTCGCCCCCCTTGAAGCCGTGGATGGTGCGGTTGCGGTCGCGATGCTCGAGCAGGGCGTGGATGTCGAGCCCTTTCTCGTTAAAGATCGCGCCGTCGTACTCGATGATGCCGATGACCTTGTAGCCCGCTTCGGACATCAGCTTGGCGGCGTTCGAGCCGACGTTGCCGAAGCCCTGGATGATGACGCGGGTCGACTCGCGGTTCATGTTGAGCTTCTTCAGCGCTTCGTCGCACACCACCATGACGCCGCGGCCCGTGGCCTCGCGACGTCCGCGCGACCCGCCGATGTTGATCGGCTTGCCGGTGACGACGGCGGTCACCGTCTGGCGCTTGTGCATGGAATACGTGTCCATGATCCACGCCATGGTCTGCTCGTTGGTGTTGACGTCGGGCGCGGGCACGTCCTTTTCCGGGCCGATGAACTCGATGAGCTCGGCGGTGTAGCGACGCGTCATGCGCTCGAGTTCGCCCTGCGACATTTTTTTCGGGTCGCAAATGATGCCGCCCTTGGCGCCACCGAACGGGATGTCAACGACTGCGCACTTCCACGTCATCCAACTGGCGAGGGCGCGCACTTCCTCGATGGTGACGTCGGGCGCGTAGCGGACGCCGCCTTTGCCCGGTCCGCGGACCACGGAGTGCTGCACGCGATAGCCGGTGAAGACCTCCATGCGACCGTTGTCCATGGTGACCGGGATGTAGACGGTGACCTCGCGGTTCGGGACGCTGAGGATCTTCCACAGGCCTTCATCGAGGTTCAGTTTTTGCGCCGCCAGGTCGAAGCGCGCGCGCATGGACTCATAAGGATTGGCTTCTTTTTCGAGCGTGCTGGTGCTCATATCGGCTCCCCGAGAGGCGCTCAAGCGGTGAAAGGCAAGCGCTGAAGTATAGGCGCTGGCTCGCTGCGCGAGCAAGAACGGACTCGACTGGTCAATCCTTGCGGCCTCAGTCCTGTAGCAGAATAAGCCGCACATCGAGGCGATACGAAGATGGCAACGGCTGCCGTGCAGGCGAGGCGTGGCGTTCGGCGAAGGCAGCGCGCCGTCTTCTTTGCGGTCCTCGTGGCACTCCCGGTGGTGGGCTGGCTGGCTCTCAGCTGGTTGATCGCCGGCGCGGTCATCGGGAACAGCGCGTGGCGCGAGATCGTCGACAAACCCGAGCGCCTGCACCTGGAATATGAAGACGTGAAGTTCCGGTCGCGTGATGGCCTGGCGCTAACGGGCTGGTGGCTGCCGGCGAACGATCCGCGCGCGACCGTGATCATGGCGCACGGCGGAGAAGGCAATCGCAGCGCCTTGCTGCCGAAGGCGGCGTTCCTGGTGGGGGCGCATTACAACGTGCTCCTGGTCGATCTGCGCGCCCACGGCGGCAGCGAAGGCGACGCCATGTCGAGCGGTTACCTGGAAGCGCGCGACGTGCTGGGCGGGCTCGACTTTGCGCGCAGCCGAGCCGGTAGCCTGCCCACGGTCCTGTTCGGCTACTCGTTGGGAGCGGTCGCGGTGTTACACGCTGCAGGACAGGATGAACGGCTCGCGGCGGTGATCGCCGACAGTCCGCATCTCAGCATGGCCGATCTCATCAAGCGGGGATTCGCCTATGCCCAAGTCCATTCCGAAGTGCCGTTGCGGGTGCGGCTGCCGGCGTGGCTGGCAACGATCGGCATCGTCCGGCTCGGCGGGCGCATGATGTACCGGCTGCGGACCGGTGCGAGCGTGGAGCCGAATGGCGAGACCGCACTCGATGCCGCGCAACGGATAAGGACCAGCGCCGTGCTCTACCTCAGCGGTAACGACGACACGATCTCTCCGCCGGCAACGCTGCGGCAGCTTTATGCCGAGACGCCGAGCCCGCGCAAGAACATCATCGTGATCAACACGCACTTCATCGACTATCACGATGCTTTTGCGGTGAATCGGCTCGATTATCAGGTGGCGGTTGAGGCGTTCCTGAACCAGGTCATCCCGCTGGAAAGAGCCAGGTAGCCACGTCTTCCGAAGTGCAAACCATTGCAACATTACTGCAGTAACTTGCGACACGCACAATGGTAACAAAACCGTAAATTATTGATTCTATTTATATTAGCCAGTATGAAGTAGTGGCACTTCGGATGCACCAAGAGAGTTAGCTTCCTTGCACTCCCCCGAATCTGGCCGAACCCTAGGTGTTGAGAAAGTAGAACGTCACTCTCTGGGGTGCTCCATGCAATCGTCACTATCGCGTCTTGGTGTCTGCGCAGTCCTCTTCCTCATCCTGGCTTCGAGCCTCTGCTTGGCCCAATTGAGGTCGGATAGGCCCCCTGGGTCGGTGGTAGCGCTGACTCCGGGTGTGTCACACACCGATAGCGTCACCTTCCAGGGTCACGACGGAATGTGGGGCGGGGGCACCCAGGCCTACGATGCCCAGTTCTTTATGGGTATTTCCTGGAACCTCGGCGGCCAGATCTTCAACGGCATCGGGTGCGACCCCATCTTCGGTGACTGCTATGGTTTTGCCGTGGGCGCCAACACGCACGGGAGCATTGGGCAGCAGTACCACATTCACCAGGACAACGGCTACATCAACGCCTCCGAACCGGCCAGCATCTCGCTGAACGTCGGCGCTCCTGATCTGAACGGCAACATCCAAGTCTCATCGTCGGCCGCGCTCGCGAATTTTACGCAGCAAGGCACGTTGCAGACCCACTTCCCGAGCATCCAGATCACCGATAATCTGATCGTCGATGCCCATGCATCGCTGTTTGGTACAGGGTGCGCCGTGGTTTGCGGAAGCGTCAACACGGGCGACTTGCTCGGCCTGAACCTCAACGTCCCAGTATTCTCCTGGAACCAGAACGACAATGGCGCGCTGGAAGTCTTAGGGTTCAATGTGCCGGGCTTCAGCCCGAACGCGCCCTTCAGCATCAAGTATCCGCCGAATTCGCCGATCGCGCCGGTGGTCGGGCATGCCGACCTGACGCCGCCGGTGCTCGACCTGAACGGCGTCGGCGGTTGCAACTCGGTCAGCTGCACCATCTCGGCGCACGGACAATCGCCGATCCTGACGATGACCTTGGATGCGTTGAACACCGCGTTGCTTTTTGCCGGCATACCGCCGCTGAGTTGGGGTGTCAGCATCCCCTACACGCCGGCGAGCATTAATTTCTCGGCAGTGCAAGTGAACATCGGACCGCAGCTCTCGCTCGAGCAAACGTTCGAGCTGACGGTGCCGACCACGGTACCCGTCAGTCTCTTCGTGCAAGAGACGGGCGTGACGTACCACTTCAATGCCGGTGACACGATCACCATCAACGACGGCGGCTACAGCCAGCTCCACCTGCTCCCGACCTATGACCTGACGGGATCGAGCATCCACAACATCACGGACATGAATGTCGGCCTGGTCGGCAACATCAGCGGGCTGTGCGCCAGCGGCTTGGGCATTGGTGGCTGCGCGGTCAACTACAATTGGGACGGCCCCGACACCGAGATCGGCGACCCGCTGTTCAACCGGACCTGGGCGTACGACTTCGGAACGGTGAACGGCGCGACCTTGTTGGTACCCGGCAGCGGGACCAATCAACCGGTCACCGGAGCACCCGTTCCGGAACCAGTGTCGTCACTGCTGTTCGGCACCGGGCTGATCGGGCTCGGCGGTATGATGCGCAAGCGCGCTAAGCGCTCTCGCTGATGGCCCTTTCGCAACGGTGGTGCGCGGTCCTGATCGCGACGCTCGCGCTGGCAACGACGAGTTGCCAGCAGCGGCCGCAGGATTCACTGGTCCATTCGACGTCCGGCTGGCAGGCCGTGATGCTCACCAGCGGCCAGGTCTACTTCGGAAAACTCGAAGGGCTCGGCACCCCGTATCCGGTGCTGCGCGAGGTCTACTACGTCCAGACCACCGAGAATCCGCAGACCCACGAGCGCGGCTATAACCTCATCAAGCGCGGACAGGAAGGACACGCTCCCGACCGCATGATCATCAATGCGCAACACATCCTGCTGATCGAACCGGTGGGCCGCGAGTCGCGCGTGGCGCAACTCATCGCGGAAGCGCAAGCGAAGAGCCAATCGAAGTAGTTCTGCCTTCCAAGATCTCCCGCGCAGATTCTTCGCACACGCAAATTATTCGCGCTATATTGCGAAACATGAACACGACTTCAGCGTTCCGGAGCTTGAGTTGAACCTGCCCGGCGGCGCAGCGCGCCGTCGTGGACTGACCTTCCTTCCTCTCGTCGCAGCGACGTTCTTCATGGTCTCCGGCGGGCCGTATGGGCTCGAAGAGATCGCGCAAAAAGCGGGCTACGACCGCGCGCTGCTCGTCCTGCTGCTCACGCCATTCATCTGGAGCCTGCCCGTCGCGCTCATGGTCGGCGAGCTGAGCGCTGCCATCCCCGAAGAGGGCGGCTACTACGTTTGGGTGCGGCGCGCGCTCGGGCCGTTCTGGGGATTCCAGGAGGCGTGGCTATCGCTGGCCGCCAGCGTCTTCGACATGGCAATCTACCCCACGCTGTTCGTGCTCTATCTTGGCCGCTTCGCGCCCGCGCTCACCGCGGGGTGGCGCGGCTTCGCCGTCGGCGCACTCGTGGTCGCGGCGTGCGCCGTGTGGAACATAGCGGGCGCGCGCGCGGTCGGCGATGGCTCGGTCGTGATGATGCTCGCACTGCTGGCGCCGTTCGGCGTGCTGACGATCTTCGGAATCCTGCATCGTGGGTCGGTCCCGGCAACGCACGCGAGCAGCGTCGATCTGCTCGGCGGCGTGCTGCTGGCGATGTGGAACTACATGGGCTGGGACAACGCTTCTACCGTGGCGCGCGAAGTGGAGGAGCCGCAGCGCACGTATCCGCTGGCGATGCTCGCCACGGTCGCGCTCGTCGCGACTTCGTACCTGTTGCCGGTAGCAGCCGCGCGCTTCGCCGGAATCGATGCGAGTGCCTGGACAACGGGCTCGTGGGCCGACGCCGGCAGCTCGCTCGCCGGCAGCGCACTGGGACTGGCGATCATCGCCGGCGGCATGGTCTGCGGCTTGGGCATGTGCAACGCGCTCGTGCTCTCGTACTCGCGTGTTCCGCTGGTGCTCGCCGAAGATGGCTACCTGCCGCGAACGTTCACTCGCCTGAACCGCAATAAAGCCCCGTGGGTCTCGATCGTCGTGTGCGCGCTGTTGTGGATCGCCGCACTGCCGCTGGGCTTCGACAAGCTGGTGGAGATCGACATTCTGATCTACGGCGCAAGCCTGTTGCTGGAGTTCGTCGCGCTCATTGTGTTGCGGGTGCGCGAGCCGCAAATGGCGCGGCCGTTCCGCGTGCCGGGCGGGATCGCCGGCGCCTGCTTGCTCACGCTAGGACCCGCGTTCGTGCTGGTGCTGGCGATCACACGGGGCTACCGCGAAAGCGCCGGAGCAATGAGTGAGATCGGATTGACCCTAGGGGTTGGTGTAGCGGGCGTCTTGACTTATGGAGTGATGCGGCGGCGCGCGACCTAGTCGCCGGAGGAGCGCGCGGCTTCCTTTTCCTGGGCGACGCCGACATGCATCTCCATGCCTTCGCTGGCGGCGCGGACGCGCGCGTAGTGGTTCTTGGCCTCGCGCACGATGCCGTCGATGGCTTCATCGCCGTGGTCGGGATCGTGGTGGAAAAGCACCAGTTCTTTGGCGCCGCTCTCCATCGCGATGTTGATGCCTTCGCGCCACGTGCTGTGTCCCCAGCCCTTTTTGAACTTCTGGTACTGGTCGGGCAGGTATTGCGCGTCGTAGATGAGCACGTCGGCGCCCTGTGCCAGTTTGCGCACGTTCTTGTCGAACACGGGATGGCCGGGCTCGTTATCGGTGGCGTAGACCAGGATGCCGTCCTCGGTCTCCAGGCGGAAACCGAGGCAGCCCTGCGGATGGTTCAGCCACATGGACTGCACGGTGCAATCGTCGAAGGCGATGCGGTCTTCTTCGATGTCGTAGAAGTTGCGGTGCGCGGCCATCTCCGTCATGTCGACGGGGAAATACGGATCGGCCATCTGCTCTTCGATGGCGCGCTGCAGCCCGCGCGTGCGGTTCGACGAATGGAAGAAGAAATAGTTCTCGCGATTGTCGTAGAGCGGGACGAAGAACGGGATGCCCTGGATGTGGTCCCAATGAAAGTGCGAGATGAAGATGTGCGCGTGCAGCGCCTTGCCGTTCGCTTCCTTCGTCAGTTGCTTGCCGAGATTGCGGAAACCGGTGCCGCAATCGAAGACGTACGTGTGCCCATTCACACGCACCTCGACGCAGGAGGTATTACCTCCGTAGCGCAGATTCTCGGCCTGGGGGGTCGGCGTGGAGCCGCGCACTCCCCAGAAGCGCACCAGCATAAAGAGCCCTCGTGCGCGATCAACGGCCCCGGCATACACGTAACCTGTGGGCGCGCAAACCACGCCCCAGACGCCGGGAAAGGCGTTATCGCTGCGCAAGTATATGACAGGTTTTTGGGAAAAGGGCCAGTTTTTGAGGAGGATACAGGCACTTCCGAAACGACGAAAAGCCCCCGGCCGAAGCCGGAGGCTTTTGCGTTCTCCGGCGGCTGGAGGGGGAATTCCAGCCGCCTTCCGCGGATAAACCTTACTGTTTGTGCGCGGTCATGCGGTCGTAGATGAAGCCGCCCGCACCACCCGCCAGGGCACCGATCGCGGCGCCCTTACCACCACCCGCTAGCGCCCCGATCGCCGCGCCCGCGCCGGCCGAACCGGCAACGATGGCGACTGACTTCATCGTCGAGCGCCCACGATGTACGACAGGCTCACCGTACGTCGTGGTCTGGCGCGCGCTCTGCCCCGAATAACTCGCGCGCTGTAGCCGAGGACGCGCGGCCGGCTGTGCGTACACGTCACCCGCCTGCGGGCCCTGATACAACGCCGGCTCCAGCGTCACCGGCCCATTGTTCGCCGCACGCGCGACCAACTGGGGTCCGTACACTGCCAGCGCTGATCCGGCAAAAGCCGCCAGCAGCGAAGTCACGATCACCGAACGCATCAGCTTGCTTTTCATAAATCCTCCTACAGCACTCCTTTTCGCTGGCTGCAAGTTGCAGCCACGGGTACCAAAGCACCGAGCATGCCAAACTATGTTGTTGAGGACATGAGACTTACCACTGCTCTCCGCAGCGTTGGCCGGGTAAGAATTGCAGGGCGAAAAACGGGATGCGGCTAAGGTTCAGCGCGATGCAGAAGAGTTGGCAGCGAGTTTTTGCAGGGCCCAGCGTGCGTGCGCGGCGAGGTTCGAATCATCACTGTCGGACCATTCTGCGAGGCGCGACGCGAACTCGCGCCGGCCGCTGTTGCCCATCGCGATAGCAAGATTGCGGCGCATCCCGCTGAACTTCGCACGCTTTACCGGGGAGCCGCGGAAGAAGGCGCGGAACTCCTCTTCGGTCAAAGACGCGAGGCGGTCGAGTTCGGGATTGATCAGTTCATGACGCGTGTCCGGCGACACGGGCGAGTCGCCCGTGTCCACCCAGTCCATTCTCTTGCGCGCCTTTTTATTCCAGGGGCAAACGTCCTGGCAGATGTCGCAGCCGAAGATCTGCCGGCCGATGCCGGCGCGCAGTTCATCGGGAACCGCGCCGCGCTTCTCGATGGTGAGATACGAGATGCAGCGCCGCGCATCGAGCTCATACGGACCGACAAACGCAGCGGTCGGGCAAGCATCGATACAACGCGTACAGGTGCCGCAACGGTCGGGCGCCGGTGCGTCGGGCGTCAGTTCCAGCGAGGTCAGGATGACTCCCAAGAACGTGAACGAGCCGATGCGCTCGTTGATGATGCAGGTGTTCTTCGCGATCCAACCGACGCCGGCGTACTTCGCGTAGACGCGCTCGACCACAGGACCGGTGTCGACATAGCACCAGGTGCGCAGTCCCGCAGGGGCTGAAACCCCAACATTGCTTGCAGCGTCATGCGGCAGCGCTGAAGGGCTGCCCTTACGAAAGAGGTCATGCAGGCGCGCTTCGACCACGCGCAGGCGACGCAACACCGAGTCGTGATAGTCCTCGCGCGTCCAGGCGTAGCGAGCGATCCAGCCACGCGCCGGATCCGGGTCGTCGATGGATAGCGGCTGCGGTGTGTCGTACGAGAGCGCGCAAACGATGACGGAGCGTGCCCACGGAGCGGCCGTTTGCAATGAGGCGCGCTTAAGCTTCCCGGCGTCGTCGCGCCTCGCCAGGTAGTCCATCTCGCCGGCGTGTCCGTTGTCTATCCACGCGGAAAAGCGCGCCAGCTCGGGGAAATCCTCCGCGCGGACGGAGGCGATGCCAGCGACGTCGAAACCGGCCTCAAGGGCAGCGGACTTGATGGAAGCTCCAAGATCCACCCGCTGAGGATAAATCGGCGTTATTGGAAAGTCCCGAGCAGAGCGAGGGACCCATATCGCTACGCGAGCGTTAGGTAGCTATATGGCTCCCTCGCTTCGCTCGGGATGAAGCAAAAAGACTACTTCAGCTTTCCCAGCGTCTTCGCGGTCTCCTGCATCTGCTGTTCGAGGCGCTGTGCGGTGGCGTGCAGAGCGGCGACCTTGTCCTTGAGGCCGCGCTGCTCAGCGGTGCGCTCAAGATTCGCGGCGAGCGAGATGGTCGCTTCGCCGGCGTGCAGCAGCGCGGTGAGCGAATCGGCGTGCGGCTTCCACAGGTACGCGGAGCCCTGCTTGGTGCGCAGCTCGATGAGTTCGGCCTTCATGCGCGCGCTGATGGCGACCATGCGCATGAGGGCGCCGGCGAAATCGGCGCGAAAGCTCTTTTCGCCGCGGAAGTCGGCGCGGAAGGCCTCCAATTCGACGGCTGACAGCCCGATGTTGATCTTGCGCAAGGGCACCACGTTGCCCGCGTCTTCTTCGGCGGCGCGCACGAAGTTCTGGATGGATTCGGCAACGCTGCGAATGTGGCCGTCTTCCACGCTGGCCGCAACGCGGGCCG
>CAYWSH010000151.1:5234-9283 GCA_964460655.1 uncultured Terriglobales bacterium | reverse complement strand
GCCCGACGAGTTCGCCGGCGCCATCATGGGCGACCTGAACGGCCGCCGCGGCCGCATCCAGGGCATGGACAACAAGGGCAGCAACACCGTCATCAAGGCCAGCATTCCCATGAGCGAGATGCTCACTTACGGCGTCGACCTCACGGCGATGACGCAGGGCCGCGGCAGCTTCAACATGGAGATGGACCACTACGACGTCGTCCCGGCCCAGATCCAGGAAAAGATCGTCACCGCCGCCAAGGCCGCCCGCGCCGGCATCGCGGAGGAAGAAGAAGAGTAGAACAAGAGAAGAGAAGAGTAGGGTAGAAGATGTCATGCTGAGCGCAGCAGACGGGCGACGAATGTCGCACGTCTGCGAAGTCGAAGCATCCCTATAGCGCCACAGGTCTCGGATGTAGACCAATGGAGCCCGGCCGCCCTCGGCCGGGCTTGGTCATTGTCTGAAACGATTTCTATTAGGGGAGAATATCCATTTCTCCGATTCTCCACTGACGTTTAAGCTCGTTCGACACTCAGTTCCGGGGTGCCCCACGCGAGCCGTCTTTGCTCGTGTGGGAGATTCGAGACGGACATGACGAAGAGCCTCTTTCGCTGCGTACTGATTTCTTTACTCACCGCCACCGCTCTCGCCCAGCGCGAGCCGCTGCTCATCGCCTCGTCGCCCAACGAAGGCGCCGTCAACCTCTACACCACCGACGATGCCAAGCTGAAGCTGAAGAAATCCATCCCGGTCAGCAAGGCGCCCGCCCAGCTCTGCCTCGATCCCGCGGGAACGAAGGTGTTCGTCACCGACTATCAGAACAAGGTCATCACGGGGATCGACCTTGACCAGCAAACTGCCACCGGCGCCTTCACGGACCCCGACCTCAATCAGCCCGATGGCTGCACCGTCAGCCCCGACGGCAAGAAGCTCTACGTCGCCGACCGCGCAGGGAACCAGCTCTTCATCTTCGCCACCGATACGCGCGCGCTGCGCAAGAAGTTCACCGTGCCGAACGAGCCGCGCCGCGTCATCTTCACGCCCGACAATTCGAAGGTGCTCGTCTCCAGCGGCGACGGCAACGCCATCACCGTGATCGATCCGCGGAACGACACCGTTGTCCGTACCATCAAGACCGGAACCGATCCGCGCGCCATGGCCTTCAGTCCCGACGGCAAACTCCTCGCCGTGAGCATGGTGACTTCGGACAACATGGAGTGGTTCGACGCGAGCACGCTCGAATACATCGAAGACTGGGGCATGTGCACCTCGCCGCAGGTCATCGCGTTTCACCCGAATGGCCGCTACCTCTATGTGCTCTGCAATCCGTTGCAAGAAGTCGCGGTCGTTAACCTGCACGGCGAAGGCGCGCGCCCCGAGCGCCGCCTGCAAAGCACCATCCCGGTCGGTCCCGTAAACGCCGCCATGACGATCAACCCCATGGGCGATTTCCTCTACGTCGGCCGCCCCGATGGCACCATCGGCGTCGTTGATCTCTTGGGCTGGAAGGTCTATCCGAACAGGGGCAAAGGCGGCGGCCCGATGATCTTCCGCAAGTGAGAGACGCCCGCTCATCCTGAGCGAGGGCGCGGCGTCGCGCAGCGTGCCGCGCGTGAGTCGAAGGACCCCACGCCTGCGGGCACAACGAGCCGGAAGCACGTCTCTTCAACCGCCCGCTTCATCATTTTGCATTTTTCATTTTGCATTGCTTCATAATCCCCTTTGCCCCATCGTCCCTATCACGCCCTCCGCCATCGCGATTTCCGCCTGATCGGTGGCGGCACCCTCATCTCCATCATCGGGACGCAGATGCAGAACGTCGGCATCGACTGGCACATCTACGTCCTCACGCACTCGCCGCTCGCGCTCGGCTCACTCGGCCTGGTGCGCGTGGTGCCGCTGATCCTGCTCTCCATGTGGGGTGGCGTCGTAGCCGACCGGCATGACCGCAAACGCGTGCAGCTCTGCACGCAAAGCGTGATGGCCACCGGCGCGCTGTTGCTGGCGCTTGCCACCTGGACCGGACGCGATTCGCTCTGGCTCATCTACACGCTCACCGCGCTGAACGCTGCCGCCAACGCCTTCGACGGACCGGCGCGGCAAGCGCTCGTGCCGCGCCTCGTCACGCGCGACGACTTGCCCGGCGCGCTCTCCCTCAACCTCACGTTCATGCACGTCGGCATGATCGTCGGACCGTCGCTCGCCGGCATCCTCATCGCCGCCAGCGGCCAAAGCTTGCAATATGCGACGCGCGGCCTCGCGCCCATCTATGCGGCGAACGCCGTCTCGTTCCTCGCCGTGATCGTTGCGCTCACGCTGGTGCGCGCATCCGGCAGGCCGGACTTTACGAATAAAGAGCGCGAGCACTGGGGCGAATCCCTGCGCGCCGGCATGCGCTTCCTGTTCAGCGTGAAGATCATCGTGTGGACCATGTCGCTCGATTTCTTCGCGACCCTTTTCTCCGGCGCCATCTCCCTGCTGCCCATCATCGCCGACCAGGTCCTGCACGTCGGCCCCATCGGCTTCGGCTGGCTGCGCGGCGGCCAGGCCGCGGGCGCACTGCTCGCCTCGATGTTCACCGCGATGTACAAGCTGCCGCGCCGGCAGGGACCCATCCTGCTGTGGTCGGTGGCGGCGTATGGCGCCGCGACCATCTTCTACGGGCTCTCGCGGAATTTCTGGTTGACACTATTCGCCCTGATGGCGACCGGCGCCGCCGACCTCGTCTCCACCGTCATCCGCGCCACGCTACGCCAGGTCCTGACGCCCGACGAACTCCGCGGCCGCATCACCGGCTTCAACATGATCTTTTTCATCGGCGGCCCGCAGCTCGGCGAGATGGAAGCCGGCTTCGTCGCCTCGCTGCTGCCGACGGCCGCGCTCGGTGCCATGGTCTCCATCGCCAGCGGCGGCGCGGCCACTCTGTTACTCGTCGCGATCATTGCCGTTGCCACGCCGCTGGTGCGCACGTACGAACTTGCCCAAACCCAGGATGCTGACTAGTTCGCTTCGACTTTGCCCTTCCTCCCCTCCTCCCTTCCTCCCTGTAGAATTCGCGCATGGCCAGCTCTTTCCTCGAGCCCGCGAACTCACCCGAGCCGCAACCGCGCAACTGGGTGCCGTTCGCTGTTGGCGGTGCGCTGGTCATCCTCACCGTCGCGGTCATCTGGCTGTTCGCGCGCAACTCCGCGCCTGCGGGCCCGGCTCCGCCACCGCCGTACGCTGCGCAGGTCCACTTCGGCGACATCAAGATGGCGACCGCCCAGAACTTCATGGGCGCCACCGTCACCTATCTCGACGGCAAGGTCACGAACGCCGGCGATAAGGCGGTGACGCAAGCCACCGTTGAAGTCCTCTTCAAGAATTCGCTCGACCAGATCTGCCAGCAGGAGCGCGTCGCCCTGCGCGTGCTCGAAGACCGGCCCGGCTACGAAGACCCCGTCAACCTCGCGCAATCGCCCCTCGCCCCGGGACAAGTGCGCCGCTTCCGCCTGACGTTCGAGCACGTCTCCGGCGACTGGAACGGCCAGTATCCGTCGCTCACGCTCGTCAACCTCACGACGCGCTAGAGATGCCACCGCGGAGTCGCGGGGCCGTGGAGAAGAAAGCTCAGAACAAAAAAGAAGAGGGAGTCATGCTGAGCGAAGCGGGCGGCTCGCGCAGCGAGACGCCCGCGCAGTCGAAGCATCCCTATAGCCACCACGAATCTCCGGGAGATCATCTTTGCCTTTTGCCTTTGTTCCTCCGCGTCTCCGCGCCTTCGCGGTTACAATTCGCTGATGGCGGAAGGCCCAAAGAGCGCGCGTCTGACGGAGACCGTCAAAGCCGCGGGTTGAGCGAGCAAGCTGAGTCCGGCGGCGCTGGACCTGGTGCTTGGGAAATTAGCCCGGCAGCATGACCCGAATGTCCTGGTCGGCTTCGATCACGCCGACGACGCCGGCGTGTACCTCGTCGCCGATGGCCTCGCGCTCGTCCAGACCGTGGATTTCTTCACGCCCGTCGTCGACGACCCCTACATCTTTGGCCAGATCGCCGCCACCAACGCGCTCAGCGACGTCTACGCCATGGG
>CAYWSH010000151.1:0-5134 GCA_964460655.1 uncultured Terriglobales bacterium | reverse complement strand
GCCATCAAGAAGAACAAAGCCGAGCCGCTGTGGGTGATGGGCGCGGTCGCCTCCATGACCACGCTGAACAGGGCCGCCGCCGAAGTCAGCACGCGCCCCGAGTTCGGCGTCCACACCGCGACCGACATCACCGGCTTCGGCCTGATTGGCCACGCGCGTGAGATCGCAAAAGCGTCGAACGTCTCGCTGCGCATCACCGCAACTCATGTCCCGCTGCTGCATGGCGCGCTCGAATGCGCCATGGCGGGCCACATCCCCGGCGGACTCAAAGCCAATCGCGAGTTCGCCGAATGCAACGTGGAATATGCTTCGTCGGTCCCCGAGCAGCTCCGCACCATGCTCTACGACCCGCAGACCGCCGGCGGCCTGCTCATCTCCGTGCCGCAGGAGAATGCCGAGCGCCTGCTGAACGCCCTCATCGCCGCCAAAGTGCGCGCCGTCCAAGTCGGCGAAGTCGTTGCGCAAACCACGCCCCTCATCCGCGTGGATTAGAAATATCTTGGGTGGACGCGGGCGACTCGCCCGCGTGTGGCACAGCCGCCTCGGCTGTGCACTTGATCCCTGCGGGTGGCCGAGCGGTCAGCTCCACGAGGCACAAGCCCCGTAGGGGAGGCATGGCTTAGCCCGGTTAGAGTCGCGGCCGCCGCGGCGGACACAGCCGACTCCGCTGTGCACTTGATCCCCGAGGGTGGCCGAGCCGTCAGCTCCACGACGCGCCAGCCCCGCAGGGGCGGCATAAGATAGCCCCGGGTGGAGTCGTCCGCCGCGGTGGACACAGCCGTCTCCGCTGTGCACTTGATCCCTGAGGGTGGCCTAGCCGTCAGTCCCACGACGCGCCAGCCCCGCAGGGGCGGCATGAGATAGCCCCGGGTGGAGTCGTCCGCGGCGGACGACGGAACCCGGGGTAGTCGCGAGGAACGAGGCGAGTCCCCGAAGGGGACGGCACAATTCACTTGCCAATGCAAAAGGTCGAAAAGATGAGATTCAAGATGTCATCCGCCGTCGTCGCCCCCGTGATCTCATCGAGCGGTCGCAGCGCGGAGTAAAGATCGAGCAACAACATCTCGTGCGGCAGCTTGTCGCCGACCGCGCGCTCCGCCTTGTCGAGCGCCGTCAGGGAGCTCTCGACCAGCGCCTGCTGCCGCGCATTCGTCAGCAATCCGGAATCGTGCGGCGCATCGGCTCCGACCGCCGCCAGGATCGCCGCCCGAAGCTCCGGAATGCCCTCGCCGGTGATGGCCGAGGTTGAGAGAAACCCGTCCTCGTGCTCCCCGTCGCACCTCCTGGTGACAACACCTTTCTCCTCGATGTGTAGGTCGCATTTATTCGCAACTAATACCCGCCTTTGGACGCGAGTTCGCTGTTCGAGTTCTATGTCTGCCTGCGCTGCGTCAGGGTTTCCGGGTAGTGATACGAGATCTGTCACGACCACCACCACATCCGCATCCGCCATCGCCTCGTAACTTTTCTTCACACCGATGCTCTCGGCTTCGTCGCTCGTCGCCCGGATGCCGGCAGTATCGACGAGACGAACTGGGATTCCACCGATCGCCACCGTTTCCGTCACCAGGTCGCGCGTCGTGCCCGGCGTCGCGGTCACGATGGCGTGTTCGCGCTCGATGAGCCGGTTGAATAGCGACGACTTCCCGACATTCGGCCGGCCGACGATCGCCAGCGTCAGTCCCTCGTGCACGACTTTGCCATAGGCGAACGAGCGCGCCAGCTCCATCAGCGGCGCCCGGACGCGTGCGATCCGCTCCGCGATCCGCTCCGCCGGCATCACCGGCACATCGTCTTCCGCAAAGTCCACGCCCGCTTCGAGCTGCGCTACCAGTTCCACCAGCTGCTGCTTGATCGGACGCAGCCGGTTTGCCAGCGCGCCTTCCAACTGCTGCGCCGCGACCTTTGCCTGATACAAAGTGCGCGACTCGATGAGGTCGCGCACCGCCTCCGCCTGCGTGAGGTCGATCCGCCCATTCAAGAACGCCCGCATCGTGAACTCGCCGGGCTCGGCAAGACGCGCACCCTGAGCGAGCGCAAGTTCGACGATGTGCCGTAGCACCACCGGCGCACCGTGCGCCGCGATCTCCACCACGTCTTCTGTCGTGTAGGAATGAGGTTTGGGATAGAACGTCGCTACGACCTCGTCGATCTTCTCTCCCGCAACAAACGCACTCTCAACCATGGAACCGGGTGCCCCACCCTTGTCCCGCTCGTCGTTGGCGGGACAGGGTGGGATTAACGATTCCGGCCGCACCAGGTCACACAACGTCGCGTGCCGCGGCACGAGCGGCTGCTCCAGCCGCAGCATTGTGCTCGCGATCGCAACGGCCTCTGGCCCCGACAGCCGTACCACGCCGATCCCGCCGCGACCGGCAGGCGTAGCGATCGCCACAATAGTGTCGGTAGTGTCCACGGGAGGATGAAGGATTCTATTTCCTCTGCGTCCTCCGCGTCCTCCGCGCTAGGTTTTGTCTTTTTCTTCCAGGTCGATGGCGACCGAGTTGATGCAGTACCGCAGGCCGGTAGGACCGGGACCGTCGGGGAAGACGTGACCCAGGTGCGCGCCGCACTTCGAGCACGTCACTTCCGTGCGCCGCATGCCATGGCTGCGATCATCGCGCTCGTCGACGGCCTCTTCGGCCAGGGGCGCGGTGAACGAAGGCCACCCGCAGCCCGAGTGGAATTTCGACTCCGAGGTGAACAGTGGCTCGCCGCAACCGATGCAGCGATACGTCCCGGGCGTCTTCGTGTCGGTGTATTCCCCGGTAAAGGCCGGCTCGGTACCCTTCTGGCGCGTCACGCGATACTGCTCCGGCGTAAGCTGCGCGCGCCACTCCGCGTCGCTCTTTTTCACTTTGTCCATGGATCGATTCTACTGCGTGCGCGCCGGCTCGCTCTTGCGCTCGGCTTTCGGCATGCGTGCTACCAGCTCTTCGTTCAAGCGATCGATCTTGCGATGTAGTTGCGCGACTTCGAGCTCGGCTTTCAGATTCACCTCGTAGTCGAGGTCGGCCTTCAGCCGGTCTTTCGCGGACTGGCGATTCTGGCTCATCATGATCACCGGCGCCTGCAGCGCGGCCAGCATCGAGAGGAAGAGGTTCAGCAGGATGTACGGATACTCGTCGAACGCACGCTTCGCCAGGATGAGGCTGTTGAGCACCACCCAGCTCAGCAGGATGACGGCGAACGTGATGATGAACGTCCACGAACCGCCGAACGCCGCCACGCGATCGGCGATGCGCTGACCGAACGTCAGCCGCTCTTCTTCTTCGATGTTCGGGTTGCGTGCTACCTGCGTGCGCAGCAGTTCGTCGGTCGCGCGCAGCCGGCGGCCGATCACCGTCAGCAGGTCGAGCGCGACGTGCGGATGCTTCTCCACCAGCTCGAGTAACTGGTCGCGGTCCAGCGTCAGGACCTCGGTCGGCTCCACCGCGATGGCGCTCGCCGTGCGCGGCCCGCCGTCGAGCAGCGATATCTCGCCGAAGACGTCGCCCCGCGTGTTCTCCCCGAGCGTGATCTGTTCGCCCGTGTCGTTGGTCACGAAGACTTGCACTTTGCCCTCGCGCACCATGTAGATCTCGTCGCCCCTGGCGCCGTAGTGGAAGATGATCTCGCCCGTCTCAAAGCGGCGGATGTCGACCAGCTCGGCCAGCGTGGCGCGCTCCTGGTCGTCAATGAGGGCGAAGATCGGGATCTCGGCGAGCACCGCCGTATCGGCAGACATGCGCGCATTATGGCCGCGCCGCTGCCCGTTGGCAATGAAACAGAAGTGACTATCTGATCCGCAACCGCTCATCCTGAGCGAGCCCGCACGCGAAGCGGGCGCGCGCAGTCGAAGGACCCCACGAATGTTGGCGCAATACGGCCGCTTCTACCTTCTCAACAGCGCCGTCATCCTGAGGCCCTCTCCCGAAGGTTCGGGATGGCCGAAGGATCTACGGTTTCGCTCGCGCGACCAACTCCAGTCGCGATTCAAGAACCTACTAGCATCGTCATCCTGAGGCCTGCTCCCGAAGCTTCGGGATGGCCGAAGGATCCCACGACCGTCGGCACTATCCCTGCCGCCAATAGCTCTCCTTAACCCTATTGTCTCTCGGAGGGGCACGGCTTCAGCCGTGCCGTAAGAACCGCCTAAGAAGGGTTGCGCGCGAACCAGGCGATCCCGCGAAGCGGGAGAGTCGGAGTGAGCGCGCTACCGCCGCCTGCGCCCGCCGAAGCCGCCTGCGCTCGCCGCCAGCTTCGCCGTGTCGTAGTCCCTGGGAAAGACCACCACGTGCCGGAACGCCGCTTCGCCGCGGCTCTCGGTCTTCAAGTCGGCCAGATCGCGGAGCGCCAGATGCACGATGCGGCGCTCGCGCGACGTCATCGGACCGAATTCATACGGCATGCTCGATTTGCGCACGCGCTCAGCCGCCACATTCGCCGCCTGCCGCAGCTCTTCCAGCCGCATGGCACGGTAGTTGCGCGAATCGAAGCTGACCTTTTCATGCTCATCCGGACGCAGCTTCAGCATCTCCTGCGCTAATTGTTCGAGCGCGCGCAGCAGCTCGGCGCCGCGCTCCAGCAGGAGCGGCGAATCCGGCCCGCCAAGCTCCACTTGAATGTCCGGCCGCTCCCAGTCACGGTCCTCGGGCAGCGGCGGATCCACCGTGATGCGGTACTTCAGCTTGAACCCGCCTTCGGCGATCACCAGCTTCAGGAACGATTCGATCTTGCGTGCCGCCGCGACCTTGTCCGGGATGGGCATAAGCGGGGAATCATACAGCAGAACAGACACCTACCACAGAGACACCGAGGCACAGAGAACACCTTCTGTCATGCTGAGCGGAGCAGCAGGCTCGCGCAGCGAGACGGCTGCGCAGTCGAATGCATCCCTATTGCCAAGAGCACCAGAGGAACAACAAACCGTCATCCTGAGGCCTGCCTTTGGCCGAAGGATCCCTTTTGCCTTCCTCTGTCTGTGCCTCTGTGGTAGGTGTCCTTATTTCGCCTCGTACACGATCTCCCCGCCGATGATCGTGTAGAGGTTCTTCGTCTTCAGGATCTCCGGCTCGGCGATCTTCATGATGTCCTTGTCGAGCACGGTGAAGTCGGCGAGTTTGCCCGTGGCGATCGTGCCCTTGATGTTCTC
>CAYWSH010000150.1:1802-9324 GCA_964460655.1 uncultured Terriglobales bacterium | reverse complement strand
CTATCCGGGCGATTACAACGTCGCGGTACGCGGGCATCGCGACATCGCCTACCGCGCCGAGGTGTTGCGCGAAGCCGGCGTAGACACGCAGGTGATCACGTTGACGACGCCGGGCACGCACGTGGAAGAGCCGAAGCGCGCGGCGGAGCTCGCCGCGCTGGTGAATGATGCGTTTGCGCGCGCCGTCGCCGACTACAAAGGGCGTTTCGCGTCGCTGGCGACCCTGCCGCTGAATGATCCGGCGGCGTCGGTCAAAGAATTACGGCGTGCAGTAGAGCAGTTGCGGCTGCCCGGCGCCATGCTGTTCAGCAACGTGAACGGCGTGGCGCTTTACGATCAACGCTACTGGCCGGTGTACGAAACGGCGAACGAGCTCGGTGCTGTGCTGTTCATCCATCCGACGGCGCCGGTCGGCGTGGAGGCAATGCTCGACTACTGGCTGATGCCGCTGGTCGGCTTCCTGGCTGACACTACACTCGCGGCGGCAGGCCTCGTCTTCAGTGGAGCGGCGGAGCGCTTCCCCGACATCCGTTGGGTGCTTGGGCACCTCGGGGGCGCGATCCCGTATCTCGCCGAGCGGCTCGACCGCGGCTTCGAAGCCTTCGCCGAGTGTCGCGCGAACATCCCGCAACCGCCGTCGACCTACTTGAAGCGCTTCTACTACGACACGGTGAATTTCAACCCGCGCGCCATCGAGTTCGCCATCGGCTTTGCGGGCGCCGACCATATCCTGGCGGGCAGCGATTATCCGCACGCCATCGGCAGCATTCCCAAGATGCTCGATAGCATCCAGGCGGTGCGCTCCAACGACGATGCCAAAGGCGCGATCCTGGGGCGCAACGCTGCCCGGCTTTTGGCGCGCTGACCGTCGGCTTTCACGATGCCGTTGCCGCCGCACCGGTCGCAGAATGTTGTTCAGTCCCTTGGTAACCTCGCGCCCCGAGGCTAGCGCTGCAAGAATATGGGGCGTATCGTTCTCTCAGCAGACCGAGCTGCTACCTGCTTAGTGCCTTCGCAGGACAGCCAGCGCGGAGGTGACTATGAAGACGTTCCGTGTATTTCTCCTGGCGGTGATGGTGGTGGCAGGATTCTCAACGCTCGCCGGCGCGCAGCGCTGGAGTTGGCAGAACGGCCAGGGACAGGATCGCGACCGTGACCGGGACCGGGACCGGGACCGCGACGATCGGGACCGCGACCGCGATAATCCGTATCGCAACGGCAATCAGCGCCATCAGCAGCTGTTCCGCGATGGCTATCGCCGGGGCGAGAGCGACGCGATGAATCGACGTCGTAATCAGCCGGACCTTGGTAGCTTCCGCAATGGCGGCGATCGCCACGCCTTTGAACAAGGATACGAAGCCGGCTATCGCGACGGCGAACGCCGCGGCGGCGGCTGGAACAACGGTCGCGGCTGGGGCAACGGCAACGGCCAGGGCAACGGCGGTGGTAACGGCAACGGCTATCCGAACCAATACCCCAACAACGGCGGCTACGGCCAGAACAACACCGCGCAGCAGGCGCGCCGCGTCGGCTACAACGATGGGCTGCTCGAAGGCCAGAAGGACCGTCGCACGGGTCACAGCTATCGCCCGACGGCGAGCGAGGCCTACAAAGACGCCGACCACGAGTACAGCATGATCGGCGGCGACAAGCAGACGTACAAGAACGGCTACCGCGCCGGCTACACCGAGGGCTACCAGCGCGGCTACAACGGCGGCTTCTAGTTTTTCTGTCGCTCCGCTCCAAACCGCTAGAGAGGGTCTTCGTCGCGAAGACCCTCAAGGCGGGACAATCGCGCTCCGCGGCCTGCACCGGCCGCTCCGCTATTTGCTGGGCGTAGGGGACGGGTAGCCCGTCCCTTTTTTGCGTTGGTTGGCAATTTGCGCGGCGCACTGCCATACTTGCGCCATGAGCGGCAAAGCGGTCAGCTCTTCGCCGGATGTGATGGGCGGAGCCGTTGTCTTCTGCGGGACTCGTGTGCCGGTCCAGACGCTCATCGAACACCTCGAGGCTGGGGACTCGATCGATGATTTCCTCGCTGGTTTCCCATCAGTCAAACGCGAACAAGTGATCGCGTTTCTTGAAGAAGCGAAGGAACGTATCTTGGCGGATGCCAGGTGAGAATCCTGCTGGACGTAGCTCCGCTACGTCTCTTTATGTCTCTAGCCTTTCCTCTGCGTCCTCTGCGTTGGATTTTGTCGTTATCGCGGCGGCGTCACGGCCGCCGATTGCATCTTCGGCCGGTTGTTATCGAAGAACTTCAGCATGACGAGCTTCGATCGTCCTTCGCGGCCGCCGGGCACATAAATCATTTTGCGCGTCGCATCCCACGCCAGCGTGTGGCCGCGGACCTCGGTGTTGAGCTCCTGCTCGGCGACGTAGCGTGCGCCATCGGGTCGGATCACCGTCACGGTGCCGCCCGCGGTGGCGGCGTAGATCGTGTTCGCTGCGTCATCGAACCACAGGCGATCGACACCGGCGCCCATGGGGACGCGGCTGAGTTCGTTGCCGCTATCGGCGTCGAGCACCAGTACCGCCCAGCGCACCGCGACGAAGAGCTTACGGTTCTGCGGATCGACCACGACTCCCGTAGGCTGCGAGGCCACAAGCGGGTAGCGCGCCGCGATCTTCAGGTCGGGCGTGAGCACCGCCAATTGATTCTGATCCTCCACGCTGACCACCAGCAGCTTGCGCGCGCGGTCGTATGTGATGTCACCGGGCGTGCCGTCGAGCGCCACGCTGCGCACGGCGCCGGTCGTCGGGTCGAGCGCCGTCACGGCCTGGTCGTGCCAGTCACCGATCAGCACCTTGCCGAGCTGCGGGACCCATAGCAGCGCGTCCGGCGAATACGGCACGGCGAAGTTGTTCTGCACCTGCCAGTCTCCGGTGCCGAGCACCGTCAAGCTATTCGAGCCCGCATTCGCGATGTAGACCTTGCCGCCTTTGTCATCGACCGCGATGCCGCGCGGCTGCGCCAGGCCGCGCACCTGCGCGATGAGGCGCCGTTTTTCCGGGTCGAAGATCTCAGCGGTATCGGCGCCGGCGTGCGTCATGATCAGTTTGCCGTCGGCGATGGCCGTGGAGTCGAAGCCCGGGCGACCGGGCAGGTCGATGATGGCGATCTGCTTCAGCTGGGCAGTCGCCGCGAGGGAAGAAAACAGTAGAACCAGTATGGGGAACGACTTAGTTATGTGCATGGGTCAGGAGCCGAGGGCGCAGCTCACCTGTCACATGTGGGATGCGGAAAGGAGGGGTTCTGCTGCCTGTTTGGGTTCTTCATCCCGAGCGCAGCGAGGGAGCCCTATGGCTACCCAAGCCGTTGCGTAGCTATAGGGTTCCCTCGCTTCGCTCGGGATAAAGAAAAAACCTACGCCAGATTCAGCGCGCGCTTGAAGCTGCCACGCTCGTTCTCGATCTTCTGCTGCAGCAGCGTGATGGCGTAGATGAGCTGCTCGGGCCGCGGCGGGCAGCCGGGCACGTAGACGTCCACCGGGATGAACTGGTTCACGCCCTGCACCAGCGCGTAGTTGTTGAAGACGCCACCCGAGGTAGCGCACGCGCCCATCGAGATGACCCACTTCGGCTCGGGCATCTGCTCCCACAGCTGGCGGATGACGGGCGCCATCTTCTGCGAGACGCGGCCGGCGATGATCATCAGGTCGGCTTGGCGCGGCGACGGGCGGAAGACCTCGGCGCCGAAACGTGCGATGTCGAAGCGCGAGGCGCCCATCGCCATCATCTCGATGGCGCAGCAGGCCAGGCCGAACGTCATGGGCCAGATGGACGACTTACGCACCCAGTTCACCGCGCGATCCAGCGTCGTCAGGACGATGCCCTCTTCCTGGTCGCTGCCGTAGGCCGCGCGCACGATCTGCCGCGCGTCGTGCTCGGAGCCGACGGTGTTCTCGAAGCGCTGGGTGCCTTCGGACATACGCCTATTCTACGCCACCGTGAGAACAACCTTCCCGCACTGCTCGCTTTTCTCCAGCCGCTCGTGTGCCGCCCGCGCTTCGCTGAGTGAGAACGTCTTATCTACGATGCCTTTCAGCCGGCCGGCGAACACGTGCTCCAGCACGGCATGAAAATCGCGCATCGTGCCCATGTACGAACCGAGCAGCGAAAACTGTTTGCTGAACAGCACGCGCAGGTCGAGTTTCGCATCCCCGCCGGTGGTCGCGCCGCAGGTGACGAGCGAGCCGCCCGGTTTCAACGAGCGCAGGCTCTGCTCCCAGGTCGCTTGGCCGACGTGCTCGAAGACGATATCAACGCCTGCCTTGCTCGTGATGCGCTTCACTTCGTCGGCGATCTTCTGCTGGTAATGATCGATGACGTGGTCGGCGCCGAGTTTGCGCGTGCTCTCGAGTTTCCGTTCGTCGCCGGCCGTGGCGATCACCTGTGCACCCCAGAGTTTGGCGATCTGGATGGCTGCCGAGCCGACGCCGGAATTGCCGCCAAGGACCAGCACCGTCTGTCCTGGCTTGATGCCGCAGCGTGCGACCAGCATATGCCACGCGGTAACGAACACGAGCGGAACGGCGGCCGCTTGTTCGAACGGGATCGAATCGGGCAGCGGCGCAACACAAGCTTCCGGCACCGCGACGTACTCCGCATTGCCGCCGTTCACTTGATTGCCCAGCACGGTGAACCGCGCACAGCGGTTCTGCTCGCCCTCGGCGCAGAACCGGCAGTGTCCGCAAAAGACCATCGGCGCCAGGATGACGCGCTGGCCCGGCTTCACCGCGGTGCAGTACTCACCGGCTTGCGCGACTTCGCCCGCTACATCCGCGCCGCTGATGTGCGGCAGCGGCGGCGAATACGTGCCCTTACGCAGCCACAGGTCGAGATGATTCAACGCGCACGCCCGCACGCGCACGAGTACGTGGTCTTTGCGGAGCTCGGGCTCAGGTGCGTCTTCGTAACGTAGGACTTCGGGCCCGCCGTATTCGTGGAAGCGGACGGCTTTCATCGCGTCGCCAATCTAATCGGACCGACAGTGGAAAGGCAAAAAACTTGAACCGCAGATTTCGCAGACCAAGGGCCGCCGATTGCGCAGATCAGGATCAAGCCGTCGAATCGGCGTCATCTGCAGGCCAGCTATCTGCGTAATCTGCGGTTTAAGACTTTTTGTCGCAGAGCCCCGCCAATCCTGCCGCAATCGGGTTGACTTCCCCGCGCCGAACGATTAGAAAGTAAGCACATACTTACAATGGCGTCCTCCAGCAGTATCCGTATTCCCTCCTCTGACCGGCGCGAGCAGATCCTCGACGTGGCCATGACGCTTTTCGCGCGCCAGGGCTTCGAGGGCACCACGACGCGTGAGATCGCCGAGATGGCCAAGGTGAACGAGGCCATCATCTTCCGCCACTTCCCCACCAAGGAGGACCTGTACTGGGCGATCATCGAGCGCAAGATCCAAACTTCCGGGCGGCGCGCCATGATGCAGGAGCTCCTCGCCGCCGGCGGCAGCGACTTCGATATCTTCAGCGCCATCGCCGAGCGCATCCTGCGGCGCACCGAACGCGACGCCGAGATCACGCGCCTGCTGCTGTTCACCGCGCTCGAGCGGCATGAACTCTCGGAAGAATTCTTCCGCAAGCACGTCGCGGGACAATTCGAACTGCTCTCCGATTACATACGGCGGCGCATCGCCGCGGGCGCATTCCGTGACGTTGACCCGGAGCTCGCCGCGCGCAGCTTCCTCGGGATGCTGATCTATCACTACCAGGTCGAGGAATTGTTCGGCGGGCACCGACGCAAGCACGATCCCGCTGCGGCCGGACGCATGATGGCCGAGATATGGCTCTCGGGCATGACGACGCGAGGGGAAGCGCGGCGCAACGGTACGGCCGCACCCGCAACACGTACGCGCGGCACGAACGGCCACAAAACGAACGGGCATAAAACGAAGGTCATAGCATGAACGCTACTCGTCGTCTTTTTTCCATCGTTATAGCGACTGCGGCGCTCGCGATCGCGGGCGGGTGCTCGCAATCCGGAGACAACAAGAAGGCAGCCGGACCGCCCACCGCCCCCGTGAAGGTCACCACCGTCGCCCAGCGCGACGTGCCGGTCCAGGTGACTTCCATCGGCAACGTGGAGGCGTACTCCGCCGTGCAGCTGAAGTCGCAGGTCGCCGGCCCCGTGCTCGCTGTGCACTTCAACGAAGGCCAGGACGTGGAGAAAGGCCAGCTGCTGGTCACCATCGATCCGCAGCCCTTCGAGGCCGACGTGCACCGCGCGGAAGCGACGCTGGCAAAAGATCAAGCACAACTGGCCAACGCCAAGTCGCAGGCCGCGCGCTGGCAACAACTGCTGAAAGAAGGCGTGGTCGCACGCGAGCAGGCTGACCAGATCAGCACCAACGCGCAGGCGCTCGAAGCCACGGTCAAGGCCGACCAGGCTTTGCTGGAGTCGTCGCGCTTGCAACTGCAGTACACCAAGATCTACGCGCCCATCAGCGGACGCACCGGCAACCTGATGATCAAGGCCGGCAACCTGGTGAAGGCCAACGACACGCCGGCGCTGGTCACCATCAACCAGGTCACGCCCATCTACGTGAATTTTGCCGTACCGGAGCAATACCTCGGCGCGATCAAGCAGTACATGAAGGAAGGCAAGCTCACGGTCAAAGCCAGCGTGCCCAATCAAGCCGGCACTACCGAAGGCATTCTGACTTTCGTCGACAACGCGGTCGATCAGGCCACCGGCAGCATCAAGCTAAAGGCGACCTTCAACAACCAGGACCGCACGCTGTGGCCCGGCCAGTTCGTGAATGCGGTCGTGACCCTGACGACGCAGCGCAACGCCACGGTGATCCCCGTGCAAGCGATCCTGAACGGGCAGCAGGGACCGTACGTGTTCATCGTGAAGGATGGCGGCACGACGGAGAACCGCCCGATCGTACTGGAGCGGACGTTGGGCGAAACCGCCGTCATCAAGGACGGCGTGCAGGTGGGCGAGACGGTGGTGACCGACGGACAATCGCGCATCGTCGCCGGCGGCAAGGTGTCGATCCAGAACGCGGGCGCGAATGACAAGGCGGGCGCACCGGGTTCGAAGCCGGAGAAGGCACGCGGATCCGGTCGTAACTTGAACCAGAACCGATCAGCTGACTCCGGCGCACGCTCCGGCAGCAAGCAGGAGACCGCGCAATGAACATCGCCGAGCTCTTCATTCGCCGTCCCGTCATGACCACGCTGGTCATGATGGCCATCCTGATCTTCGGCGCCATGTCGTACCGCCTGCTCCCGGTCAGCGACCTGCCGAACGTCGACTTCCCCACCATCCAGGTGAACGCCAACCTGCCGGGCGCGAGTCCCGACACGATGGCCTCGGCCGTCGCCATGCCGCTGGAGAAGCAGTTCTCGACCATCGCGGGCGTCGACAACATGACGTCCACCAGCAGCCAGGGCAGCACTTCGATCACGCTGCAGTTCAACCTGAACCGCAGCATCGACGCTGCGGCGCAGGACGTGCAGGCGATGATCGCCAAGGCGGCGCGCGACCTGCCGCGCGACATGCC
>CAYWSH010000150.1:0-1702 GCA_964460655.1 uncultured Terriglobales bacterium | reverse complement strand
CACATGGAGATGGGCGAAGCGCCCTTCCAGGCGTCGCTGCGCGGTTCGCGCGAGATCGGCTTCACGATCCTTTCGATGACCATCTCGCTCGCCGCTGTGTTCATCCCCGTGCTGTTCATGGGCGGCGTCATCGGGCGCCTGCTCCATGAATTCGCGGTGACGATCGGCGTCGCTATCCTCGTCTCGGGCTTCGTTTCGCTCACACTGACGCCGATGCTGTGCAGCCGCTTCCTGCGCCCGCCGCATGCCGAGCACCACGGGCGGCTCTACAACCTGATCGAGCGCGGTTTTGACGGCGTGCTCCATGGTTACGATCGGACGCTGAAACTCGCATTGCGGCATCGGCTAACCGTGATGGCGTTGTCGTTCGCCCTGGTGATCGGGACCGTCTTCATGTTCAAGCAGATGCCCTCGGGCTTCCTGCCCAGCGAAGACCAGGGCCAGATCCAGGCCACGACCGAAGCCGTGCAGGGCATTTCGTTCGAGGAGATGGTGAAGCACCAGCAGGAAGTGATCGCCATCGTGAAGAAGAACCCCGCGGTCGAGGATTACTTCTCCAGCGTGCCCGGGCGCGGTGTCGCCAACCAGGGCATGCTGTTCCTGCGCCTGCGGCCGCGCAACACGCGTCCGCACGTGGACCAGGTGATCCAGCAGTTGCGCCGTGCGGTGGCCGGCATCCCGGGCGTGCAGGTGTACTTCACGAATCCGCCGCCCATCAGCCTTGGTGGCCGCCAGGCCAAGAGCGGCTACCAGGTCACCATCCAAAGTCCTGACCTGGCCGAGCTCTATCAGTACGCACCCATCCTGGAAGACAAGATGCGCCAGGTCCAGGGCCTGCAGGACGTCACCACCGACTTGCAGATCAAGAACCCGGAGATCACCGTCTCCATCAACCGCGACAAGGCCTCAGCGCTCGGCTTGACCGAGTCGCAGGTGGAAGACGCGCTCTACAGCGCCTACGGCTCACGGCAGGTCTCGACGATGTACTCGACGAACAACACGTACAACGTCGTGATGGAGATGAAGCCCGAGTATCAGCGCGACCCGAACTCGCTCGCGCTGCTCTATGTGCGCTCGCCCGCTTCGGGCGAGCTGGTGCCGCTCAACACCGTCGCGACCATCCAGCGTACGGTCGGTCCGTTGAACGTGGCGCACCTCGGTCAGTTGCCGGCGGTGACGCTCTCGTTCAACATCGCGCCCGGCTATCCGCTCGGCAGCGCGGTGGAAGCGATCAACAACATCGCGCGGCAATCGCTGCCCAGCACCATCACGCTGAGCTACCAGGGCACTGCGCAGGCGTTCCAGTCATCGATGTCGGGCCTCGGCCTGCTGCTCGTGATGGCCATCGTGGTCATCTACATCGTGCTCGGCATCCTGTATGAGAGTTTCATCCACCCGATCACGATCTTGTCGGGCCTGCCGTCGGCGGGCTTCGGCGCCATCCTGACGCTGTGGCTGTTCTCGCGCCCGTGGATCCCCGACGTCCTGCGCATCACCGGCGAGCTGAACCTGTATGGCTTTGTCGGCATCATCATGCTCATCGGCATCGTGAAGAAGAACGCCATCATGATGATCGACTTCGCCCTCGACGCGCAGCGCAACAACAACCAGAAACCCGAGGAGGCGATCTACTACGGGTGCCTCGTGCGCTTCCGCCCGATCATGATGACCACCATGGCCGCGCTCATGGGCACGCTGCCGA
>CAYWSH010000149.1:0-9461 GCA_964460655.1 uncultured Terriglobales bacterium | reverse complement strand
ATGATGCCCATCTTCTGCAGATCGTCGGCCGTGATGCGCAGGGCCTCAGCTGCGAGGTCCTTCTTCGACGGGTCGCGCCACATGATGCTGGCGCAGCCCTCCGGCGAAATGACCGAGTAGATGGTGTTCTGCATCATGAGGACGCGGTCCGCCACCGCGATGGCCAGCGCGCCGCCGCTGCCACCCTCGCCCGTGACGATCGTGATGATCGGCACTTCGAGTCGCGCCATCTCACGCAGGTTGCGCGCGATCGCCTCGGCCTGGCCGCGCTCTTCTGCGCCGAGCCCCGGATACGCTCCCGGCGTATCCACCAGCGTGATGATCGGGCGCCGGAATTTTTCCGCCAGCTGCATCGCGCGCAGCGCCTTGCGATATCCCTCCGGGTTCGCTTGCGCAAAATTCCGATAGATGCGTTGCTTCATGTCGCGGCCCTTCTGGTGGCCGATGACCATCACTTCTTCGCCCTGCAACCGCGCGAAGCCGCATACCAGCGCGTGATCGTCGCCGAAGGCGCGGTCGCCGTGTATCTCGGTCCAGTCGGAGAATGCACGCTCCAGGTAATCGAGCGTGTACGGGCGCTGCGGATGCCGCGCCAGTTCGGCGACGCGCCACGCGTGCATGTGCGCGAAGATCTGCTGGCGCAACAGCTCGACTTGCTCCTGCAGCTTGTGCAGTTGCCGCCGCGCGTCGGTATTACCGCCAGCGACCGCTTCCAGCTGCCGTATCTGCTGCTCGATCTGCTCGAGTTCCTGCTGCGCTTTGTGCGACGAGTTCATCTCCTCGCCATTCTCATTCTCGGTGGCGGCATGCAGGATGGCATGCGCCTGCGCGGCAAGCCGCCCCACTACATACCGGACGCCGGAGACGATCGCGGCTTCCGACCCTGCTTCCCTGCGGGACGCGCGCTGAGCTACGACAGGATTCACAAGATTGCCGGCCTGGAGATGCCGAACACTAGTCAATGATGCGGACGCTGCCGCGCCCGCACAGCTCTTCCACCCGCGCAATGAACGCGCGGTCGGGATGGACATTATAGCGCTCCGCTTCCATCACGACCATGAAGTCGCCGGTGCGCTCCACGTCGAAGAGCACCCGCGCATCGCCGCGCCGTTCCGAGCACAACGCATGCAGGTCATCGACGGTGGCTGCGCCCGCGCTCTCCAGCGGGATGCGGATGCGCAAGGACCGCGGCAGCTTCGGTTGTGCCTCGTCCAGCGGTGTGATCTCGCCCACCGTGAGCTTGTTGCTCGCGCCCTCTTCCACGCGCAGGCCGGCGCGGAGGAGCACGGGCACCGTGAGCTTGAGCTTCTCGGCAAGACGCCGGTACGGTTCGGAGAAGACGACGAAATCGAGCTTGCCCGTGATGTCTTCCAGCGTGCCCTGCGCGTATAGCTCACCGCGCTTCGATTTCTGCACGCGCACGCCGCTGATGACGCCGCCGATCAGCAGTTCGTCCTTGCCGGTCGAGAGCTTCATCGCGCTCACGTCTTCGATGGTCCGCGCGCCGAAGTCGAGCAGCTTGTCGCGATACTTCTCCAGCGGATGCCCGGTGATGAAGAAACCCAGCATCTCTTTTTCGCCGGCAAGTCGCGTGTGCTCGTCCCAATCGGGCACGTCCGGCAACTTATCCGCCGGTGCCGCAGCCGGCGCATCGTCGTTGAATACGCCGAACAGGCCGTGCTGGCCGGAATCGCGATCGCGCGCGGCTTTCTGCGCCTGCTCCATAGCACGATCAAGGACTGCCGCCAGCTGCGCGCGCCGCCCGAGCGAATCCATCGCGCCCGCTTTGATCAGCGACTCGAGCACGCGCCGGTTCAACAGGCGCAGATCTACTTTCTCGCAGAACTCGAAGATCGAGCTGAACCGCCCTAGCTCCTTGCGCGCCGCCGCGATCGCGTCGATCGCGTTGCGCCCCACGTTCTTCACCGCCGCGAGACCGAAGCGGATCGCGTTGCCGTGCGGCGTGAAGTTCGCATCGCTCACGTTCACGTCCGGCGGCTCGACGGCGATGCCCATCTCGCGGCACTCGTTGATGTATTTCACGACGCTGTCGGTGTCGCCCGTCTGCGACGTAAGCAACGCGGCCATGAACTCCACCGAGTAGCGCGTCTTCAGATACGCCGTGTGATAGGCCAGCAGCGCGTACGCGGCCGAGTGCGCTTTGGGAAAACCGTATTTCGCGAACTGCTCCATCAGGTCGAAGATCTTGACGATCTTCTTCTCCGGAAACCCGCGCTGGACGGCGCCTTTCACGAAGCGCTCGCGCTGCTTCGCCATCTCCTCCGCGATCTTCTTGCCCATGGCGCGCCGCAGCAGGTCCGCCTCGCCGAGTGAATAGCCGGCGAGCCGGTTCGCGATCTGCATCACCTGCTCCTGATAGACCATGACGCCGAACGTTTCCCGCAGGATCGCTTCCTGCTCGGGCAGCTCGTACTCGATCTTCTTGCGTCCCCATTTGCGGTCGATGAAGTCATCGATCATCTGCATCGGCCCGGGGCGGTACAGCGCGTTCAACGCGGTGAGGTCGTCGATGGACGTCGGCTTGTAGCGTTTCAGCACGTCGCGCATGCCGCCCGATTCGAACTGGAAGATGCCGCTCGTCAGCGCTGTGTGGAAGACCTTCTCGTAGATCTCCTGGTCGTCCAGCGGGATGGCGTTCATGTCGAGCCGCTCGCCTTGCGTCTCCTGGATCAGGCGCAGCGTGTCGTCAATGATCGTGAGCGTGGTGAGCCCGAGGAAATCCATCTTCAGCAGGCCCATCTTGCCGACCGCCTTCATATCGAAGGCGGTCACGATCTCGTCGTTCTTCGTCTTGTAGAGCGGCACCAGGTCGGTGAGCGGACGCGGCGAGATGACGACACCCGCCGCATGCACGCCCGAATTGCGCACCAGGCCCTCGAGCTTCATCGCCGTGTCGAGGACGTTCTTCACCTGCTCTTCGTTGTCGTACGCCTGCTGTAGCGGCGGCGAATCCTCCAGCGCCTGCTTCAGCGTGATGTTCAGCGTGGGCGGCACCATCTTGGCGATGCGGTCCACGTCGGCGTAGGGCATCTCGAGCACGCGCCCAACGTCCTTGATCGCCGCTTTCGCCGCCATCGTGCCGAACGTGATGATCTGCGCCACATTCTCGCGCCCGTACTTGCGCGTCACGTAGTCGATCACCTCGCCGCGCCGGTTCATGCAAAAGTCCATGTCGATGTCCGGCATCTCGACGCGCTCCGGATTCAGGAAGCGCTCGAAGTACAGCTCGTTCTGAATAGGATCGATGTCGGTGATGCGCAGCGAGTACGCGACCATCGAGCTCGCTGCCGAACCGCGCCCCGGTCCGACGGGAATCCCGCGCTCCTTCGCGTAGCGGACAAAGTCCCACACGATAAGGAAATAGCCGGAATACTTCATCTGACGGATGACGCTGATCTCCTGCGTCAACCGCTGCTCGTAATCGCTGAGCGGATGCTTCAGCCGCCCCGCGTCCGCCAGCGGCTGCAACGCTTCCAGCCGCTTCGCAAAGCCCTCGCGCGCCACGTGCTCGAAGTAGCTATCGAGCGTGTAGCCCGCGGGGACAGCAAACTCAGGGAAAGGATTCGCGACCTTCTGCAGTTCGAGATTGCAGCGCTCCGCAATCCCTAGCGTGCGCGCCAGCACCTGCGGCGCATCGCGGAAGACGCGGCCCATCTCCTCGGCGCTTTTCACGAAGAACTGGTTCGTCTGGAACTTCAGCCGCTTCTCGTCGTTGATCGATTTGCCCGTCTGGACGCAAACGAGCACATCGTGCGCGTACGCATCGTCCTCGCAGATGTAGTGCGAATCGTTGGTCGCGACCAGCGGGATGCCGAGTTCCTTCTCGAGCTGGAACAAGCCAGGATGGATCTTGTGCTCCATCGCCAGGCCCTGGTCCTGTATCTCGAGGAAGAAGTTGTCGACTCCGAATATCTCCCTGAAGTTGATCGCCGCCGCGCGCGCCGCGTCGTATTTCTCTTCCATCAGGCGTTCAGCGACTTCGCCCTTCAGGCAGCCGGAGAGCGCTATCAAACCCTTCGCATGCTTCGCGAGAAATGCCTTGCTGACGCGCGGCTTGTAGTAGAAGCCGCGCAGCGACGCCTCGCTGGTGATCTTCACCAGGTTGCGATAGCCCTCTTCGTTCTCCGCCAGCACGAGCAGGTGGTTGTAGCTGTCGCCATCGGGAGGCGTGCGCTCGATGTCGTGGTCGTCCTTTTTGCAGATGTACAGCTCGCACCCGATGATCGGCTTTACGCCGGCCTTCTTCGCCTCGCTGTGGAACGCCACCGCCGAAAAGATGTTCCCGTGGTCGGTGCACGCCACCGCCGGCATCTTCAGCTCGGCGACGCGCGCCATGAGCTTCTCGATCTCGCACGCGCCATCCAGCAGCGAGTAATCGGTGTGCAAGTGCAGATGGACGAAGTCAGGCATTGGGTGCTTCTATTCTAACGGTGATGGGAAGCGATTCTGGCTGTGGATAAGGCGGGAAAGCCTTGGAAATCGCAGCGTCTAACAGGTCGATGGCAGCGTGACCGAGATCGGCACCTGCTCCACGATCTCCACGCTGAAGCCTTCCAGCGCCGCCACCTTGCGCGGATGGTTGGTGAGCAGGCGGAGGCGGTGCAGGTTGAGGTCGCGCAGGATCTGGGCGCCGATGCCGATCTCGCGCTGCGTCTTCCGCTGATGCTGGGGATGGGCCGGTTCACGGGCTTCCTTATGAAAGGTGAGTACGCGCTGCTCGTCGATGCGCTCCACGCTGAAGCCGCGCGCCGTGTGATGCAGATAGATGAGCGCGCCGCGACCTTCCTGCGCGATGCGTTCGAGCGAGCGATGCACCATCTCTTCACACACGCACGCCGCTCCGCCAAAGACGTTGCCGACGAGGCAGTGCGAATGCATCCGCACCAAGATAGGCTCACTGCCGGCGCTCTCCACGTCGCCCCTGAGCAACGCGACGTGTTGCGAGCCGTCAACCTCGCTCTCGTACGCGATCATGCGGAACTCGCCGTGGCGCGTCGCCAGCAGTGCCTCGCCGGTGCGGCGCACGCAGCGCTCGTGCTCCAGGCGATAGCGGATCAGTTCTGCCACGGTGAGCATCCTCAAGCCGTGGCGTTGGCAAAACTCGATGAGATCAGGAATGCGCGCCATCGTGCCATCGTCGCGCATGATCTCGCAGATCACGCCCGCAGGAACGAGTCCTGCCAAGCGAGCAAGGTCGACGGCTGCTTCGGTCTGTCCGGCGCGCACCAGCACGCCGCCTTTTCTCGCTCTCAGGGGAAAGACGTGACCCGGCCGCGCCAAGTCGCCAGGCCGCGTCGCCGGATCGATCGCGACGTGGATCGTACGCGCGCGGTCGTAGGCCGAGATGCCCGTTGTCACGCCATCGCGCGCATCGATCGATTCAGTGAACGCTGTCCCAAAATTCGAAGTATTGTCTGCCGACATGAGCGGCAACCGCAGGTGATCGAGCCGCTCCTCCGTCATCGCCAGGCAGATCAGCCCGCGGCCCTCGCGCGCCATGAAGTTGATCAGCTCAGGCGTTACCTTCTCCGCGGCCAGCGTCAGGTCGCCTTCGTTCTCGCGGTCTTCATCATCTACGACGACCAGCATGCGCCCCGCGCGGAATTCCTCCAGCGCAGTCGCGACATCAACGAATGGGGGTTGCGGCGCCATTTTTCGTAAGGGCGCGGCTTCAAGCCGCTGAGGACGATTGTAGCAGTCTTGGTGCAGTCGCTATTCGACCCGCAACGGCGCGGCCACGCTGCCCATCCGGCCGGAGAGGCCGTCGCGCACCACGAAGCGCACGCTGTACTCGCCCGGCGGCAGCTCGAGTGAATTGCGATACGTCAGGCCTTCGCCGCGCAATCGCTGCACGCTTGCGGACTGCAGATTCGATTCCAGGCTCTCGCTGAACGGCTCCGCCGCGACCTTGCCCTCCGGCGTGCGCGCCACGGCGACGACTTCCATGATGAAGTGATTGTCATCCGCGTCGTCGATCGTGCAGAAGTCTGGCGGCATCACCAGCTTGAAGCGCGCCCGTTTCATGCCCGGCTTGCTGCCTTCCAGCACCGATTCCCAGCTCGCCGTGAGCTCCACGGCTGTGTAATCAAGCGGTGACAGAACCGCAGTATTCAGGTCGCGCAAACGCGCACT
The DNA here is from genome assembly GCA_964460655.1 of uncultured Terriglobales bacterium. Classification (GTDB taxonomy): domain Bacteria; phylum Acidobacteriota; class Terriglobia; order Terriglobales; family Acidobacteriaceae; genus CAVUAF01. The sequence continues at coordinate 3,308 of CAYWSH010000149.1, read as the reverse complement.
GAAGCTGTCGTCTTTTGCGGCTGTCAGGAAGTAGCCGCTGCGCGCGCGAACCTGCACCCGGCCGCGGCCACGAACGCGCACATTCACCTTGTGCCAGCCGGGCTTCAGGCGCGCGCGATTCATGTAGTAGCCGAGCATGTAGTAGCTCTCGGAGTCCTTCACCGCCTCGCTGTACGCACGCCGCAGGTCATTCGTGTTGTAGAACGCTTTGCCGCCGGTCTCCTGAGCAAAGGCCTGCATCGTGCCCTGGCGCTCGGTGTTTTCCCACGACGCATCGTGCGCATACGTGCTCGCGCCGGTGCCCCATGTCGAGACCGGCAGTGTCCCAACGGTGGTCAATCCGCGCACGTCGACGGGATAGATCGCCATCTGCGCGTTCGCCAGGTCCTTCCATACGCGCTGATAGAGCGGCAGGATGTCATTCAGTGCCATGCGTCCGGCCTTCGCGATCCCGATGAACGACGTCAGGCCTGGCGGCTGCAGCTGCGTCGGACGCATGTTCAGGTAGTCGCCCAGCTGGTCGCTCAGCGTGAACGGGAAGCCGCCGGTCAGCCACAGCAGCGACTTCCTTCCCGGGACGCTGGCATAGCGGTTCGCCAGTTGCTGGATGGCTTGCATCGTGTACGTCGCCGCCAGCTTATTGAGGAAAGCCGTGTCGTTCTTGTCGGCTTCTTCCGCCTGCTGCATGATCTCCATCAACTCGCCGGTCAGCGAGCCAACGGTGAACGAACTCTCGAGCGCCAGGCGCTCGCTCGGTAGCGCTTCCATACTCGGCTGCTCGGTCAGTTGCCGCGCCGAGGCCTGCACCCTCTTCGCCGCCTGCAATAGCCGCTGCGGATCATCGGTGAAGTTATGCACCACGCGCAGGTTGCCGTTGCGCGAGATCACATAGAGCGCGAACAGTTCACGCGACGCCGCGATGTCGCCGATGTACTGCAGCAACTGCTCGCGTGCATAGATCTGCTCTTCGGGCAGCGTGTTGATCAGGTCAAGCGCAATGATGGTGAGCCGCCGTGCCGACGATGCGGCCTTGCCCCCGGGTGTGCGATTCGTGAACTCCGGCTTACTGGTCGCCGCGAGGACTGGAACGACACGCTCGTTCGTGGTCGTGACCTCTTCGAAGACTGCGACGCGTTGCTCAACACCATCTTCCACCAGCTGAAAGTCCTCGCGCTTCAGCCCTCGCAGATGATCTCCGGCGCTGTTGGTCACGATCGCTGGCACCATGACGAGCTCCGTGCTCGAAGCGAAGCGCGGGACGGTCGTCTTCTTGTCGTCGCTCTTGCTGGCGGCCGGTAGCTGCTGGGCGCCGCAGACGGCGGCGACAAGGGAGAGGAAGAGGAGCGCGCGCCGTGAGGACCGCAGCGGCATGACAGTTGCGGATTCTAGCGCAGAAACACCTAGGCGGCGGGGTTGACGATGCGGATCAGCCAGTAAACCGCCGCGGCCACCCCTGCCGACGCCGGGATCGTCAGGACCCATGCCCATACGATGCGCCGCGCCACGCCCCAGCGCACCGCCGAAAGGCGATGCGTCGCACCGACGCCCATGATCGCGCCCGTGATGGTGTGCGTCGTCGATACCGGAATGCCTTGGAATGACATCGTAAAGAGCGTGATGGCGCCGGCGGTCTCGGCGCAGAATCCGCCCACGGGTTTCAGCTTGGTGATCTTCGAGCCCATCGTGTGCACGATGCGCCAGCCACCAAAATACGTGCCGAACGCGATTGCTGCGTGTGCAGAGAGGATGATGGGCCAGTGCATCCTGCCCCAGCCCGATGCGAATTCCTGCGGCGTCAAGTAGCCGCCGGCCAGCAGCGCGCCGGCGATCACGCCCATCGTCTTCTGGGCGTCGTTGCCGCCGTGTCCCAGGCTGTAGGCCGCCGCCGACATGAACTGGAGCCGCCGAAAAAGCGTGTCCACCGACTGCGGCCGCGACCGGCTGAACAGCCAGTAGACGATCACCATCAGCAGGAAACCAAGCGCCAGGCCGATCATCGGCGCCAGGAAGATGAAGGCGAGGGTGCGCATCCATTTGTCGCCCAGCCCGGGCACGATCCCGATGATCGGTAACTGCCACTTCGGTTCGTAGACCAGGACCTTGAGCCCGGCACGTGCGATGCCGGCGCCCGCGAGCCCGCCCATCAGCGCGTGTGACGAGGAACTCGGCAGCCCCCACCACCACGTCAGCAGGTTCCACACGATGGCGCCGATCAGCGCCGCGAGGATCACGTAGGCGGTCGCCTGCTTCGGGTCGATGATGCCGCTGGCGATCGTCTTCGCCACCGCCGTCCCGAAGATGAACGCGGCCACAAAGTTGAAGATCGCGGCCCACAGCACCGCCAGCCGCGGCGAGAGCACGCGCGTGGAGACGATCGTCGCAATGCTATTCGCGGCGTCGTGGAAGCCGTTGATGAAATCAAAGGTGAGGGCGATCAGGACGGTGACACCGACGAGCACAGCTCCAGCGTTCACGCGCGTTCTTTCCTCGCCAGGCGATGGATGGTCACAGGGTGGCTAGTGGCTCTTCAGGACAACGGTCTCGAGCACATTGGCGGCGTCCTCCGCCTTGTCCGTGGCCCGCTCCAGGACTTCGTACAGCTCTTTCAGCTTGATCAGTGCGATCGGGTCCTTCTCGCGCTCGAACAGCTTCCCGATGGCCTGCCGCGCCAGTTCATCGGCTTCGTTCTCCAGGCGATTGACTTCGACGCAGTACTCGAGCACGCCTTGCGTCTTCTCCAGCAGCCCCACCGCCTTAGTCAACGCCTGGCACTGCCGCACGATGACCTGCGCGATATCTGCGGCCGCCGATGGAGGATTGCTGATGCGGTACACCACCAGTCGCTCAGCCGCCGCATTGATGAAGTCCAGCACATCATCCAGCGATGATGCCAGCCGATGGATGTCTTCGCGGTCGAAGGGCGTGATGAACGTCTGGTTGAGCTTGGTCAGGACGGCGTGCGTCATGTCGTCGCCCTCGTGCTCGATGTCCTTGATCTTCTGCACGCGGGTCTCGAGGTTCGAGTCGTCACTCAGGACCTCGACCAGCAACCGCGCCCCTTCATTCAGGTTGGCGGCCATTTGCGCGAACATATCGAAGAACTTCACGTCGCGCGGGATGATCCGGACCATGTACGGCTCCCTCGGGGAGATTTTGACGCCTACCGCGACCGTAGCGCTGCGTTTGGAAGCCGCTCACTATCTCATGCGGGAAACAAAAGGGTCAACGCAACTAAAAGGCCGTCCCGAAGTCTCGGGACGGCCTTTGTCTTTCGGACCTTTGCGTTACAGCGTGGACTCGATCTCGAA
>CAYWSH010000148.1:5029-9491 GCA_964460655.1 uncultured Terriglobales bacterium | reverse complement strand
GGCTTCTTCAATATGGACGCCAGCGTGCTCAAGGACGTTCACTTCACCGAGCGGGCCTTCGTGCAGTTCCGTCTCGAGGCGTTCAACGTCCTCAACCACGCGAACTTCATCACCAACCAGACCACGATCACCGGCTCGAGCGCTTCGCAGTTCGGGCGCCTGACCGGCCAGTTCGATACGGCTCGCGGTGGTGGTGCACAATCGCGGCTCGTGCAGTGGGCTATCCGCGTCACCTTCTAGCAGTGTTGTTCTGACCAGTGGCCCCGAGAGCTTTCGGGGCCACTTTTCTTTGAGTATGATTAGCTGGCACCAAGCCCTACAGGAGTTACCAGCATGCGTAGATTCGCTCTGCTTATCGTCTTGGCATTGACCTTGCCTCTCGGCGCCGAGGATTTCTGGGTCAAGAAGCCCTACACCGACTGGTCGAAGCAGGAGGTCGAGCGCCTGCTGAAGAATTCTCCCTGGGCGCAGGGCGCGTCGCTGACGCAGGTCAACATGATGCTGGCGAACCAGGAAAGCGTGAACTCCACCCCGACGCTCTCTTCGACCGACGCGGCCACCAACGCGGCCACGACCGGGCGCGACAACACCCACATCAACTACACCGCGATGCTGGCTTCCGCCCTGCCCATCCGCCAGGCTCTCGTGCGCCAGCAGCTGATCGCCAACAACGTCAGCGCGATGCCTCCTGACCAGCAGCGAGCGCTTATGGAGAAGGCCGAGCAGTTCCTCTCCGCGCCGGTGAATGACGTCGTGCTGGTCCACGTTCTATACGGCAGCAACAATCAGCAATTCGACCGCATGCTGGCCGGCTTCTGGCAGCATCAATCCCTTGATACGCTGAAGAACTCGACGGTGCTGATCGGCGCCAACGGAAAACGCGTGCCACCGAATGGCTTCCAGGCATCGCCCGGCGCCGGTCGCGACTTCGAACTGAGCTTCCCGCGTACGGTGGATGGCGAGCCCATCCTCACCGCCAATGACAAAGTCCTGGCACTGGAGTTCCGTGCGCCCGGGCTCAGCATCGGCGGCGCCGGCATGAAGCGCAATCGCGGCCGCGGCGCCACCCAGGATGCTCCCGGTGCCAGCGGCACACCGAACGGCGGCAGCGATGACTCCGACCTGGAGCGCATCTATGTACCCTTCCGGCCCAAGGACATGCTGTTGAAGGGCGAACTGGTGTACTGAGCCGGAGCACATGAAGAAAAAACCAGCGGCGCGTCGCGGCAAACGACCAGCGACGCGCCGTTTGATCTCTTCGGGCACCCCATGGGAGCCGGTCGTCGGCTATTCGCGGGCCGTGCGCGTCGGGAACGTCGTTCACGTTTCCGGCACGACGGCGACTGACCCCGGCGGCGAAGTCATTGGTGCGGGCGATGTATACGCGCAGACTGTTCAGACGCTCCACAACATCCAAGCGGCACTCAAGCGTGCGGGCGCGAGGCTCACGGACGTCGTGCGCACGCGCATGTACTGCATCAACATCGCTGACTGGGAGAAGATCGGCCGTGCCCACGGCGAATTCTTCCGCGATATCCGGCCGGCCACCTCGCTCGTGCAGGTCACGCAGCTCATCTCGCCTGAGATGTTGATCGAGATCGAAGCCGAAGCGATCATCGCGTCGCGCTAGCGATCATTTCGCGTTCAAGCGGTAGACCACCGACAGCGTGACCGCATTCGCCAGGAAATCGCGCGGCAGCGTCGGGCCGACCGTCTCATCTTCACGATAGCGGAACAATCCCCAGGCGGCCTTCGCGGTGATCTGCGGCGCGATGTTCACCGCCAGTGCCGCGCTCGGGCGTGTGTAGCGCGAGCGCAGCGAGGCCGGACTCGCCAGCGGGTTGAGCAGAGTTGTATCGCCGTCGCTCTGCGCGACGTTGAGCCCGGTCTGTAGCGCCAGTCGCTTCCACCGCGACCAGCGGAACGCGAACGAACCGAAGTGGCTGATCTCGTTGTAGTAGGAAGTCGTGGCGCGTAACCCGGTCTGCGTGGGGCAGGCAGTCCCCGAGGGCAGGGAGGTCGAATAGCAGATCGCTGCCAGGGCAGAGGCGGTCGCGTAGTCGTATTCGACGTCGAGGCCCCACGCCGTGGCCCCTGCCGGCGCCAGCAGCGCGGTCACGCTGATGTCGCGCTGTTCCTGGCGGGCGTTCACGTCCGCCGCATCGTTCGTCTGGCGCGCGCCGAGGAACATTGCGCCGATGTCTGCCCATGGCGCCGGCCGCCACTTGGCATCGAGCCGCCCGCGCCGTGTCGCGCGCGGCGAGATGCGCGTAAAGGCGCGGTTCGCAGTGCCGATCTCGAACGATCCATTCATGCGCAGCGCGTCGCGCGGGCGCAGCCATGCCCCGGCGACGAACGTGTGCTCGTCGCTGCTCGTATCGCTCACCGCATTGGTGAAGGTAGCGAGCAGGCACGAACCGTCGGGCTGTAGCGGCTGCGTGGAGCAGCCATCACGGCGCGCCAGCGTGGGGAAGAAGAGGAGGTTCGCGGCGTCGGCCGTGCGCTGGTCGATGATGCGATGGCGAAAGCGATGGCCGATGTGCGCACCGGCACGTGTCCCGAAGTCGTATTCGAGCTCGAGATCGTTGTTCTCGCTCGTCTGGCCGAGGAAACGGCTGAAGCTGTATTGCGCCGAATCGGCGGGCGAGAGCGAAGCGTGTGTCGGGCAGCCCGGTCCGTTGAAGGGCGCCGGGCACGTCGCCGGATTGAAGGTGACCGGCGTCAGCAGCGCCGATGCCGCGAACAATGATGCCGACGTCAGCGCCGTCTGACCCGGCACGCGGAACTGCGCGAACCGGAAGCTCTCATGGATACGCAGTCGCTCGGTCACATCCCAGGAGGCGCCGAAGTCGGCGGATGCAGCGACGCGCTGCGCGCGCGCGACCGCGCGGCTGGTGATCTGGCGCTGTGCGGTCAGCGCCAGGAACCCGGCAAAAGCCTCGTCCAGCGCTGGTTGGCGCAGGTCGGCGGCACTGTAGGTGGCGCGGCCGGAAAGTTCGAGCCGCCGCCAGTAATTCGATTCGAACGAGAACTGCTCGGTAGGGAACAGGCTGCTGGTCGTGCCGGTGCTCCCATAAGCCGTGGCGCCGCTGCACACCTGGCTCGCCGTCGTCGGCGCCGTGGGACTCGGGATCGGCCGCGAGCACGGCAGCCCGGCCAGCGTATTGAACACGAGTCCCAGGTCGAACGGCGTCCCGTTGCTCAACTGGAAGCCGAACGTCCGGTCGGCGGCGCTTTCGCGGTCGCGGATACGCATCCACGTCTGGTCATAGCTCAGGCTGGTGCGCGGCACGAGACGGCGAATGTCTGCCCCGACGCGGAACTCGTCTTCGATCGAGTGCAGCGGCGAGAACACCAGCAGCTCCGTCCCGAGCGGGACACCTTCGTGGACCGTCGTCAGCGCTGGTCCCGTGAGCTCGTTGCGTGCGTAGCCGGCGCGCACCCGCACCGGCGATTGCGGCGCAAGCGTGAGTCCGAGGTCGGTCATGTGCCGCACGGCGTCCAAGCTGTGCGGGGACGAATTGATTGGAACTGACGGCGATGAATTCGCCGGATTCAGCGGATTGGCGAACAGGTCAAAGTCCCAGTAGTTGCGGCTGCGCCGGAACGTTCCGTCAAAGTTGTACCAACGCTCTTTTTTGGCGCGCAGCAGGGTCAGCGAATTCGGGTCGCCGCCGTAACCGGAGCCGCGCACCAGGAACGAATCGAAGAGCGACCCATGATGGTCGCGCGCGCGCAGCTCCAGCGACTGCTCGAGCAGCCGTGGCCCCGAGTGCATGTCAACGAACGTGTTGAACAGTGGCAGGCTGCCGTCCTGCGACACGATCCTCCCGCCGAACTCCACCGACTGCTGCACGGAGTAATTGCTCGTCGTGTCTGCCGGCGGCTGTTGTGCGCCGACGGAAGCGGCAAGCAACAGCACCGCGGCCACAAGCCGCCACACGCGCGCGATCTCTGTACTCGGTACTCGCAACTCGGTACTCGTCATTTGAAGAACATCTCGCTCTGGTTCGATCCGTGGATGCGCACGTGACACAGCGTGCACGCCTGGAACATCTGCTCCTGGGTATGGAACCCCGGGGTACCGCGCGCCGCCGAGAGCGACGAGCGCGTGTGACACTCGAGGCAAAGTTGGTTCACCTGGGCGCGCTTCAGCAGCCGCGGATTCTGCGACCCGTGCGGCGCATGGCACGCCATGCAGCCTTCCGTTTTCTGCGGCGCATGCTCGAAGACGAAGGGTCCGTGCGTCTCCATATGGCACTTGCCGCAGATCTGCTCCTGCGCCGCGGTCGAGCGCAGTTGCCGCGTCAGGAAGCCGCCGTGCTGGTTGTGGCACTCGGTGCAGCGCAGCAAGCCCTCGTCGGCGCGATGATGGAACGGCCGCGCGAACTCGCCGCGCGTGTTGGCGTGGCAGCTGTAGCAAAGTTGCGGTTGGCTCAGGCGCAGCAGGCGGACCGGCTCG
>CAYWSH010000148.1:0-4929 GCA_964460655.1 uncultured Terriglobales bacterium | reverse complement strand
TCGCCAGAAAGCTTTGGGCGCTTGCATGCTGTCGTCAGTCGATCATTGCAATGTTGAATGTTTGACCGCTCGCGAGTTGCTGTGCGTTGTTCGTGAAAGCGCAAAAGTGCGCGGTCACCTGGCCCGGGGTGGCGACGTAAACCTTCCATAGCACATTGGTCCATCCGTTGGCGGCGGTATCGCTGGCTGGTGAGATCGCGACGACGTTCTGCGCGGTCGCCCCGGGCAACGCTGTGCTCCGCTGGATGCACGCCACGACCGTTTGCGTATTGTTGAGCGCGTCCGCGGGGCCGCCGGCCAGGGTCAAGGTGGTGGTTGCGCTCACCGCATTCGTCGAGATCAGGCGGATGTTGAAGACCTGCGGCGCGGCCGGGACCGCGAAACTACGGCCGAACTTGCAGAATCGCACCGTCACGTGGTCCGCCGCGTCTACGAACGCGTCCCAGGTCAATCCTGTCGTGTCCAGACCGTTGATCGCCGGATCGCCGGCGGGACTGATGACCGCCGTCATCGTCGTCGTCGCTCCCGGGACCGTGACGCCGAGTCCGTTCGTGCAGCTTGCGGGGCTCACGCTGATGTTCGTTCCCATCGTGAACGTTGCTGAGAGTACGCTGCTGGCTCCCGCTGCCGCCGCCACCGGCGCCTGCACCGAGAAGAATGGGCCGAAGTCATCGCCCACGCCCAGTGCTGCGAACGGTGACGGTGCGGTTACCACGAGCTTGCCCACGAAGTCTCCTGCCGGCAGCGCCGCCGAGAAGAAATTCTCCACGCTGGCTACAGCCTGCCCGAATGCCGCTAGATTGATCGTCCCGTTATTGCCGGCCTGCGCGCCGTTCGCGTCGAAGAGCTTGAGCGTGACGGCTTGCGCCGCATTCGCGCGATTCGCGACCGCCAGCCCCAGCGTGCGCAGCGTGCCCTTCTGTAGCTCGACGGGCAACGTGAACGACGTTGCGGGAACGACATCGTTGAAGCCCACGGTGTTGGTTACGCCGCCTGGCGACGACGACGTGCCGATCTCAAAGAACAGATTGATGTTCACCGGCTGCTGCGAGCCGACCATCGCCCAATGCACGTCGCAGCCGGGCGCGGTGCGCTGGTTCTCCGGTGTCTGTAGGCGCAGCACGCCGCCGGCGGGGATGCTGTTCGGAGTGCTGTCGAGCAGCGTGCCGTCCTGCCGCACATTGTTGATCGTGATCTGATTCACGCTGTTCGCCGTGTTGACCAGCGTGAGCTTGGTCACGACGCCGGCAAAGCCGCAGCCGCCGCCGCTGAGGATGTGCGGTACTACCTGGACGAACGCTCCTGCCGGCACCGGTCCCTGTGCGATGACCGTGCCACGAACAGCTACAAGAAACGTCGCCAGTACAACGTGTCTCAGAAAAGCTGTCCGCCGCATCGCTTCTCCTGCGCTGGTTGCGCACGACCTTTTCGGGATACGTCCGTTTAGTGCCATCTGTAGCAACAACGTGGCCAATAATACGTTCGCAGGCGTGCCCACCGGCAAGTAAGAACCCCGGAAACCCGCTCTGGACGCGGGAGTTGCGCCCCTTCCTGCAAGCGCTTTCGCCGCTACCAATAAGGAAATACCATTTTCAGGAATGCCGCAATCGATTCTTCCAAATCCCAGAACTCCAGCGCTTTTCCGGAGTTTGCCGGATGCTACGGTTCATTCGTTTTCCAACGCAAAAGCAGGTCCGGGTGTGACCGTCGGGCACGCCCGTGGTTACCTCCGAAACCATTGACCGGCGCGGTTTTTCAGCCAAGAATGACGGGCAGAGCTCGCTGATCGAGAGGGGAGAATGTCGCGGAGAGCGCGCGCGGTGCGGTGGTGTGTCTGGGTGGGTCTGCTGTTGGCCGGTGCGCCGGCCGCTTGGGCGTCGTGCTCAGCGCAGGCGGTCGCGGGTCTCAGCTACGACTCCAATAATAATGCCGCTTCTTTCCCGCTTGTCCTCACCGTGGGCAGCGCGACGGTGTCGAGCGCGGGCTTGACCGAGCGGCCGCTCGACCTGCTCATCTTCGATAACGGCACCAATACGTGCTTTGGTACGGCGCCGTCTACCATCACCGTGACGTACAACGCGCCTCTGGTAAGTCCGGCGCCCGGTTCGCTTCCGGGTACCTCCCTGCAACTTTTTGATTCCGCCGGCGGCGCTGGTCTGGCCGCTACTGCCACCGCGTCCGTCAGCAGCAACGTCACGACCATCACCATCTCGGTGACGCATACCGGCACCGCCGGAAATGCGATCACGAGCGCGTCCGGGGCCGCCATACGTGTGGCAAACCTGCGTTTCGATGCCAGCAACGTGACGACGAATCCTGGCGGCAATTGTTTCTTTAATACGAGCATTTGCGCCGCCGTCACCAGTTCTGCCGGCAACGCGCTCGGCAAGGTGATCGCGTCCGTTGCTGCTCCGTTCCTCGGCAGCGGCAGCGGTATCGGCGGCACCGGCTCGGCTTGTGCGCCGCAGACCGATTCCAGTTTTCAGCTCAACGGCAACACCATCAGCGTGACCTCGCAGCTGGGCACGAACAACGTTGCCTGCGATGCCAAGTTCTACTTCGCGGAGAACTCCAGCGCCAGCGGCAGCTCGTTCATGCCACCCGCGACTGCCAATCCGAGCAGCAGTCCGTCCGCGGGCAACAACAACGTGCGTGGCGATAGCGCCACTAGTGCCACCAGCCTGGTCTTTACCGCGGGCAACATTCCTTCCGGTGTCACCCTTACCTGGCCCAGCAGCATCACGAACTCCGCCGGTGCCGGCAACGTGAGCGCGAACAGCCCACTGGCTTTCAACCTGCGCAGCTCAGGCACCTGTTCCGGGCCCCTGGTCAGCTGCAGCGTGATCTACGACACCGCCAGTAACACCAGCTCGCAGTCCTTGATCCAGATGCGCACCGGCAATTCCGCGCAAAGCAACGACAATGCCGGTTTCGCGGTGATCGGGATCAGCGTTGCGGGTGGTAACGGCACCGGAACGATCACGCTGAGTGCCGCCATCGGTCCGGTGCCGAGTGGCGGAGCCGGCGATGACGTCAATGGCAGCGCAGTGCCGCGTTACACGACGGGAGCGGCGCGGCAGATCTTTTCGGGAAACTTGTTCTCGGTGGTGAGCGGTGGCGGCGGCGGTGGAAGTCCGGTCGCCAGTCCCTCGCCCAGCAGTCTGAATTTCGGCAGCCAGAATGTCGGCACGACGAGCGGCTCCCAGCCCGTCACCGTGACGAACACCGGCAATGCGTCCCTGACGATCTCGAGCGTCACCATCACCGGCGCGAACGCCGGTGATTTCGGCAGGACCGAGAACTGCACGTCCGGTTCGATCGCCGCGAGCGGTACCTGCACCATCAATGTGACGTTCGGCCCGACCGCAGCCGGAGCCCGCGCCGCGACGCTGAATATCAGCTCGAACGGCGGCAATCCCACGGTTAGCCTCAGCGGCACCGGCGTGTCTGTGGGAGCTCCTTCGGTCAGTCTCTCGCCCCCGAGTCTGACGTTCACCAGCCAGAATGTCGGCACCACGAGCCCGACCCAGACCGTCACCATCCTGAACAACGGCAACGCGACCCTGACCATCGGCAGCATCACCATCACGGGCACGAATGCCGGCGATTTCAATCAAACCAACGCCTGCACCTCGATCAGCCCTTCGAGCAGTTGCGGCGTCCCCGTCAGCTTCTCGCCGACGGCGGCCGGCACGCGCAACGCAACGCTGACGATCACCGACAACGCCAGCGGCAGCCCACACACGGCCAGCCTCAGTGGTAGCGGTGTCGCTACCGGTAGCATTTCACTGCTGGCGAGCTCGCTCAGCTTCGGTACCCAGGCTGTGGGGACGGCGAGCAACGCGCAGACGGTGACGTTCAGCAACGACTCGAACGCGTCCGTCACCATCACGAATATCCAGATCAGCGGCGACTTTCTGGTCGCCGGCGCGCCGAACTCGACGTGCGCGGCCAACCTCGTCGTCGCGGCCAACCAGAGCTGCGTGATCAGCGTCTTCTTCGGGCCCACACTGCAGGGAGGTCGTGCGGGGACGCTCACCGTCAACGACAACAGCGGTGGACCGGCGCGCAACGTCACGCTGAGCGGTAGCGGCAACGCGGCGCCGGCATTCGCCACGCTGCTGCCGCACATCGTCACCGGCAACTGCGGCGGTGGTTACGTCACCAAGATCACCATCATCAACATGTCGGGTGTGAGCAACACCGTGACCCTCACGCTCGCTGATAGCAACGGCCCGGCCACGACGTCGCTCAACCAGACGCTTGCCGCCGGCCAGGCGCTGCGGTACTCCACCGATCCCGCGCTACGCTTCACTTCCTGCGCGACCCAGTCGGCCACGGTGACCTCGTCGCAACCGAGGGTGGGCCAACAGGCACCGGTTGCCATCAATCTCTTCTTCGAGATCGCCGACACGAACAGCAACGTGACCAATACGGTCGGCTTCAACGACGATCCCGGCATCACGAGCTTCTCTATCCCGGTGGAGTTCGAACCGGGCACGCAGACAAATCCGGTGGGCCGTACCGTCGGCTTGGCGCTGACCAATCTCGCCGGCGTGCAAAACACCGTGACAATGAAGCTGCGCGGCACGAATGGGACGCAACTGGGTACCGACCTGGTGGTGCAGCTCGCGCCCTTCGCCCACACGGCGCGGGCGCTGAATTTCGATTTCCAAGCGGTCCTGCCGAACGGCAACTTCGTCGGCAGCGTCAGCGGCACGGCGACGGCGGGCGTCAGCGTGGTCGCGCTCGGCGACGACTTGGGTCCGTTCTTCTCCACGCCGCCCTTGAGTTCAGGCACGCGTCTCGTCATTCCGCACATGGTCACCGGCAACGGGTGCGGCGGCAACTACGTTACAAAGCTCACGCTCGTCAACTTCACCGGCGCGCAGAACAACGTCACGCTCCAGTACTTCAATCAGCAGGGAA
>CAYWSH010000147.1:2786-9516 GCA_964460655.1 uncultured Terriglobales bacterium | reverse complement strand
CGATCACCGGCGCGGGCGCGAGCGCGTAGCCCATGCGCCAGCCGGTCATCGCGTACGTCTTCGAGAGCGACCCGATGATCACCAACCGCTCGCGCGCGTCGGTCACCGACCCGGCGGAAAAATTCGTGCCGGTGTAATTCAAATAGACGTAACACTCGTCGCTGATCACCCAGATGTCGCGCTCGGCCGCCAGCCGCACGATCGCGGCAAACTCCGCCGGCGGCAACACCGCGCCCGACGGGTTGTTCGGCGAGTTCAGGATGATCGCTTTCGTGCGCGGCGTGAGCGCCCGTTCGATCATGCCTGACGTTAGCGTGAAACCCGCCGCCTCGTCGCACTCCACATAGACAGGATTGCCACCGGCATAGCGCACGATGTCTTTGAACGACACCCAGTACGGCACGGGGATCACGACATCGTCGCCGTGGTCCACCAGCGCCTGCACCGCGTTGAACAACGCCTGCTTGCCGCCGGTCGCCGCGATGCTCTCTTCGCGCTTGTAGTTCGACCCGAAATCCGCCGAGTGCCGCGCCGCAATGGCGTCGCGGAGTTCGGCGATACCGCCCACCGCGGTGTACTTGGTGAAATCCTGCTCGATGGCCGCGATGCCCGCGCGCTTGATGTGGGCCGGCGTGGCAAAGTGCGGCTCACCGGCGCCGAAGTCCACCAGGTCGGCGCCCGCCAGGCGCATCTTCTCCGCTTCGTTCACCACGGCGAGCGTTGCCGAGATCTCGATGCGGTTCACACGATCGCTGAACGTCATGGCGGCGGCGGTCTTCGTCGAACTGCTCATTTCTTCCTCCGGGAACTTCCCACTGCTCTACTTCCCAACGCGTGGCGCGCTTCGGCCGGAGCGCTGTTGATCTCTTCGCGATGGGCGCTGTCGTTCAACCGCACAACGTTCGGCGCGCGCGCGATCTTCTCGCGCAGCTTGCGGCCCACCATCTCCGGCACCAGCGGTGCGATGTCGCCGCCCAACCGCGCGATCTCCTTCACCAGGCGCGAACTCAGGTAGCTGTACGCCTCGGCCGGCATCATGAACACGGTCTCGAGCTCGGGCGCCAGCTTGCGGTTCATCAACGCCATTTGCAGCTCGTATTCGTAATCGCTGATGGCGCGGATGCCGCGCAGCACCGCCTGCGCGCCCTGCCGCGTCGCATATTCCACCAGTAAGCCTTCGAACGTATCCACCCGCACGTTGTTGAAGCCCGCCGTCAGCGCCTCCAGCATCTTGCGCCGCTCCGCCAGCGAGAACAGCGATTCCTTCTCCGGATTGCGCAGGATGGCCACCACCAGCTCGTCAAAGATCTTGCTGCCGCGCTCGATCAGGTCGAGATGGCCGTTCGTCGGCGGATCGAACGATCCGGGATAGATGGCGATGGACTTTTTCAACGGAGCCTCGGGGAAGCGTTGAGGCGATTCTATGATGCGCCGCTAGCAGCAGCAACCGCCAATTCGCTCTCCAATTACCAACCAACAACACCGCTCATCCTGAGCGAGCGCGAACATGCCGGAGGCTCGCTGCGGCGGGACGACGGCAAGAGTGAGCGCGAACGAAGGACCCCACGCAAGCCGCACAACGACGCAGTTGGTAGCTCTCTTCAACGAGGCCGTGGCGGAAGAGGCGCAAGCAGCATGGTGGTGCGAGCATCCGTGGGATCCTTCGGCCAAAAGCCAGGCCTCAGGATAACCCGCTGATTTGTGTTTTCCGGTTCCAGCCTTTATTGTGCGGCGCTCTGAGGTGATTCATGCGCCGCACTCTTTGCTTCGTTGCCCTGCTCGCGTCAACAGCCCTCGCGCAAACCGCTCCCGACCTCTGGGCCATCCGCGCCGGCACGCTCATCGACGGCAAGAGCGACCAGCCGCGCCAGAACCAGGTCATCGTCATCCACGGCAATAAGATCGAGAGCGTCGGCGACGCGGCGTCAGTCCGCGTGCCTGCCGGCACGAAAACCATCGACCTCTCTCGCGCCACCGTCCTGCCCGGGCTCATCGAGTCGCACACCCACATCTTCCTGCAGGGCGAAGACCCGCAGCAGGGCGGCTACGACCAGAACATCCTGAAGTATCCCATCGGGTATCGCGCCGCGCGCGCCACGGTCGCTGTCCGCCGCTCGCTTGAGCAGGGCTTCACGACCATCCGCGACCTCGAGACCGAAGGCGCGGGCTACGGCGATGTCGGCATCAAGATGGCGGTGGATGAGGGCCGCATCCCCGGGCCGCGCATGTACGTCGTCACCAAAGCCATCTCGACCACCGGTGGCTACAACCTGGAAGGCTACGCGCCAGAGCTCGATATGCCGAAGGGCGCGCAGCTCTGCGATGGACCTGTCGGCTGCCGCAAGGCCGCGCGTGAACAGCTCGACCATGGCGCTGACTGGCTAAAGGTGTACATGACGCATCGCTCGTGGGTAGACGCGCAGGGCCATCTCGCCTCGCAGCCCACGCTGACGGTCGAAGAACTGAAGGCCATCGTCGACGAAGCGCACGGCTGGGGCAAAAAGGTCGCGTGCCACGCCTACAACGGCATCGGGCTGCATCGTGCGCTCGACGGCGGCTGCGACTCCATCGAACACGGCCTCGACCTCGACGACGCCGCCATCGCCCAGATGGTCAAGCAGGGCACCTGGTACTGCCCCACGCTCACTCCTTATTACAACTGGTGGGGTCCGGAGAACACGCTCGAAGGCCAGCGCGACCGCAAGCGCGTCGAGGTGCACGGGCCTTCGTTCCAGCGCGCGCTCAAAGCCGGCGTGAAGATCGTCTTCGGCACCGACGTCGGCAGCTTCGAGTGGACCGACCCGAAGAATCCCATCGCGCAGGAGTTCAAACGCATGGTGGATTTCGGCATGACGCCGATGGCCGCCATCAAGTCCGCGACCTCCGCCCCGGCTGACATGCTGAACATGACAGGTCATCTCGGCGTCATTGCGCCGGGAGCGTACGCGGACATCATCGCCGTACAGGGCGACCCGCTGCGCGACGTCACGACGCTGGAGCACGTCGGCTTCGTAGTGAAAGACGGCAAGGTATTTAAGAACGAATTGCAGTGATGAGACGACTATTGACGCTAATCGTGCTCTGCGCGCTGTCGCTGACAGCGAGCGCCCAGAAGCGCCTCGTCATCGTCGACCAAGATGGCTCCGGCCCCGGCGGTTCGAACCAGATGGCGATGCTCGTCCTGCTGCAGGCGCCGCAGCGAAACATTGCTGCGTCCTTAGAAGAAAACCGCGCTTGACTTCCGCTCGCCGAGGTTCATAATGCCGCGCCACCAGCGAGGTGTCGCATGAAGCTGCTCGAACTTTGCGACGAAGCTCCCGCCACCGTATCGCCCAATACCAGCGTTGCCGATGCGATCAGTCTCATGGTGGATCGCCGTGTCGGCGCCGTCGCCGTCATCGATGCGGACCATCACGTCGCCGGCATCTTCACCGAGCGTGACGTGCTGCGCAAGGTCGCGCTCAGCGGCCGCGATCCCAAGAACATCAAGGTCAGCGAAGTGATGACCGGTTCGGTCGACATGGCCACCACCGAGACCTCACCCGCCGAAGCCCTCAGCGCCATGGTGAATGCGCACTTCCGCCACCTGCCCATCGTCGACAAGGCCGGCAAGTTGCTCGGCGTCCTCTCCATCCGCAATCTGTTGCAGGCCCGTGTCGACGACCTGGCCCACGAGCTCGATTCCCTTGAGCAGTACGTCAGCAACGACGGCCCAGGCGGCTAGAACACGTGCCTGAGGACTAAGTGCCGGGTTAAGGGCCCGAGCAGGTACCTCAGAAGTCGGCAATCATCGCGTCGCTGGCACGCATCACATCCTTTAGCGTGCATACTCACGCAGTTCCTTCATGACCGAGGAGACCGCAAGCATCAGGCTCGTCGTTGCCGATGACCACGCGATCCTGCTGGAGTCGCTGGTCGCATTGCTGCGCTCGCAGTCTGACTTCGCAGTCGCCGGCGCCGCCGTCAACGGCACGCAGGCGCTCGAACTGGTGCGGCAGCACGACCCTGACGTCCTGGTCCTCGATCTCTTCATGCCGTCGGGCGATGGCTTCGAGGTCCTGCGCACGCTCGATCGCGCCGGCAACCGCGTTGCCGCGGTCGTGCTCACCGGCTCGGAAAGCCAGGCCGATTACGTCCAGACCGTGCGCCTGGGCGCGCGCGGACTCGTGCTCAAGAGCGATGGACCGCAGAAGCTCTTCTCCGCCATCCGGAGCGTCGCCGCCGGCGAGCTCGCCTTCTCCGACGAGATCGCGCACCGCGTCCTCGGCGCCATGGCGTCCGACGCTCAACCACAAGCCGCCAGCCTGGCGCGCCTTTCGGAGCGCGAACGCCAGATCGCTTACCACGTGGCCCGCGGGATGAAGAACAAGGACATCGCCGCCGAACTCAAGATCAGCGAGAACACGGTGAAGCGCCACCTGCAATCCGTCTTCTCGAAGACCGGCGCCCGCGACCGCCTCGAACTCGCCGTCATGGCCCTCACCGAGATCAGCAAAGCCGCCTAAGAGCTTTGAAGGGGCGCGGCTTCAGCCGTGCCGTTGCTTGCCCAGGGTCGAGCGGCTTTAGCCGCCGAGGGATGGGGTGGTCGTCGTTGGATTCCGAATGCCTGCGTCCCTGCTTGGCGATATCATTCGAGCGCTACACGCGATGCAACGCATCTACCACGCCACGATCACCACACCCATCGGCCCGCTGCTGCTTGCGGCCTCCGACACGGGGTTGCGCGTCGTCCACTTTGCCTTCAAGCCCGGTCCTTACCCGCGCCGCCGCGATGAGGAATGGATCGAAGCGCCCCAGCAACTTGCCCTGTGCTCGACTCAACTGGCGGAATACTTCGCCAGCCGCCGTCGCATCTTTGAGCTGCCGCTCGACCTGCGTGGCACTGATTTCCAACTGCGCTGCTGGCGCGAATTGCTGCGCATCCCCTACGGCCAAACGCGCACCTACGCCAAGCTCGCGCACGCCGTCGGTTCGCCGCACGGATTCCGCGCCGTCGGCGCCGCCAATGGCGCCAATCCCATCGCCATCATCGTGCCGTGCCATCGCGTCATCGCCTCTGACGGCACGCTCCACGGCTACGGCGGTGGCCTCGAGACCAAGCGCCGCCTGCTCGAGATCGAAGGCGCCGACCACCTCCTCTTCGACTAATGCGGCTCCAGGCCGGCAATGACTCTTAAGACCGGTCATCCTGAGGCCGCTCTTGGCCGAAGGATCCCCCGAATGTATCGTGCTACGACGCTGTGTCCCGTTTTTCGGCCCAGATGCCGGACAAACGATCGCCACAGAAACGCTCGTCGCAGACACGATTGCCAAAGAGAAAAAGGACGCAGGCTGGAATTCCCGCGTCCGCTGTGTTCCTCTGCGTTAGGTTCCTACCGCACCGGCGGCTTCGGCTCCGTCTGGCTCGGCGGTTTGCTCGTGTCGGGCGGCTTCTCGTTCATCGAGTCGCGACCGCGACCCGTCACGGTAATGCGGTCCACCACCTTGCGATTGCCGGCGTACGACTCCGCGATCCGCCGGGCTGTCTGCTTTTCTTTGCCCGTCGGCACCGTTCCGCTCAGCTCGATCGACGTGTCGGTCACGTTGATGGCTACGCTGGTGCTGGCGAGCGTGGGCTCGTTCTTGAACGCATTCTTGATCTGCGTCTGCACGTCGCCGCCGACGGTCGCTGTGGTCTGCCCGCCGACGCCCAGGCCGACGCCAGTCTGCGTGCTGGTTTGCGCGCCGGGCAGCGTGGTGCTGGCCTGGCCGGTGACCGAGGTCTGCGCGCCGGCAACGCCGCCGGTTGCTGTCGGTTGATCACTCTGCGGCATCGTGCTGGGATTCGTGGGCTGCGACTGCGGCATCGTGCCGGGGATGGTCTGTGCGCTGGGGTTGGTCGTCTGGGTGCTGGTCGCGGCTTGCGTGTTGCCGGCGATGCTGCCGCTAGTGCTCGGCGGGTTCGACGCCGCTGAGGTGCTGCTCTCCGCCGTGCCCGCAACGCCGCCCGTCGTGGTCGTCGACGACGCCGTGCTCGCGCTGACGGTCAGCTTCTCCTTCACGTCCTTCACGCCGGGAATGCCCTTCGCCAGGTCCTTCGCGGCCTTCTTGTCGTCCTTCGTCGGTACGGTTCCGGTCAGCGTGACGGTAGCTTTCTCCACCTCGACGTTCACGTTGGCAAAGCTCGGGTTCGTCGCGATCTGTTCCTTCACCTGCCGTTGCAGGTCGGAATCATCGACCGCGGTCTTCGCCGGTTTGCTGGCCTGCGGCTTGTCCATCTTGTCCTGTTGCGCGTTCTGGGGTTCCGGCGGACTGCTCTGGCCCGCCTGCGCCACAACGAACGTGGTCAACAGCAGGACGCATGTGAGTGGGAATAGGATCTTCTTCATGGGATCTCCGGGGTCTAAGGATTTAGGCCAATCGCTCGAAGCGCGCGCACAGGGGACGAAGTAGCGATGAATACCGTTCACCAAGAACGGCGGACAAGGAAAGCCCGCTCAGTCGCTTCATCGACTGCACACCGACCGCCAATCACGGCGCACGGCGTCCGTCCTGTTCAAATCACAAGCGATTGTGGGTGAGCAGCTTGCAGCGAGTGTTAAGGCCCGCGGGCGCTGGCAGTCTTGCCTTCCGCTTCAGCTCAATCTCAGGATGTGTACCGCCATGCCAATGCACGGCGTACGGTTGCTCAACGTCAAGAAGCGCCAACCGGCCCGCAGCACCGGCGTGTCGCCGGCACGCGCTGCTCCCG
>CAYWSH010000147.1:0-2686 GCA_964460655.1 uncultured Terriglobales bacterium | reverse complement strand
CACAATCACGGCATTTCCGCCACGCGTGTGTTGCGGCTCTCCTCGGGCGTTACCCTGCTTTACATCCTGCTGTTGCTCTTCGCCGGCTGGCGCGCCCACAGCCTGGCGCTGCTCTCCGAAGCTGGACACAACGTCTCTGACCTGCTCGCGCTGTTGCTTTCACTCACCGCCGTCTACCTGCAGACGCGTCCTCCATCGGCGACCAAGACGTTCGGCTATCAGCGTGCCGGCGTGCTCGCGGCTTTCGTGAATGCTGCCGCGCTGGTCGCGCTCGCCTTCTGGATCTTCTACGAAGCCTTCCATCGCCTGCGCGAACCCGAGCCCGTCGCCCCCATCCTCATGATGGTCGTCGCCGCTACCGGCGTGGTGATGAACGGCGTCATCGCGCTCCTGCTGTGGCGCACCAGCCATGACGTCAACCTGCGCAGCGCCTTCCTCCACATGCTGGGCGATACGTTCTCGACGGCCGCCGTGATCGTCGGCGGTTGGGCCATCCTGCTGACCGGCCAGCACTGGATCGATCCCGCGCTCTCCGTCGGCATCGCCGCCGTCATCCTGTGGTCGAGCTTCGGCATCCTCCGCGAGACGCTGAACATCCTGCTCGAAGGCACACCCGCGGGCATGGAAGTGGAACGCATCGCGGCCGCCATTGTCGCCGTGCCGGGGGTGAACGACGTCCACGACCTGCACGTCTGGTCGCTCGGCTCCGACATGCACGCGCTCTCCTGTCACGTCGCCATCGCCGACATCCCGCCGTCAGCCAGCAACGTGATCCTGCAGAACGTGCAGGATGCGCTGCGCACGCAATTCCGCATCGCCCACACCACCATCCAGTTCGAGCATGCGGTGTGCGAGGTCGCGCACGGCTGCGTCATCCCGACCGAGATTGACGAGCACCACGACCACCCGCACGCGCACTAGAAGCGCGTTGCTCACGCTGCCGCGCCTGACGTAAGATTCGCCACTCACTCATTCGTAGAGACGTAGCTTCGCTACGTCTCCTTCACGGAGAAACTCTCATGCCGAAGCGCTCGCTCATCGTCCTAATGTTGTTGTCCGTCGTCGCCCTCGCGCAGACACCCGCCCGTCATCCGTTGAAGCTCGACGACCTGCAGCGCTTCCGCAACGTGAACGACCCGCAGCTCTCGCCCGACGGCGAATGGATCGCCTACACGGTCTCGATGGTCGACACCAAGGGCGACAAGTCGAACACGCACATCTGGCTGGCGAGCTTCGACGGCAAGAGCGACCGGCAGATCACCTGGAGCCAGGACAGCGAATCACAGCCGCGCTGGTCGCCCGACGGTAAGTATCTGGCGTTCACCTCCGGCCGCCCGTCGAACGCGCGCGGCTCGCAGATCTGGCTCATGGACCGCAGTGGCGGCGAATCCATGCCGCTCACCGAGATCAAAGGACGCTTGCAGGGCTACGAGTGGTCGCCCGATTCCAAGCGCTTCGCCCTCGTCGTCGGCGATCCCGATCCTGACGCCGAAGACACACCTCCGACCGAGGCAGCAACTCCCGCCGGCGGTGCCGCTGCCGCGGGCGCGCGCCCTGGTCCCAAACCGACGAAGCCGATCGTCATCGATCGTTACAAGTACAAGCAGGACGTGCAGGGCTACCTGCTCAGCGGCCGCCACAGCTACATCTATCTGTACGACATCGCTACCAAGAAGCTCGAGCGGCTTACCAAGAGCAAGTTCGATGAATCCAGCCCGTCGTGGTCGCACGACGGCTCCACCATCGCGTTCATGAGCAGCCACGCCGACGATCCCGATCGCGATCCGTCCGTCACGCTCTACACCGCGGAAGCGAAGCCCGGCAGCGTGGAGAAGCAGCTCATCCCGGCGACCGTGCGCGCGGCGCGCAATCGCCCCGAATGGAGCCCCGACGGCAAGTGGATCGCCTTCCTCGAGGCCGACGAAAAGAAGTACGGCGCTTACAACATGGAGCATCTCGCGACCGTCCCCAGCGACGGCAGCGCCGCGCCACAGCGCGTGCCGCAGACCGAGGCGCTCGACCGCGGCGTGGGCAACGTCCGCTGGACCGCCGATGCCATCAACTTCACCGTCACGGACGATCGCTCCGTCTATGCCGCCCATATTCTGGCTGCGGGACATAAGTACGAGCGCCTGCTGAATCCACCCGTCGTCATCGGCAACTGGAACACGCAGAAAGGCCGCACCGTCACCATCAGCGGCAGCGACGCCAAGCCGAACGAGGTTTACGCCCTCGAAGGCAGCACCCTTCGCCAGATCACGCACCAGAATGACGCGCTGCTCGCCGAACTCGATCTCGCGCCCACTGAAGACATCAGCGCGCGCAGCAAAGACGGCACCGAGGTCCACGGCCTGCTCTCCAAGCCCGTCGGCTACAAGGAAGGGGCCAAAGTCCCTCTGTTGTTGCGTATCCACGGCGGCCCGAACGGCCAGGACCAGCACTCGTTCAGCGTCGAGCGCCAATGGTTCGCGGCTAACGGCTACGCCGTGCTCAACGTGAACTATCGCGGCAGCTCCGGCCGCGGCATGAAGTATTCGCGCGCCATCTTTGCCGATTGGGGCCACTACGAGGTCGAAGACTTGCAAGCGTGCGTCGACCAGGTCATCGCCATGGGCGTCGCCGATCCGGCGAAGCTCGGCGTCGGCGGCTGGAGCTACGGCGGCATCCTCACCGACTACATGATCGC
>CAYWSH010000146.1:0-9627 GCA_964460655.1 uncultured Terriglobales bacterium | reverse complement strand
TCTTCGGCATCATCAGCAAGAAAGAGATCGAAGACAACGTGAAGAAGGCGCTGGCGGTGCCGGCGCAGCAGGCGGCGAAGTAACTGATTCAGCCATGTCATCCTGAGGCCTTCTTTTGGCCGAAGGATCCCACGGATGTTTGCCTAACGAAGCTGTATGCGCCTTTTCAACGAAGATCTCGAGATTCGTGGCCGAAGAGCGAGGAGAGGCGCCGGTAGCGCCGACATCAGCGGGGTCCTTCGACTGCGCCGCCGTCGCTTTGCGCCGGCGTGCTCGCTCAGGATGAGCAGTCTGATTTGTTTGTTGTTGCTAGCAACTGCGTTATCGCAGGAGTCGCTGTCGAAGCCCAACGCCCCGCAATGGGTCAAGTTCCTCGGCGCGACTGCGGTCACGGTTACGGCGTCGAAGCCGCAGCCGATCACGCTGCGCTTCCAGATCGATCTGGACAAGCACATCAACTCCAGCCAGCCGCACTCGGAGCTGCTCATCCCGACCAAGATCCGCTTTCTGCCACCGACCGATGTCGGCATCGGCAAGATCGTTTATCCGCCGGGTGAGGAGAAGACATTCCCGTTCTCGGGCGAAGACAAGATGAGCGTCTATTCCGGCGCCTTCGCCGTACGTGCGACGGTCAGCTCGGTCCGGACGGCGACGCCGGGACAGTATCGCGTGCACGGCGAGATGCAATACCAGGCATGCAACGATCGCGCGTGCTTCCCGCCGATGAAGCTGCCCGTGGAATTCGATATGCGGGTGACGCGCAACAACCTGCCCGATCCGAACGCGAAGAAGCAAAAGAATCCCGCGCAGAGTCCGCACGTGCATCCGACGTATCCCAAGTCGCGAACGCAGTGACGGCCGGCGGGATCATTCCTGCTTGATCTGCATGGTCTCGTCGATGCTCAGCGTCCGCGGCACCCCCGTCGGCGGATCGCCGGTGTACGTGGCGACGACGCGGAAGCTGGAGTCGCTCACGTCGGCGCTGTAGTGGTAGGGGCCACGATTGTCAGCGTTCATCTTCAGCGCGCCCGAGGAGCGCAGCGCGTCGAGTGAGGCGTACTTGCCGTTGAGCGCGAACTCGCCACGCTCGGCATTCGCGATGGCGAGCAGGTCATTCTTCACGCCGACGAGGTCGATGGTCGCCTTCGGGCTGGCGGCGGCGTTGCCGGCGGGCGATGCGCTCGTCGCCTGCTTGGTGTACATCCAGAAGCCCAGTGCCGCCACGATGATAAGGCCGATGAAGCCGAGTGCGCGTCCCATGCGTCACCTCCACGCGTGATGTTATCTCCCTGCGATCGTCCCCGATAGCGGCCGCGAGGGTCCGAGCCAGCGCTGCCACCATTGCAGCTCTTCGTAATAGCGGTGTACGGTGTTCCACGGGCTCCAGCCGCCGTGATACGAGTTCGGATAGCGCACGAAGCGCGCCGGCACTTTGTGTTTGCGCAACGCGGTGTACATCTGCTCGCCCTGCTCAATGGGCACGCGCAGGTCCGATTCACCGTGGACGAACAGCGTCGGCGTCCTCACCTCCGACGCGTAGAGCACCGGCGACTGTCGCAGCAGCAACTGCTGGGCGCGCGGTTCCCACGGAGCGCCGAAGAATTCACTCTCTTTCGTGCGTGGGATGTCGGCGGTGCCGTAATCGCTGATCCAGTTCGAGGGGCCGGCTCCCACCACGGCGGCCGCGAACCGCGTGGAGTGGCCGATGATCCAGTTCGTCAGGAAGCCGCCGTAGGAGTAGCCGGTCACGCCGAGGCGCCGGCGGTCGACGTTGTAGTGTTGTTGCACGTAGTCAATGCCACCGAGGACGTCCTCGGTATCCAGGTTGCCCCAGCCACCCCACGTCGCCCACAGGAACTTTTCGCCGTAATTCGTGGAGCCGCGCGGATTCGTGTAGAGCACAAGGTATCCATGTGCGGCCAGCAGCTGGTGCTCGAACGAAAAATCATTGGTGAAGGCGCCGTGCGGTCCGCCATGGATGGTGAGGATGAGCGGCCACGCGCGCGCCGCGTCGTAGCCGCGTGGCTTGATGACCCAGCCCTCGATCTCGGTCCCATCCTTGCTGGGAAAGACGATGCGCTCGGCGGTGGCGGGCTGCACCTCGCTGAGCAGCGCATCGTTGAACGACGTCAGCCGCTTCTCGCCGCCGCCGTCGGCGTTCGCGACGAACAGTTCACCGGGATGCGCGCTGTCCGCTGCGATGTAAGCGAGCCGGTCGTGCGCCTGCGACGCACTGAAGCCGCTCAGCCGGCGCTCGCCGCGCGTCACCTGCTCCACGCGCTGCGGGCCGCTCGCCGTCGCCACGCGGAACAGATGCTCGTTGCCGCCGACGCCGGCGGTGAAATAAAGATGCCGGCCGTCAGGCGCGAACCGTGGGGCGCCGGGCAGCAGGTCCCACTCGGCCGTCATGCGCTGGGGCACGCCGCCGCCGTCGGCCGAGATCGAGAACAGTTCCGTAGGCGCGCCATGGTCCTGCTTCGCCGCGATCACCGCACTCAATCCCAGCTCGCGGCGGAAGGCGAGGCTCCGCCCATCGGGTGACCACGCCGGCATGCTGTTGTCGTAGGGGCCGTCGGTGAGGCGCTGCGTGGTGCCGGCGAAAGTCACCGTGAAGACGTCGGCGCGCTCGTAGCTGTATTCGTCGCGCGCGTGCGTGTCGGCGATGAAGGCGATGGCCTGGCTGTCGGGTCGCCAGGCGAGGTCGCGTGCATCCACGCCGACCTGTGTCAGCTTCCGCGGCTCGCCGCCGTCGCGCGGCACCACGTAGATCTCGCGGGGCGGGGTCGCCTCGGCGCTGCGCGGATCCGGAAGGTAGCCGCGCTGGTCGTAGCGATAGTTCAACCACTCATACGCGCGGCCCTTGAAGCGCTCATTGATCTTGCGTTCGGCTTCGCTCGCGTACGAAGGCGTGCGTGGCCGCGCGGTGCGGCGCGTGAAGGCGATCCAGTGGTTGTCCGGGCTGAACACCGGCGTACCGCCAACACCGCGCACCTGGAATGCCGGGCCGTCGGCCTGGCCATCGCGCAGGCGCAGGAACCAGATGTTGCCGCCGTCATCGCCTTCGTCAGCGGGCGTCGCCGACGCACCGCGGGCGCGCGCGGAAAAGGCCAGCAACTCGCCGTCGGGGCTCCAGCGCGGGGCGGTCACGTTCAGCGCGAGATCGGAGAGACGTCGCGGCGCCGAGCCACCATCGCTCGCCACGATCCAGAGTTCGGACTGGCGGCGATTGTCGTCCTCGATGATCGAGGTCTTGAGAAACACTACCCAGCGGCCGTCGGGCGACATCGCCGGCGACTGAACGGTGACGAGGCGGTAGTAGTCCTCAAGCGCGAGCGGGCGCGTGGCGGCGAAGCAGGCGGCGGAAAGAAGCAGTATGAGGATGATCCTGCGCGGCACGGGAACCTCCGATGCGCGCGCATTGTAATGCCGATCGTGCCGGGCGCAAGCGCGCGTTTATACTCGAACGCATTGTGCTGCGAGTCCGCTTTGCGCCGTCGCCTACGGGTTTTCTGCACGTCGGCAGCGCGCGCACCTTCATCTTCAACTGGCTGTACGCGCGCCGCAACGGCGGCACCATGATCCTGCGCCTCGACGACACCGACGTCGAGCGCAACACACAGCAATCGGTCGAGTCGATCTTTGCCGGGCTCGATTGGCTGGGATTGAAGTGGGATGAAGCGTACAAGCAGTCGGAGCGTCTCGCCCTGCATCGGCAGATCGCGGAGGCGATATTCCAGAAGGGCATGGCGTATCGCGACTTCACACCGGCACACGCGGGCGACGATGCGCGCTCGGCGAGCGGTGGGACGTGGCTGTTCAATGCCGATATGCACGAGCTGCCGCGCGCCGAAAGTGATCGCCGCGCCGCAGCCGGCGAGCCGTTCGCGCTGCGGTTTAGAGTGCCGAGGGAAACGCGCACCGAAGTCGCGTTCAAAGACGCCGTGTACGGCGAGCAGGTGAAGGCGACAGCCGACATCGAAGACTTTGCACTGCTACGCTCGGACGGGATGCCGACGTATCACCTGGCATCGTGCGCCGACGACATTGATCTGCGAATCTCGCACATCATCCGCGGGCAGGACCACCTTTCAAACACCTTCAAGCACATCCTGATCTTCGAGGCGGCAGGCGCTACTCCTCCGCAGTTTGCACACCTGCCGCTGCTGGTCGCTCCCGACGGCACGAAGCTCTCCAAGCGCAAGCACGGACCGGTAGTGAGCGTCACCACGTATCGCGACGCCGGCTTCCTGCCTGCGGCGTTCATCAACTTCCTGTGCCTGCTCGGCTGGTCGCCGAAGAACGACCGCGAGTTCATGCAGGTGGATGAGATCAAGGAGCTGTTCTCGCTCGCGGGCATCAACCGCGCGAACGCCGTGGTCAATTTCAAGGAGCCGGCGCGGGAAGAAGGCGGCGCGGCCCGTGCGGCCGCCGCGCCGCCCGTCGCAGGAGCATCTGCTCCCTCAAAAGCCCCAGGGGCCTCAAGCGGTTCTCAAAATGAAGAAACGTTCGACCCCAAAGCGATGTGGCTCAATGCCGAGCACCTCCGCGCACAGCCAGTTGAGGAGCTATCCAAGCGCCTGTTACCCGTCGTCCACGAAGGCGGATTTCCAGCGGTTTCCGAAAAGACGATGTTGCAGGTGGCGCCGCTCATCCGTGAGCGCATCAAGCTGCTGCGCGATGTCCTCACCGCGGCCGATTTCTTCTTCGTGGAGCAGTTGCCTCCGTACGACCCGGCGGAGTTGATTCCGCAGAAGGGCGACGCGGTGATGGCGAAGCGCGTCCTGGAAAAGGCGAGCGAGGTGCTGGCGAAGACGGAGTTCAATCACGATGCGCTCGATGTCGCGCTGCGTGGCGCGGCGCAGGAACTCGGCATCAAGGCCGGGCAGATGTTCCAGCCCATCCGCGTGGCGGTGTGCGGGCGCAAGAACGCGCCGCCGCTGTTCGAGACGCTGGCGGTGGTAGGGAAAGAGAAGACGCTGGCGCGCATAGGGCGGGCCCTCAGCCAGACTTGACATGAGAAGTACTTTGTAATACAAAGTACAGCCATGGCCAAGATCC
Organism: uncultured Terriglobales bacterium; assembly: GCA_964460655.1. Lineage (GTDB taxonomy): Bacteria > Acidobacteriota > Terriglobia > Terriglobales > Acidobacteriaceae > CAVUAF01. The sequence continues at coordinate 4,569 of CAYWSH010000146.1, read as the reverse complement.
ACGACCCGTGGCGCACAACCCTGAAGCAGCGCTGGATGCCGCCGGAGATGGCGCATCCGCCGCGGCTTGACCATGCGGCGCCTGCCGCGCCGGTAGAGCCGCGTTACGCGCTGCTCATCAACCCCTTTTATCCCAAGGACGCGAACGCCAGCTTCGGCAAGCACGTCCTGACGCCGTCGCTGGCGATGACGAGCTTTGCCGCGACCACGCCCGCGCACTGGCGGGTGGAGTACTTCGACGAGAACCTGCTCGACGGGCCGCCACCCGCGCAGCCGATACCGGAACTGGTCGGGATCACCGTGCACCTCACGTTTGCGCGGCGCGCCTTCGAGTTGGCGCGTTGGTATCGCGCGCGCGGCGCGAAGGTCGTGTTGGGTGGGCTGCATGTGCTGTCGTGCCCCGACGAGTGCGCGCCGCATGCCGACGCGCTGGCGATGGGCGACGGCGTGCAGCTGTGGCCGCAGATCCTCGCCGACGTCGAACGCGGCGCGCTGCAGCCGCGCTACACGGCGACCTACGAGAACGATTACTGCGATGACCCGCCGCCGTGGCGCCAGATCCTGCAGCGTCGCAGTTTTCTCACGACCACGAGCCTGATCGCGACGCGCGGCTGTCACAATCGCTGCGGCTTCTGCTATCTCGCCACCGACGGGCTGCGCATGCCGTACCGCATGATGCGGCCGGAGCAGATCGTGCAGGAGTTCAACGCCGACGGCCAGCCCTACGCCGTCTTCATCGACAACAACCTGGGCTCGCGGCGCGATTACCTGCAGACGCTATGCCGCGCGCTGCGTCCGCTGAACAAGATTTGGAGCGCCGCCGTCACCATCGACGTCACCGACGATCCGCAACTCGTCCGCGAGATGGCGTTGGCGGGCTGCACGGGCGTCTTCATCGGGTTCGAATCGCTCACCGATGACAATCTGCTGGAAGCGCACAAGAAGACGCCGCGCACCGCCGACTACGCGCGCCGCGTCCGCATGCTGCACGACGTCGGCATCCAGGTGAACGGCTCGTTCGTGCTCGGCTTCGACCACGACCGCAAAGACGTGTTCGCGCGCACCGCCGACTGGATCGAAGAGAACCGGCTGGAGTGCGCCACCTTCCATATCCTCACGCCGTATCCGGCAACGCCGCTCTTCCGCCAGATGGAAGCCGAGGGCCGGCTGCTGCATCGCGATTGGTCGCTCTACGATACGGCGCACGCCGTCTTCCGCCCGAAGCACATGTCGCCCGCGGAGCTGGAGCACGGTTACGCATGGATCTACCGGCGGCTGTTCTCGCACGCCTCGATCTGGGCGCGCCGCCCGCACGATTGGCAGGCCGTGCCGCTGTATATGGCGATGTCGTATCTCTACAAGCGCTCGAATCGCTTCTGGCACCTGCTCATCAAGCATGACTTGGTGAATCCGGTGTGGAAGCCGCTGGTCGAGATGACGCGCTGGCGCCACGTGCACTTCCGCCGGCGGCTGGCACGCGAGGTGACGGTGGCGGCGCCGGGGCAGGTGGTGAGCGCGGGGGTGTGAACGAGATCAGCGGTACGCTTCGCTACGGTGGCGAACAGAAACCACGCGAATGACGTCCTCATCGCGAAAAATAACGCGATAGTCGCCGACGCGCAGCCTCAGGTGTCGTGGTGATCCTTCCAGACGGCGCACGTCTCCTTCGCCGGACTCAGCATAACGATGCAACGCTGAGAAGACGCGCATTGCGGTGCTGCGGTCGAGCCGGCGGATGTCGAGGCGCGCGTGTTCAGGCCAAACGATGCGCTTCAAGCGCGCTTCTTCGCGTTGCGTCGCAAGTCAGCGGAGGTAAAGCCGAATTCAGCCATCACCTCTTCCTGCGGGATCCCTTTGTGCTTCCGGAACCAAGCATCGGATTTTGCGATAGCGCTGCGGTCAGCGGCGGTCAGTGGCTCATCGTCGAGCGGAAACTCTCTTCCCCCGCGAACGCCGGGGGCGACCATCACTTCCATTAGCCCGACAACCGCGGACACCTGCCGGGGCTTAAGTCGCTCGATCAAGTCGTGTGCGTGGCGCTTGGCATTGTGACCGCGTTTCGCCATAGAGGTGAGACAACTATAACGCAGGTCTGCGCTTGCGGCATGCGGGTACCTGTTCCGTCATTTATATTGAAGTATTGCCCCTATGACGCCGCCTCCTCCAGAGAAACCTGCGACACCGAATGCCCCTCCCACGCCGGCGTCGAACTTCATCCGCGACATCATCGTCGAAGACCTGAAGACCAAGAAGTACGGCGACGCGCCCATCCAGACGCGCTTTCCTCCCGAGCCGAACGGATATCTGCACATCGGGCACGCGAAGGCCATCTGCCTCGACTTCGGCCTCGCCGACGAGTTCGGCGGGCGCACCAACCTGCGCTTCGACGACACGAATCCGGAAAAGGAAGAGACCGAGTACGTCGAGTCGATCCAGGAAGATGTCCGCTGGCTCGGTTTCGAGTGGGAGGGGCTGTACTACGCGTCCGATTATTTCCCGCAGCTCTACGACTGGGCCGTCGCGCTCATCAAGAAGGGCAAGGCTTACGTTTGTGATCTGACGGCCGACCAGGTGCGCGAATATCGCGGCACGTTGACCGAGGCGGGGAAGAACTCGCCGTATCGCCAGCGTTCGGTCGAAGAAAACCTCGACCTGTTCGCGCGCATGAAGGCGGGCGAGTTTCCCAACGGTGCACGGTCGCTGCGGGCCAAGATCGACATGGCGTCGCCCAACATGAACCTGCGCGACCCGGTGATGTACCGCATCGTGCATGCGGAGCATCATCGCACGGGCAACAAGTGGTGCATCTACCCGACGTACGACTACGCGCACGGCCAATCGGATTCGCACGAGCGCGTCACGCACTCGATGTGCACGCTGGAATTCGAAGACCACCGGCCGCTCTACAACTGGTACATCCGCGAGCTGGGCATCTTCCCGTCGCAGCAGATCGAGTTCGACCGCCTTTCGCTGACGTACACGCTGCTGAGCAAGCGCAAGCTGCTGCAACTGGTGAACGAAGGCCACGTGCGCGGCTGGGACGATCCGCGCATGCCCACGCTCTGCGGCATCCGGCGGCGCGGCTATCCGCCGGAAGCATTGCGAAACTTTGTCGCTTCCATCGGGGTCTCGAAGACGCAGGGCACGCTGGAACTGGCGATGCTCGAGCACTTCGTGCGCGAGGAATTGAATCGGAGAGCCCAGCGCGTCATGGCAGTGCTGCGGCCGCTGAAGGTCGTGATCACGAACTATCCCGCCGACAAGACGGAAGAAATGGACGCGATCAACAATCCGGAAGACGCCGCCGCCGGAACGAGAAAGGTTCCGTTCAGCCGCGAGCTCTACATCGAGCAGGACGACTTCCGCGAGGTCCCGCCACCGAAGTACTTCCGCTTGTCACCCGGAAAGGAAGTCCGGCTGCGCTACGGCTACTTCATCACCTGCACGAGCGTCGTGAAGAACGCGGCCGGTGAGGTCACCGAGGTCCACTGCACATACGACCCGGCAACGCGTGGCGGCAACGCGCCCGATGGTCGCAAAGTGAAGTCCACGATCCACTGGGTATCGGCGCAACATGCCGTCGACGCCGAGGTGCGTCTCTACGAGACGCTGTTCGCGAAAGAGGATCCGAACGACGTCGAGGAAGGGAAGGACTTCACCGCAAACCTGAATCCGCACTCGCTGGAAGTCGTGGAGCACGCGAAGCTCGAGCCTTCGCTGGCGAGCGCCGCCGCGGGTGCGCGCTTCCAGTTCGAGCGCCTGGGCTACTTCTGTGTCGATCCAGACTCCCAGCCGGGCAAGCCGGTGTTCAACCGCACGGTCGCGCTCAAAGACACGTGGGCGAAGATCGAAAAACGCGGCTGAAGTGGCGATTCATCTTTGGTGAAAACCGCTTCCCACGCTAGAATGCGCGGGCTCTCCTCAGAAAGGCAAAAGATGGCTCTGGCCGCAGGCTCACGCCTGGGTCCGTATGAGGTTGTGTCGCCGCTGGGTGCCGGCGGGATGGGCGAGGTGTATCGCGCACGCGATACGCGCCTCGACCGCACCGTCGCCATAAAAGTGCTGAACTCCGCTCTGGTCGCGACGCCGGAAGCGCGCGGCCGCTTCGAGCGCGAGGCCAAGGTCATCTCGCAACTCCAGCATCCGCACATCTGTGTGCTGCACGACGTCGGCTCGGAGAACGGGACCGACTTCCTCGTCATGGAGTTCCTGGAGGGCGAATCGCTCTCCGACAGGCTGAAGCGCGGCCCGCTCAACACGCCAGAGCTTCTGAAGATCGCAATCGAGGTGGCGGATGCGCTGGCGAAGGCACATCGCGCCGGCATCATTCATCGCGACCTGAAGCCCGGCAACGTGATGCTCGCGAAGTCGGGGGCGAAGCTCCTCGATTTCGGTCTGGCGAAGCCGCAGTCGATGGCCGCGGCAGCGGGGAGTTCATCACAGTCCATTTTTGCCGCAGCGCAAACGCTCACCAGCCCGGCCTCGCCGCTCTCGAGTGCGGGCACGATCATCGGGACGGTGCAGTACATGGCGCCGGAGCAGATCCAGGGCCTGGAAGCCGACGCGCGCA